>JAHQVZ010000076.1 GCA_019634055.1 Leptolyngbyaceae cyanobacterium MAG.088
CGTAGGTGCCAGTTGTCGCATGGCCAACACATTTAATTCAGTTTGGTTAGGAAAGTTGGCTGTTCCTTGAAGTTCATAGGTATAGCTGTTTCTGCCTGACTCCACAGTAAAGTTCATGTCAGCTACGGGTAAGCGATTGATCAAAATAGGGTTATTAGGCGTTTCAATAGCAAAACCACAGCCCCCCAACACCCCACCTAAACTACCCAGCAAGAAAAACAACTTTAAACTACGAAAACAAGAATGTGTCATCAGATTTTCAGCCATCGTTAGAACAATATTTTTTTAAGCAGCTGTAAATGCTTGTAGCAATTACGTTTTTATCTATAAACTTGTATATCTTGCGAGAAACACCTTATATAAATAGAAGATCGCTATAGAAAGCGATTACGATGAATTTGCTAGGCTAACAGGAAAATCTCACCTACGATTTCAACACAATAGTCGAAGCCTGATGAGTGATTGAAATCACGTTTTATTTTTTACATAGGTATTATGTAATCTATAGAGCGTTTTATAAACAGGAGTGTTCCTAAAAATAGAACCAATAATTTTCATACAAAACACATAAAAAAGTTTGTATTTTAACGCTTCCTTCATAGGTAAATTTACATATTCTCAGTCACTATAACTATCTGAAATCCGTGCCAACTATTGAGCTATTAATGCAGAACACTCACAACAGTGATTTTATCTAAACCGTAACTTGATCTAAGTTTGCCGGATTCCACCGATTACCTCTGATATTTAAAGTTGGAAGCTTGTAGAAAGGTTTCCAACGCATTATTCCTTAAGAAAACGACTTGGCTTTTACAGCCACTGCAGGGTGAAGACTAACTATGTGTAAATCAATAAGCTACAACCTCAATCCTTACAAAGTATTCTTGAGCTGGGTAATACTTGACTTAAGAGCTTTCTAAGCGCTTATCGGGGTTTGTATATTTTTTGGAATGGCAAAAAGCCAGTTAATAATTTAAATATTTTGACCTAGGTATATATCTGGGGGGAGTACTTACAGCAGTGTTTTTAAGGGTAATTAGAAAACGCCTATTTATTTCGCTATTTTTATCTGTTCTACTAATTGTGACAACATTGAGCCCTAGTATGGCTCAGGTAACGTCGTCACCAGGTGCAGCAGATGATGCAGCAGAAGCAGGTACTGCCGCTGATCGTCGCAATCGTGATGAAGATGGGGCGACAGTGGGGCGAGATCTTCTCCAGGATGCCCAATTGGCTGAATTAGAACAGGAAGATGGCAGTCAATATATTCTTGAATTTAATCGTAGTCCTGTAGTTGGAACACGGCTACGCCTCGAAGGTATTTACAACGAGTCTCGCCTCCGATTTACTCGACCACGAAACTGGTCGGTGAAATCTGTCAAGATTTTGTTGCGCTATCGTCATTCTGGGGCTCTTTACGCTACTCGTTCTAACCTCAACATTATTGTGAATGACAATAATGTGGGAAGTGTGCCGCTTAACCTGAAGCAGGGGGATGTTGGCACAATTGTTTTTGATATTCCTACACGTATTCTCAAAGACTATAACGAGCTAATTATTGCTGGTTTACAGAATAATTCCCCCACATGTACCCAAGACCCCTTTGATCCATCTCTTTGGACAGAGATATTACCCGATTCAAAGCTCGTATTTAACTACGATGCTGAACCTTTTCAGCTAGATTTTAATAGCTATCCCTATCCGCTAATCGACGTACTCAGTCTGGAAACAAATCATATCGACTATGTTGTTCCTACTGATCAAGATCAGGCTTGGTTAACAGCTATTACACGGTTACAAACTTCTTTGGGGCGGATCGCGGATTATCGCCCTCTAGAAACAGATCTCGTTGAAAAATTAGATGATATTGCCGATGGCAACCGGGTAGTGGTGGTTGGAACCCCCACTCAGCAGCCGACGCTAGAAAAAATGGAGCTGCCCCTGACGCTTAAAAACAAACGGTGGTTAGACGATAAGCAAACGCTGATTCCCTCTGACACTGGTATTTTGATGTGGACTGTTCTTGAAGATAAACAGTCTCCTGTCTTAGTAGCAACAGGGAATGGTCCCACTGCCGTAGATAAGGCAGTACAGTTTTTAACTCAATCTCAGGATCGTAAGATTGGGGCTGGTCAGGTTGTTTTAGTCAATGATGTAGAAGCGATTGAGTCACCTGATATTCGAGATTGGCCTCGCTATTTGCCTTTGTCCGACAACTTTGAACTAGGGGATCTCAATGGCTTTAATAATGAGCCGATTGAGGATGTGGTCATCCGAGGAGCCCATGCACCACCGTTTGAGTTTGACTTCAAAGCGCTACCTGATGACCGTTTCCTGCCAGGAAATGTAATGACCTTGCGCTATACCTATGGTCCTCAGGTAAACCCATTAACATCTCTAGTCGAAGTTCAGCTTGACGGTATTACAGTGGCAGGTCGGCGTCTCGACTCAATTGATGGAAAACGCCGCGCCACCCTAAAAGTCGAGCTGCCAGAACAACACATTACACCTCAGTCACGCCTGAAAGTGTACTTGAGGTTTGACCCACGGGAGCGCCGTTCCTGTAGTCGAGTTACGGACCACCAGCTATGGGGAACCATTCATAGCGATAGTTCCTTTAATTTGAATCGTCAACAGGTAGCAAAATTGCCGGACCTGAATCTACTCAAAGCAGGGTATCCATTTGCATCCCCTCAAGATTTGTCCCGTACTGCCATTGTTGTTCCCAACAAACCGAGTATGACCGAGTTATCAGTCTTACTGGAGCTAAGTGAGCGACTAGGTCGATTGAGCCGGTCAGAAGCGGTACAGCTTAAGGTTTATCCAGTTAGTCAGCTAACACCAGAAATTCAGGAATCAGAACATTTAATCGCAATTGGTTTGAGATCACAATTTCCCTTACCTGAAGCCCTTGAAGCTGCAGATTTTAATCTCAAGGAGGGGGGCCGTCAATGGGGAGATAGTCAAGTGCAAACATTACCTGATGCTGAAGGAGTTCTTCAGCAACAGTTGTCTCCTTGGAATGACTCGCGAGTTCTGCTTACGCTGACAGCTCAAAGTGATGATGGACTAAAGCAACTAAGTGATCTCTTAAGACTGGATTCTTTATTTTTCCAATTGCAAGGTGATACGGCGTTAATTAGTGCTAACGATGAAACGCCCTCTCCCTATGATGAGAATGCTTACAATTTGGAATTTTTGCAACGCTCTGCCCAACGAGATGTGCAAGAAGAAGGCACGCTTCAAAAAGTTATTACCGTTATTCAAGGTAATTGGTTTTTCTTGATTCCTGGCATCATTGTGCTCTCGCTGTTGCTTTATGGAGTTATCCAAGCCTACTTAAAGCGTAATGATACGCTTACCGCCTCACCAGGCGTCATGAGTGATCCATCTGCGTCAGGAGAACTATAACTATGGCAGAACGAATATTAATGACGCACCGCTTAAAAGATCTTAAGCAGGTAGTTGAAACCTATTTATCCAAACAGGTTCGGCCCTTACTGATTGAGTTTCTAATTATTACGCTCCCAGCTTGGTTTGACCGTAGTTTGCAATGGCTCAATAAACAACAGTTGTTGGTTTTGGCGCTGTGTTTAACTACATTTGCCTGGCCAATCATGACGGCGCGTCCAACAATTTTGCAACAGGGTTTCGTTGCGTTAGCACTCCTTGGCTTTGGTCAAGTACTATTGCGCCTCGAAGATCGCCAAACAAGTCAGCGTGTTAGTGAATATCTACATTTACTGTTGGTGGCCGTAAGTACGATTACCACATTACGGTATCTGTACTACCGTTCTAATTACACGCTTAACGTAGATTCCTGGTTGGATGGCTTCTTTTCGATTTTGCTATTCGTAGCAGAGCTCTATGCGATCGCGACATTACTGCTTTCCTATTTTCAGACCTTAAGGATTCGCGATCGCAAATCAATTCCCCTCGATCATTGGCCCCAAGAGCAATGGCCTAAGGTAGATATTTATATTCCTACCTATAACGAAGATGTTGCAATCGTACGTAAAACGGTATTGGGAGCCCTAAATATTGATTACCCAGACGATAAAAAAGTCATCTATGTATTAGACGATGGCCGTGCCGAAAAATATCGAGAGCGTCGCCTAGCCTTAAGGGCTATGTGTGAAGAACTAGGCTGTACCATGTACACCCGTGATAACAACGATCATGCAAAGGCTGGCAACATTAATACAGCTCTAGACAAAACCGATGGTCAACTAGTACTGATCCTAGATTGTGATCACATACCTGTTCGAGGCTTTTTGCAAGAGACAATTGGGTTCTTCTTCGACAAGAAAGTGGCCTTAGTGCAGACACCCCACTGGTTCTACAATCCTGATCCGTTTGAACGAAATCTACTTACCAAAGGTCAAATTCCCGTCGGTAATGAACTGTTCTATAAAGTGTTGCAAAAAGGCAATGACTTTTGGAACGCAGCCTTTTTCTGCGGATCTGCTGCAGTAATTCGTCGTCAATATCTACTGGATATTGGCGGCATTGCCACTGAAACAGTAACTGAAGATTGCCACACATCATTGCGATTACATTCGTTAGGCTATCGCACCGTCTACTACGACAAAATTATGGTAGCCGGTTTGGCTCCTGAGAAATTTTCCTCATACGTGGGCCAGCAAGTTCGTTGGGCCAGGGGAATGGCTCAAATTCTGCGAATTGAAAATCCGCTTTTCAATCGCAAACTCAATCTTCGTTTATCCCAAAGGTTCTGCTACTTTAGTGCCACTTCCCACTTCTTTTTTGGCTTTCCCCGGTTGATGTACGCCATCGCCCCTAACCTATTTTTACTATTTGGCATTAACCCCGTAAAAGGTCTAGGTATCGAGACATTGTTCTATGCATTGCCACACATTGTGCTGTCGATGCATGCCAATCATGTTTCCTATAAACACGTAAGATTTTCCTTCTGGAATGAGATCTATGAATTTGCCATGTCATTCCAGGCAGGCATTGTAACGTTACTAGCATTAATCAATCCAAATTTAGGGTCATTTAACGTTACTGACAAAGGAACCTCTGTAGAATCTCGTAATTTCGATATCGATAGTGTTCGCTATCTCGTTGTTTTGGGCGCGATTACAGCCGCATCACTGTTAACGGTGCCCATCTGGTTAGTTCTGAGTCCTGTAGACGCGCAAGCCGTACTGATTAACACACTGTGGTGTGTATTTAACCTAGTACTGGTATTGGCAGCCTGCCTAGTTGCATTTGAGCAACCTCAGCTCCGTCAATCACATCGATTACCCCGGGAATTAATTGCTCGGGTGTACAGTGATGATGGTCAAGTTTGGGAAGGCACAACCATCGATGTCAGTGAAACAGGAACCCAGGTTTTACTCGACATATGGCCCAATGTTTCCGACCAAGTAGAAATTGAGCTATTTGGTGACTATGGTGCAGTGGCATTGCTAAATGCAGAAATTATTAGAGCCACAGCGACCGATTTACTACAAACCAAGTTGGCCATTAACTTTGTCGATATGACTCAGTCGCAGCACGATGATCTAACCACCGTCATTTTCTCAGACGTGCGCAAATGGTACTCTCAAGATCGTGAAAATACCGATAATCCATGGCGGTCGCTTAGCTTTATTCTGCTGAGTTTGCAGCGAGCGTTCCAAGAATTTCATCCTGCTAATAGCACTAAAATGCGCAAACAAGTAGAGGTGATGAGTGACATTCGATGGAAAGGCTGGGGTAGCTATGTTCAAGCTGCAATGATTACCGAGCTTGGCTCAAGGGATATGCGTCTGGAGTTGCTGGGCGATGCCAGTACAGCTGCCATCGCGTTGCAAGATAACCAACCTTTACTACATCTTCAAGTCTATCCTCAAGTTGATAGCGTTCATTCCTACGATTTGATGGCTCAAGTTGAACGACTTGAGTTAGTGCCTAAACTATCTGCTGTCTACAATGGAGCAAGTTCAGCAGCAGCTAATGGAACGCCTAATCAACTATCAGACTATCGTGTAGCACTTGAGCTATCGTTTCCCATTTCCCTAGATCAACAGCAACAGAACCAAATTAAAATGCTGCTGAGACAAATTGCCTAAGCCTATTTATTAAGAGACTTATAATAAAGTCATTGCCTAAACTCTTTACATTTGATGGCAACGGCTAGCCATTGCTATGCCATTGAATAATGTCCTGCCATCTTAGAAATTAGGGAATAATAGATATATCTTGAGTGCTTAATTTTTTACCAAGGCTTTATTTTGGGATACTTAATTTTACTGGTATTCTCAGATTAAGATTAAGGTGTATAAACCTACGGTTTAGCATTCCTGTAGCGTTTGATGTAGTTACTTATTTTAAGATGGTTAAAATTTTGGTGAATGTTTAGTTGTAGTTGTAAGTCGTCTAGGTAGATGGTCCGGACCATGGGGTAAGTAGTGGAATTTCTTCATAGTGAGGATAATGAATAGGAATAGTTCTATTCCTACATAGAACTATTTTTTTACAAGGAAGAAACCATTTGTATGGTTATTGAGTCGAGAGTTTATATATCTATTCATGACCGCTTGTAATAGGGATACTCCCATTGCATTGGTCTTATTTTAGCCCGCAGGGGTTTTGGCTTTTTGCTGTATCGTTAAATATCCAATTATGAACAGTCGTTCGATTGTGGGTTATGGTGCAACCCAGAAGTTACATCCTCTAAGCTTTTTAGCTCAGCTGATCAGTCGGCAGGTGAGTGGTCACTTCAAGTTGTACTCGGGGACTAACTCATGGTCGCTTTTCTTGAGCCAAGGCAAGCTTAACTTTGCCACGGACACAAATGCCCCGTTTGATCGCCTAGATCGCCATCTTCAGGGCTTAAGCAATGAGGTTTCAAGTCTAGTCGGTGCTGTTCGCGTTCAGCTGCGGTTGATGTTTGAACAGTCACCTAAGCAAGCTCCCCTGACGCCAGATTATCAGGCAATTAGCTGGTTGGTGGAGCAGTCTCATTTGACAGCCGACCAGGCGAGCAATTTGATTCGGGCCATGGCAATTGAGGTAATCGAGTCATTTTTGACTGTGCAGGAAGGCAGCTATGACTTGTTGGGTCTGGATGACATCGGCGAGTACCCTGTGCTTTGCCAGCTAGACTTGCGTCCCATCGTTGAAATTTGTCAGCGCAATCGCCGCCAAAGCTTGCTGACATCACCATCGCCGTCTGTTGGCAGTGCACCTATGATGCAAAGAGCTGCTGCATCAAATACCCTAGCACCTGTGTCGACTGCTAGGGGTGGGCTTGTAGGTTCTAAGCCGATATCTCAAGGAATTACTGCCGGTATTGCTCCTCAGTCAGGTGATGGCGACACTAACATATCAGCACCTCCTGACATGCGTAGAGCGGTTTATACAATTGCATGTATTGATGACAGCCCAACTGTTTTAAATGCCATTCAAGAATTTTTGAATGATAAAAGCTTGAATGTTGTACCGATCAATGACCCTGTTAAAGCATTGATGCAGGTTATGCGTTGTCGACCAGATCTAATTTTATTGGATGTCACCATGCCCAACTTGGATGGGTACGAACTTTGCTCCCTTTTACGTAGACACCCAAGTTTTAGAAACACGCCTATTGTAATGGTAACGGGTAATACAGGGTTTATTGATCGAGCGAAAGCGAAGCTAGTTCGTTCCTCTGGCTATTTGACTAAGCCGTTTAGTCAGTCAGAACTCTTAAAGATGGTGTTTATGCATTTGCCGGCCGTGGGCCCTAGATAATAGTGGGTTCAATAGTTCATTTGTTTTAATTGCTTAGACTTTTAACAGTTACTATTTTGAACTAATGATTGTGAACTGATGATATCTGAACACATATTTAGGGGATAACGAATATAGAATGACAGTAATTCAAACGGTTACAGTACTAATTGTTGAAGATACTCCTTCTGAGCGAGAATTAATCAGCCATTATTTACAGCAGGAAGGGTATCGTGTCATCCATGCTATCACTGCGAAAGAAGGACTGGATAAAGCGATCGCGAGTCAGCCTAATGTGATTGTTACAGATGTAGTGATGCCTGGCATGAGTGGATTTGAGCTTTGTCGCAGCTTAAAACGCTCACCTGAAACTGAGAAAGTTCCAGTTGTTATCTGTTCGTCTAAAGATCAAGCTATTGACCGGCTATGGGGTATGCGGCAGGGTGCAGATGCTTATATAACCAAGCCTTTCAATCGAGAGGAATTGTTAAAGGTAATTAAATCAGTACTATAAAAACCTTTTTTAGTATTCACCCTCGTATTGTTCATTAGGATATCATTTTGTCAGCTCTATCCTTAAAAAAAGACAGTCCTAAACTGGCGAAATCATTTCTGAAATTCCAGTTAGCGACCAATGTTGTAGCTATGCTTCCTGCACGTAGTGTTCAGGAGGCTATTGTGTTACCAACACGTCGAGTTATGGCCATGCCTAACATGCCTGCAGCTTTATTGGGGCTACTTAATCGTCGTGGGCGAGTATTTTGGGTGGCCAATTTAGTTCGCTTACTAGGATTGCCTGTTCTTGACAATCATAGCCAAGAATTTAACCTAATTATTGTTCAAGGGCGTTCAACCCCTCTCGCGTTACAGGTGCAAGCAATTGATGGAATGATCAGCTTTCCCCCTGAAGCCATTCATCCACCGCCGAATAATGTAAGCAGCATCATTCTACCTTACTTGACTGGCTGCGTTACTCACAACGATGAAACTATTTTTATATTAGACGTTGAAGCTCTTCTACAATCTTCAGTGCTGCAGACAGATTAGTTTTGCAGCATGATTGAAATAGTTAGTAGCTTTAATTAATTATCTATTTACTTTAGCCTTGCCACGAATTCTTATTGAAATGCTATCTAAAGGGAAAATCTTATGGCTATGGATGTTGGTACAAACTCAAACGCTGAGCCCAACTCTGAGGTAGATGCGATGGAAGATATTCCTACTCAAGAAGATAATGCTGAAAATGATCGCGTATTGGAAGGTGCTGTAGTGAACTCTGTGGATGGTATTCAGGATAATGGCAACGGATTAGAAAACACGACTAACCAAAATCCAAGTTTAGAACTGACAGCTCAGTTAGAAGAGATTGCTTCTGTGAGTCGTAAAAATACGTCGACATCCGTTCCAGCCAGTTCTGGTCCAGAGACTGTTTCGGACACACCAGTGACTCCAGCTTTATCTTACCGAGGAGTTAAGTATACCAAAGGTAGTAAGCGCTATGCGCCCGAAAATCTGACTGTCTCGCGCGGTAGTGGTTTATGGCAGTGGTTTTATGATTTACCTGTTAGTAGTAAGCAGCTAATCGGTTTGATCTCATCGGAGGTTATTTCAGTTATTGGTTTAGTCGGAGCCGGGTCTCTTTTAATTATTAGTGGTGCCCGTCAGCAGTTATTGAAGCAAGCTGAGGCTGAGCTAACAGTTACGGACATTCAATACAACATCAAAATCAACCAGATGGGGTTTGGTTTTCGCGGCCAGTCAGAGAATACGGCAATTGTAAACTTGGCTGAAGGAATTGCAAATAATGCTGATATTGAGAACAATCAGCGAGCAATTGTTCGTGAGATTTTACAAGGAGAGATTGAAGCCCGAGATATTGAATACGCCACACTAATTGGTGTTAATGGCAAAATAATAGCCAATGCTCAGACTGATCGCACTGGAGAAGAGTTTGATCCCTATGGTTTAGTTTCTCGTGTTGTGAACGAGCGGAAGCAACTGAAAGTTAATGGTTTAGTTGACCGTAGTGAGTTACAACGCCAAGGTATTGAACTATCGACAGATGGAGATAAAGCCCTCATTCGCTACGTCGCAACACCTGTATTTTCTCAGAACCAAACAGATCGGTTAGTTGGAGTATTGATTGCGGGTGATGTAGTCAATGGTAAAACGGCCATTGTTGAGGGTAATGTGCAAGCGTTTGGCACTGGCTATGGCGCTATCTACCTCGGTGATGATACTGAAAATTTTCAATTAGCGGCCTCTGCTGATTTGGATGAGGGAGCAACTGAAATTGAATTTGGTGAAGAAATTTATGATCAGAACCTGTTGACCCTTGCTATACAAAATCAAGGTGACGTGGTTTCTCAGCGTCTTGTCGAAAATGATGGTGAAGCCTATGCCATGTCTGCAAGAGCCTTAGAGGATATCAATGGTGAACCCATTGGAATTTTAGTTCGCGGTACGTCGGAAGCAAAGCTCCAGCAATTGATTAATAGGAGTTTACAGATACAGTTTCTGATCGCATTATTAGCCATTTTGGTTGACATCGGTTTAGCTAACCTATTAGGACGTTCAATTGCGAGGCCCATTAGACGCCTGCAGCAAGCGACTGAAGGCTTTGCTAAAGGCGACCGTCAGGTTAAGGCCGATGTTTTTGCCAGGGACGAAGTGGGTCAGTTGGCAACTGCGTTTAATGACTTAACAAGTACAGTTGTCCGTTCTGAAGGGACACTGATGGATCAAGCGAGTGTGCAGACTCTAGCAGCCGAACGGGCAAACCAGTTGGCTAGTTTGACGAGTGATCTGCGCAACAACAACATTGATGAAGAGCGTTTGTATAGTATTGCCGTCAATGATGTTCGTAAAGCGATAGAGACAGATCGTGTGATCGTTTATCGTTTTAATCAGGATTGGAGTGGTCAAATTGTCTCTGAGTCTGTGGGTATGGGATGGCCTGCTGCTTTGGGCACTAATATTACCGATCCTTGTTTTGCAGATGGATATGTTGAGCAGTATCGCCAAGGGCGCATCCAGGCAACTAACAATATTTTTGATGCAGGTTTAACTGAGTGTCATCTTGGTCAGTTAAAACCCTTTGAGGTTAAAGCCAACTTGGTTGCACCGATTGTAAGTAATGGTAATTTGATCGGACTACTTGTGGCTCATCAATGCTCAAGCGCTAGGGATTGGAGTGAACTAGATATTAGTTTCTTCAAGCAGGCTGCTTTACAGGTTGGGTTATCTGTTGAGCAAATTAGTTTGTTTAACCAGAAGCAACAAGCACAGCTAGAGGCAGAGGCTCTATCTGAAGAACGAAGACAGCGTCAAGAAACTCTTCAAATGGAATTGCTTGGTCTCTTAGATGATGTAGAAGGAGCTGCACGCGGTGATTTGACAGTTCGAGCTGATGTTTCGGCAGGGGAGCTTGGTACGGTTGCCGACTTCTTTAACGCGATTATTGAGAGCTTACGACAGATTGTTACTCAAGTAAAAACTTCGGCGGTCCAGGTAAATACATCACTAGGGTCTAACGAGGTAGCTATGAATGTACTGGCTGAAGATGCCTTGAAACAAGCAGAGCGTACGACTCAAACGCTTGATTCTGTAGAAGTCATGACAATGGCAATTACCCAAGCGGCCGATCGAGCTCAACAGGCGGCTGTTGTTGCTCGTGAGGCTTCACAGACGGCTGAAGATGGCGGCGTCGCTATGGATCTGACGGTACAAAATATATTGCAACTCAGATCAACTGTGGGTGAAACAGCTAAGAAGGTGAAGCGTTTGGGCGAGTCTTCTCAACAGATTTCTAAGGTTGTTTCTTTAATCAATCAAATTGCAACCCAGACAAATTTATTGGCGATTAATGCTGGTATTGAAGCAGCTCGTGCTGGTGAAGAAGGTCAGGGTTTTGCAGCGGTTGCTGAAGAAGTTGGTGAGTTAGCCGCTCGCTCAGCAGCGGCGACTCAAGACATTGAGCGCATTGTTGATAGTATTCAGCGAGAGACTGCTGATGTGGTAGATGCTATTGAAAGTAGTACATCTCAGGTTGTTGAAGGAACCCGTCGTGTGGATGAAGCCAAGCAAAGCTTGGCTCGCATGGTAGAGGTGTCTCAACAAATTGATGCGTTGGTACAGACAATTTCCGCAGCTACGGTTTCTCAGGTGGAAACAGCCGCCAATGTATCCACACTGATGCAAGAAATTTCAATGGTGTCTGAGCGTACCTCAACGTCTTCTAGAACAGTTTCAGAAGCCCTACAACAGACTGTAGCGGTGGCCAAAGATCTTGAGACGTCTATGGCTGCGTTTAAGGTGGACGATAACGCTTTCTCTGAACCTCAGGGGTAATAACATATTTTTGGTTTGACAAGGGCTTACATTAGCATTGATCGATAGGTAGTCATATAAGGCAGGTATCCAATAGGTGCAACATCATGGCGGTTGATAAAGAACTTGAAATTAAGCTTCAGTTCCTAGACGAAGCGGATGAGTATCTACAGACCTTGGATGGGGCCTTGTTGGACTTGGCACAAAAAGGTGTGCTGCGCAATGATATTGATGCAGCTTTGCGCTCTTCCCATTCGATAAAGGGTGGCGCTGCCATGATGGGATACTCGTTACTAAGTGACTTTTCCCATCGACTTGAGGACTCACTAAAAGTGCTAAAGGTCCAGCGCGATGGTCTGGTAGTCGATGATAACTTAGAGCGATTGTTACTCTCGGCAGTAGATGTTTTACGCCGAGTAATTGAGTGCGATCGCACTCAGACTAGTCCCGATGAGCTATGGCTAGGCGGTACAGCCATGCCTATATTCGAACAACTTTATGAGATTTTAGGAGAGACTGAGCCAGAGGATGAAAACATCCTACTCTCATCGGATGAAAACCAAGATATTATTCCAGTTTTATTTAGTACTGAGGTTGAAGGCTGTTTAAACCGATTAGAAGCAGCGATATCTAACCAGACGCCGCAGCTGCGTGAAGAGGTCGATATTTTAGCTCAGGAACTCGGAGGGTTGGGCGATATGCTACAGCTCCCTGCTTTTGGAGAGCTATGTCTGTCAGTTGAACGCGCCATACATACGGCCAATGATGAGCAAGTCATGGAAGTTGCCCAAGCCGCGTTAACTGACTGGAGACAATCTCAAAGCTTAATTTTAGCTGGGCAAGTTGATCAATTACCTATGGCTCTGTCAGGGTTAAGTTTTGAGGTAGCTGCAGCGCCTTCAGATCTGTTTGTTGACGAAACGCTTCCGGATGGTGAGCTGCAACAGGCTGTTGATGAACCTATCTTAGATTTAGGTCAGGCTACGGAGGAAGATGACTGGGCAACAATTCTTGCTCAGGCTGAAAATGCACCCGCTGATCAGGATATTTTTGCTCAACCAACAGAGTTATTTCCGACTGCAGAACCGCATTCAACGCAAGAGAACCAGTCTACAGAGTTTGTTGAACCTGCGTTAAATCAGCCTATTGAGGTTAAACCTGAAGACTCTGTTCAACCCGTTAGACCCATGGTGGAAGCGCAGGCACCGGCTGTAGAGCAAGACGCAGCACCCCAAGCGGAATTTCATTTCTCTAGCAAACCCAGCGCCGATGCTCAAGTGGCGGCATCAGATGCGGCTCAAGATACCACCGTGCGAGTTTCAGTACGGAAGCTTAATGAACTCAACGATTACTTTGGTGACCTAACCATTGAACGCCATCGCCTTGATAGTGAAGTTAAACGATTGAGATCGTTGGTGAAGCTACTTCACGAGCGCCTACGTTCTTTAGAAGATTCAGAACAAGATTTACGAGATGTCTATGACAAGACTGCCAGTGACAATCAGCTGATGCTTCCAGCCACTAGCAGTGCGGGGAATGGCGTAGCCACTCTATCTGTGCATGAAAGCTTTGGTAATAGCGCTATTGTTTCCGGGTTTGATTCCCTGGAGATGGATCGCTATGATGAGCGTCATCTGCCCTTCCGTGACATGATGGAAACGGCAATCAGGTTACGAGAAGTCGCTGATGACATTGAGATTAGTGTTGACATAGCAGAACAATCCTCTCGTAACCTGCAGCGCACTACCAGGCAGCTGCAGCGTAACCTTAACCAGTTGCGGATGCGTCCGCTATCGGACATTACGAATCGCTTTCCACGGGCATTGCGTGAGCTATCACTAGAATTTAATAAGCCTGTAGAACTTAAGGTTGAAGGTGATAAGACTCTGGTGGACCGTAACATTTTAGAGTCTCTAAACGATCCCCTAATGCATATCATGCGTAATGCATTTGACCATGGCATTGAGGCTCCAGAAGAACGTTTAGCAGCTGGCAAAACTGAGCAAGGGACAATTACGATTGCGGCTCAACATCGCAGTAACCGAACCATCATTACGATTCGTGATGATGGCCGGGGCATCCCCTTGGAAAAAATCCGTTCCCGTGCAAAGGAAATGGGATTAGATGAGTCATTGCTGGCTAATGCTAGCGAAACTGATTTACTCTCACTAATTTTTGAGCCAGGCTTTAGTACGGCCAATCAAGTGACTACGTTATCTGGTCGTGGTGTAGGCATGGATGTAGTACGCACCAACCTCGAAGACATTCGGGGTGATATTAGTGTGTCTACCCAAGCTGGTCAAGGTTCAACATTTACTATTTCCGTCCCCTATACCCTTGCTGTTACCAGGGTGTTGTTGGCAGAGAGCAACCGTTTACCCATGGCTATCCCAACGGATAACCTTCAGGAAATCACGGTAGTTGCCGATGACGAAGTGTACAACGATGACGGTCGCGAAATGTTTACCCGTCATGGTGCGCCTGTTCGATTGATTCGCATGGCCAAGTGGTTGGCATTTAACTGTGCCCGTCACATTGAAAGTTTAGAGATGAGTCCCAATGTAACGGTGCCGACAGTCTTGGTTTTCCGTTATAACGAACAACAGTTTGGACTGCAGATTGAGCGCTCTTGGGGAGACCAAGAAGTGGCATTGCGTCGGGTTGAAGGAAATGTCTCGATGCCAGCAGGGTTTAACAACTGTACTATCTTTGGTGATGGTCAGGTGGTGCCCCTGCTTAATGCCCCAGAATTTATTCGATGGGTATTGAGTTGTGAAGGTTCAAATATTAAAGAAGCGTCAGTTCTTTATGGCAATCCTCTGCTCAGTGGCAAGCTAAGTGATCTGCAACCAAATGTGAGTGTTAATACGTCTAAACAACAACCCACAATTATGGTGGTAGATGACTCGGTTAATGTGCGACGGTTGCTGGCGCTTACGCTCGAAAAGCAAGGCTACCGGGTAACCCAGGCTAAGGATGGGTTGGATGCTCTGGAAAAACTTAATGCTGGCCTTGATATTAATGCCATTGTCTGTGACATTGAAATGCCACGTTTAGATGGGTATGGTTTCTTAGCTAAACTACGATCCCATGAGCGCTGCTCCAATATTCCGATTACGATGTTGACATCCCGTACAGGTGAAAAGCACCGCCAATTGGCCATGAAGCTTGGGGCAAATGCTTATTTCTCGAAGCCTTATCGCGAACAGCTATTGTTAGATACGCTGGCAAATGCAGTCTTTAATGCGCCGTTGAATTAGTTTAGTATTGCCTCAAGTTTAGAAATTTGGGTTAGGTATATAAAGAGTAAGGGCGAAAAAGAGCGACTCCTTTTTATTAAGCTGCAAACCCTAAAATAAACCTTGAGGGTCTACTAAGTTCATGATTTCTATTACCTTGAAATTGTTTGCGGTGTATCAGGATGTTTTGGGTTGTCCTGAAATGGTGATGACGTTGCCAACCGGGACAACGGTTAGGGAACTGTGCGATCTCATCTACGATCAACACCCTGAGCTCAGACGCTGGCAGGAGTTAACCCGATTTGGCATCAACCTACAATTTGTTGAGGCCGATACGTCCCTAACCGATGGGGATGAAGTAGTGCTGATTCCCCCTGTCAGTGGTGGTTAGTGCAACCTAATCAGTAGTGGCGTACTGTTGAAGTAGATCAAGAGACACTGTGCCCAAGGCCGCTTCATGGGTAGCAGCTAGCACCACATTTGGAGCCACACCAGCATCATGGGCTTCTTTCCAACGACTGGCACATAGGCACCAGCGATCACCCGGCTTAAGACCAGGAAACTGATAAATGGGCATGGGGGTGCTCAAATCATTACCTTGGGCTTTGGTGTAGGCTAGAAAACCTGCAGTCATCTCAGCACAGATAACGTGAACCCCCATATCGTTTGGCCCAGTATTGCAGGTACCATCGCGATAAAATCCTGTCATTGGGCTAGTGCAGCATAGCTGCAAATTTTCACCCAGGACATTTTTTACAATTGCCATACTTTGTTGAAAAGCTAAATTTCAGCAATAGCACGCTCAACCAATCGACGAGTCAGGGTTTGCACACCTGTATGCTCGTAGTAGTTGGTGGAAATATCTAGAAATGCACCAAAATAGTCCATTTTATCGTCAGCTATATCCACAAACGTTTTCAGGTTAGCCACCACGCTTTGAGGCGTAATCCCTTTAGACTCAACAAAGTCACCCATCCAGTCTTTTACTGATTCAAAACTAGACCCGATAAAGGTAAGCTGATCGTCAGTTTTACTACCAGGAATCGCTTCTTTGACAGCCTTAAATGCGGGATTACTGTCCAGGTCCTTAGGGGTCAAATTGCCTATTACGGTTTCAGTCTGCTTAATAAAATTGGGGCCTAGGGGGATAAGACCGTCAAAACATACCAGGGCGGCCATCCGGATTAACGATTCGCCACCGTAGTCACCCAGGGCTTTCACAAAGTCACCAACGCTATCACCAGGAATTCCGTTGATTTTGCAGAAAGCCACAATTTCTGTGACTAACTTTGTACATAGATCAATGGTCTGGGCTTTTTCAGGTTTAGGGGTGAGGCGATTCACGATTGACAAGAAAGGTACATTTTCAGTCACTTTGCCTGCTAAAGCGGCCTGTCCCAATAATCTTCCTGTGGAGTCAATGGTTTGGTAGAGCCACATGGCCCGCTGATAGCCTTCAGATTTGTCGTTATAGAGTTGAATAGCACGGGCTCCGATTTGCTCAATCAGAGCGGCATCACTTTCACCTGTAACCTGACGGATAGTATTTTCAAACCCCACAATATTTTCCCATTCTCCAGGAAGAATTTTGTCAAGGGAACGGAGAGAAAAAACCGTCAGGTTTTTCTGGGGTAACTCGTTAACTAGCTCATAGATCGACTTGCTCATATTATTGATATCCTCATTTGATGGCGCAGGCGATATGACGAAATTAATTGACGAGTTTGGAGAGTCCGGCTAGATCAAACTTTTCCAGCCAGGCTTCACGATCGGCTGGTGTAAATTCACTATCTCGGGAAAGCACTTTGACCTGAAGACGATCGGCCACAAGTATGCTGGTGGCAGTGCTACCGACTTCTGCCAACGGATAACCTGCCAAAGACCGCTGACTGTTTTGATACTTGTTGACAGCGCTGGGGTTAGAAGCAGTATCAGATACCGATACCATGGCTACGGTATTGCCATCTTGCTTAATTTTGGCTTCAGCAAAGCCCTCTTTCTCTTGGGTGTAGACCCGTTCATATCCATCAGCAACAGGGAAGAACTTATTGAATTCACCGCCATCGATGATGGCCTTTTTATCAACGTCGACGGCAGGTGTCTGTTCTTCAATTTGCTCCCATTTAGCATTATCGCTGGGTTGGGATGCTTTGAGTTGGGTTAGCTGACAGCCACCCACAGCTAGCAATCCAACGAGCAAAAGAGCGCCGATGGCTATGGAAACTTTACGCAACATGGGATTCAGGGAGTGCTTCTAGACAACAGAAGTAGAAACTGTAGCGCTAGCCCTATAACCACAGGAAGAGTAAGGATTAGATTTTCTACTGGAACCCTGTGAGTTAGGACATAGGTCATGCAGACACCTAACGTATAGGTCGCTGATGACAGATAGCAGTTTATCGTCATCTTGCAAATGCTAAGAATATCGCCTGCCACTTTGTAAGTATTCGTATTGTTTGTTTGAAAGAAATTGGGAAGTTTGGCTGAAATTGGCAGATTTCTCTCGGCTATATGGCAGAAAGTTGGTAATGGGCAGTGCGATCGCACCGTAAGTCCGCAAGGCATTGCAAGCAATGCCCCTACTGCCTGGCTACTAAAATTCAATAAAAGATGAACTAGATGCAACTTTTTGACAGTTCGGGGGCCATAATAGGTCGATGACTAAATTGGCGAGCAGATATGCCCAGGAAACCAAGCGAATTTATTGTCCACATGCTTTTTGATGGCGGCCATCATGAGGAAGTGAGGTTTTCATCAATCCAAGATTTTCAAAAGTGGTATAGCAACGACCTAATGCCTAAGTCTTCCTCCGACGACTTTATTAAGGTGCCGTTACCCGACATTAATCCTGGCGAATATATGGTGATTCGTCCTTCTCGTCTGATTGCCATTCGAGTAGAGCCACAATTTAGCTCTAGCGTGGAGCGTTTTTAGATCGGTAAGTGATGGCTTACAGAGGTTGGAAGCTACAGACGACGCTGGCAGCAGCTGCGTTGACCCTTTGTCCGTTATCGGCTGTTGCGTTTCCGCTAGATCTGGTGAATTGTCATGTCGAGTTTGTAGACCAGGGTTGCTTGGGCTACGATGCTCAATTTGGTCAAGATCGAGCGTTATTGCTGCAGGCCATTGATTACAGTTTGGACTATCTAGCTACCGAAGCTGCGGTGATGGCTTACGAGGCCTATCCGTTAGCGGGAGTGACCCGTGAACGGGTGCAGCGTAGCCTGGTTAGGTTTCGTCACTTGGTGGCCACCAGTCATTCGGCTCAGCAGCTACAGCAGTCTGTTAATCAAGAGTTTGAGCTTTATCGATCGGTGGGGAACGACGGCGACGGTCGAGTCGAGTTCACCGGATATTTTGAGCCCACCTACAGTGCTAGTGCTGTACCGACAGCCGAGTATCGCTACCCGCTCTATGGTGAACCGGCTGATCTTGATGACTGGCCATTGCCACACCCTACCCGCACAGAGTTAGAGGGAACTGACGGCCTGCAGGGAGATCAAGGAACATTAGCTGGCCTAGAACTTGTTTGGTTACGGAATCGACTGGAGGCCTTTTTAGTACAGGTGCAGGGCTCGGCCCGGTTGCAGTTGACCGATGGTGACGTCATGTCGGTGGGCTATGCCGGGCGTACGGAATATCCTTACACCAGCATTGGCCGAGCCTTGATTGAAGATGGCATTGTGGCGGAAGAGGATTTGTCCTTGCCAGTGCTGATTGACTATTTTGAGCAGAATCCAGAGGCTCTCGATAGCTATTTGCCGCGCAATGATCGGTTTGTATTTTTTAAGGCAACTGGGGGCTCACCGCCCATTGGCAATCTAAATGTACCAGTCACGGCGGGGCGCTCTATTGCTACGGATAAAACCTTGATGCCACCGGGGGCGTTAGCATTGATCAGTTTGGAGCTGCCTGTATCAACAACAGCCGATAATTGGCAGTCGATGGCGGTCAATCGATTTGTGTTAGATCAAGATACTGGCGGGGCCATTCGAGGGCCGGGCCGGGTGGATATTTTTGTGGGCACCGGAGATAGGGCCGGCCAGCAGGCGGGACTGATTAATACGAGTGGGCAGCTTTACTACTTACTGCTACGTCAGTAGGGATGCCGATGGGAATTAACGTGGGAGCCTTGGCTGGTGTGCGAGTAGAGGGTACGACAGACGTAGGCGTAGGGACCTGGATACAGAGGTTGCGATCGCACACCCGTCCTCGTACCTCAGCTTGATCAAACCGGCCAATAAAGCAGGTGCCTTTTTCCTTGCGATAGCCAATCAGCTCTAACAGAAGTGCCTGATTGGCCTGATCTAGCTGACTGATGGGTGGCTCAAAAACAATGATGGCGTAGTCTACGGCAAATGTGCACGCTAGATTAACTTGATGCAGCGTAGTCATGGGTAAGTCTGCCAGGGGCTTATCCCATAGTCGTCGTGATATACCTAGCCAGTCTAAAACTCGACGGCATTGCCTGTCAGCATCTGCCCGGGAAAACTCAAGGTCCAGAAATTTAGCCAGAATACAGTCTAAAACGCTGAGATGAGATTTTAGGGTTTCACTACGGGGAAAATAGCCAATGGTCTGGGTTTGGATCTGGCCCATTTGGCGCGCAGAGAGTTGAGGCAGGTTTAACCATTGCCTTTGATGCTCAACCCAAATCGCCCCGGCGTCAATGCGAGTGCGACCTGCCAGAGCATTTAAGAGCAGCGTATTCACCCATGGCCCAGGACTTTTAAGGTGAACACATTCCCCCCCTTTAAGGTTAAAGGATAGATCCTCAATACCTGGAAATAGACTCTTCCCAGGCTGATCGGAGGTTTTATAAAGGCGTTCTACTTTTAATTTGATGTTGTTATAACGAATTGAAAATGGAATTTCCATAGTCGTTGGCACAATAAAGAAATTTTGATATGGCGATAACGTTACCTGTTTTTAGCGAATGGGATAGCAGTGGATATACCTAATAAATCGATGAGGTAATTGATTTAAATCAACGGCCTTAAAATTACTCAACCGTTTTATGCAGAAGGGTTAGAGCCATTTAAAGGGTTGATCAAAATCACTCAGAATATGCGTAAAACTACGTATGTTTACACGCACTCATTGATGTAATCAGGACATCATTAAGAGATTTCACGCAAGCCTGTAGTGCAGTTGTCAAAGCGAATAATTGGTGTGGTGGCGAGGAGTCTTGATTAGTCAAGCATTTCAGGGATTTTGATGACGGCATTAAGCCATTGTTAGTAGCATTCGTTCACAATGTAGACAATTGCGTATTAGCCCATGGGCTTACGTATGTATCTCTATTTACCAGGGGCTATGACCTACCCACTTCAGCGCCTATTGACCTATGGCCATCGTTACCGTCGTCGAATTTGGCTGGCGAGTCTGGCTTCGATTTTGAATAAGCTATTCGACTTAGCGCCTCCAGTGCTGATTGGCTTAGCCGTTGATGTGGTGGTTAAACAGCAGGATTCGCTCATCGCAAACTGGGGAGTATCAAGCATTCGTGGGCAATTTGTGTGGCTGTCGGTACTGACGGTCATTGTTTGGGCTTTAGAGTCAGCATTTGAGTATGTCTACAACTGGATGTGGCGAAATTTGGCCCAGTCCATTCAGCATGATTTGCGATTAGATGCCTATGCCCACCTGCAATCGTTAGAGCTGGCATTTTTTGAAGAGCGCAGTTCCGGTGGATTAATGTCTATCCTCAATGATGATATTAACCAGCTAGAGCGGTTTCTCGACCGTGGGGCCAACGAGGTACTGCAGGTGGTAACAACCGTCTTGCTAATTGGCGGGGCCTTTTTTGTAATGGCACCTAAGGTGGCATGGATGGCGATGTTTCCCATGCCATTTATTGTGTGGGGTGCGATCTCATTCCAAAAGTACCTGGCCCCTCGCTATGCCGATGTACGTGAACGGGTGGGACTGCTTAATGGTCGATTAGCAAACAATCTGACAGGCATTGCCACGATTAAAAGCTATACCGCTGAACCCTATGAATATCAGCGAGTGGCCCAAGATAGTGAAGCCTATCGCCAGAGTAATCGCCAGGCAATTGCATTGAGTTCTGCGTTTATTCCCCTGATTCGCATTTTAATTTTGGTGGGGTTTACGGCCACACTGCTTTATGGCGGCTTAGAAGCGGTAGCTGGCAATTTAGCCGTGGGTACCTACAGTGTGCTGGTGTTTCTTACCCAACGATTGCTGTGGCCCCTCACCCGATTGGGGGAAACCCTGGACCAATATCGTCGGGCAATGGCCTCTATTGATCGGGTGATGGATTTACTAGATACGCCTGTGGCTATTCGGCCTGGTGACTATCGGTTGCCGGTGAGTAATGTGCAAGGAGAGATTGCATTTAAAGATGTTACCTTTGCCTATCGCGATCGCTTGCCGGTAGTACAACATCTGACACTAAAGGTGCCAGCGGGTAAGACAACGGCGATTGTTGGCGCGACGGGGTCTGGGAAGAGTACGTTGGTCAAGCTATTACTCAGGTTTTACGAGATTAGTGACGGGCAGATTACTCTGGATGGTCACGATCTCAGACAGCTGCATCTGGATGATGTGCGTCGGGCCATTGGGTTGGTTAGTCAGGATGTGTTTTTGTTTCATGGAACAGTGGCGGAGAATATTGCCTACGGTAGTTTTAGTGCCACCGCTGATGAGATTGAGAAGGCGGCCAGGCTGGCAGAAGCCCATGGGTTTATTGAGCTGTTACCCCAGGGTTATGACACTGTTGTGGGTGAGCGGGGGCAGAAGCTTTCTGGTGGGCAGCGGCAGCGTTTGGCGATTGCTCGTGCGTTGTTGAAAGATCCGCCGATTTTGATTTTGGATGAGGCGACGTCAGCAGTGGATAACGAGACAGAGGCGGCGATTCAGCGGTCGTTGGAGAAGATTACGTGCGATCGCACGACTATTGCGATCGCTCATCGTCTCTCAACGGTGCGAAATGCCCATTGTATTTATGTGATGGATCAGGGGCAGTTGGCGGAATGGGGGACTCATGAAGAGTTGATTGCTCGGGGGGGGATTTATAACAATTTGTGGCGGGTGCAGATGGGTGAACGGGTGGTTTTATGACTGTATTTTTTGCCATTCGATTTTGAGACAGGCATCCATGATGACTTGCCAACCATGGTCGATAGCTGTTTGGGCGACGGTGGCGTCGTAAATGTCAAACTGGGTCCAGAGGCATTTAACATCAGACATGGTTTCTAAGGCCAAGATTTCGTCTAACAGGTCGGGTAGAACCTCGCTGCGACGAAAGACATTCACTATGTCAATGGGGCCGGGAACATCAGCCAGACGGGGGTAGCAGCGGTGACCGTCGATTTCTTTGGCGATTGGATGGACTGGGTAGGCGATGTACCCTCGCTGTCGCATGTAGCTAGACACTTGGTAACTGGGACGATCAGGTCTAGGGGAGTGGCCCACAACGGCGATATACTTCGTGTTGGCCAGAACGTGCTGAATGACGGTGGGGTCTTTATAGGGCGGGTTCATGGCAGGGTTGTTGTAAGGGGTATTGCTAGACTAATGCAAATTGTTTCTCACTATCTAGTGTTTGATACGACTGAGGCGATTGATATTGTTAACATTACCTCGGCGATTCAAGAGAAGGTAAAGGCTGCTGGGGTGAGTCAGGGGCATGTTGTTGTTTTTTCTTGTCATACGACAACAGCATTGACGGTGAATGAAGACGAAGAGAGATTGTTGGTGGATATTAAGACCTATCTACGGAAGCTGGCCCCACCGCAAGATAGGTACTTGCACAATGACTTGCATTTGCGGGAGGTGCCACCGGATGAGCCGATTAATGCGCACTCGCATTTGATGGCGATGACGCTGGGGAATAGTGAAACGGTGCCGATTGTGGATGGAAAGCTGGCGTTGGGGACGTATCAGTCGGTGATGTTGGTGGATTTGGATGGGCCGAGAAAGAGGCGAAAGGTGTTGATTCAGATTTGTGGGATTTAGCTAAACCGCATTGGGGTCAATGCCTAGCTCTCTTAGCTTTTCCGCTAATCGATCCGCTTTAGCCTGGGCCTGCTCCACCTGAGCCTGAGCTTGGTCCGCCTGGGTCTGAGCCTGCTTTGCCTTGGCCTCGGCTTGTTGTGCTAGTTCTTCTGGCGTTGGCAATCGAGTGCCATCCTGGGTATACCAATAGAGCCATTCCCGTTCTCGGCCCAGATAGGTTCCCCGTTCTCGGCCTAGGGCTAGACCGATTTCAGGCAGCCAGACGGGATTGCCTTCTAGGCGCTGATAGCTGCCATCAATTAAGGCATACACTTCCAGTGGCTGGCGCTTGCGCCGGGGTTTGGGCAGATAAACAGCGTAGTAACGAATGCCTAAATCGGCGTAGATTGCTTTTTTGCGTTCGTATTCGCCACCGTAGGTTTTGAAGACGACTTCTAAGGCCAGGGTGGGGGCAATGTTGTCTTCTTCCCAAAAGACATAGCTTAGCCGTCCGTCTTCTCCGATAAAGCGTTCTACACCCAGGCTAAGGAAGCCGTCTGGGACGATGGCTGGTTTGGCTGGGTCGTAGTAGATGCCCATATCTACGCCGAAAAACCAGTCGAGGCGATGGGGCCACACCATGGCTAGGATGGCTTCGAGCAGGTTGGGGATTAGGTTCTGTAGCTCGTTATCTACAGGTGTGTCGTCTGAGTCGGGTAGCTCGGCTGATGAGGGGAGGCATTGTTTGGGATCGAAGTGTAAAACCATGGGGATCCTGGGAATGTGCCTTGGCTTTTGCTATTTTAGCGTCCCGCTATGGGTTGCTTTGCTTTTACTAGTGATTAAAGTATTGGTCGAGGGCAAAACCGGCTGCTTGGGGTCCCGCCGAGTTCCCTGCCGGAAGTGGGTATCCCAATTAGGCACACTGGGGTTTCCCTACCTACTTCCGGAAGGGAACTCGGCGGGACCCCAAGCAGCCGATTTTGCCCTTAACCAACACGTTAATGGAAGCTAAGCACGAAAGAACATTTGAAACAACACAATCACAGTCTTCAACACTCAAAATTTAAGGCATCCAGATTTTTACAACCCTTGAAAATAAAGGCCTTATTTTTTCTCTGCTCGTAACCTTCCAAGTTGTGTGACACATGCTTGCCAGACAAGAAAATCTCTGAAATGATGCGTAACGCTTCGCTCACGACCGCCTACACAACCTGACCCCTGACCCCTCCAAAACAATACAAACTTTTTAGTTCACTTGTATTAATTCAACGAGCTTAGATATCATAGAAAATGTACCCTGATGCCTCGTTCGGATGGATAGCGTGACCACGAGTCCCGACACAATTCCAGAAATATTGCCAGGAATTGAACTGAGCGAAGAGCAGTGGGAAGCCCTGCAGGCGATTGAGGAATTTTTACAGGGATCCAGCAAGCTGTACTTACTCACTGGCTATGCCGGTACTGGCAAAACCACCCTGCTTCAGGCCCTAGTGACCCACCTGCGAGACCAAGACTGCGACTGGCCCATTGTGCTAACAGCCTTCAGCAATAAGGCCACCAAGGTACTCAAAACCATGTCAGCCCAGTGGGATATCAAGGATGTAGAATCAGTCACCTGCTGTCGATTATTAGGGCTAAAGCCCGTCATCGATACGGGCAGTGGTGAGCAGATCTTTAAGTCAGTTAGCGACCAGCATAATCAGGTACCAGACTATCGCCTGGTCATCGTTGACGAATGCTCCATGATCAACCAGGAAATGTGGAAACTGCTGGTTGAGGCTATTTCCCGATTAGACATCCCCACCCAAATGTTATTTGTGGGGGACCCGGCCCAGTTACCGCCGGTTAACGAAACGGAGTCCTGCTGCTTTAGCCAGATCATGCACCAGTCATCGCTTTCCCAGGTAATTCGCTACGGCGGCGCAATTGGGGTCATTGCCGATGATATTCGCCGCAATATTGAGCGGCAGCATTTACCCCGATATGAAAATGATTTTAATCAAGACCGTACCGAAGGTTTTTTTGTACTAGCCAAATATCCCTGGCGCGACGTTCTCATTCGTGCCTTTACCTGCGACAAGTACAAAGCTGATCCAAACTATGTAAGGGTCCTGGCCTATACAAATCAACGGGTCAAAACCCTAAATAGAGTCATTCGCCAAGCCATCTATGGCGATGAGCTAGAGCAGTTTGTGCCGGGCGAAAGACTGATTGCCAATAATCCCTGCCTAGAAGAAGGGGGCATTATTCTCCAAACCTCAGAAGAATGTGAGGTCCTAGAAGTCAAACCTGGCAAGATAGAAGGTTTACCCGTGTGGCAACTCGTTGTTTACACAGAAGAGGGTAAGTTTCAGGATCTAAACGTCTTACAGGAAATCAGTGTGCCTGACTATGAACGACGGTCACGAGACTATGCCAGCAACAAACAATGGGAGATTTTTTGGGAGTTTCGACAACAATTCCACGACGTCAACTATGCCTATAGCTTGACCGTGCATAAAAGCCAGGGCTCTACATTTCAGGATGTGTTTATTGATCTACCAGATTTAATGAGAAATTCTAAGGTAATTGAGCGCAACCAACTATGTTATGTAGCGTTCACACGGGCTGCTAAACGCGTCTTTATTTACCAGTAGGGGACCACCCTGATGATTGCCCTATAGATTATTCAGATTTCACAGTTAGCCTTAGCGTTTCTCATACATACAAATCTCTGGGTTAATTTTATTCAGATTGCCTGTCTTACGACGTGGATCGTAATACTCCACAGGGGACGGTTCGTCGATTTTGAGCAAACTCCACAGTGGGGTTGTGCGATGGCAAAAAATTAATTTATAGACACTTCCATCACTCAGCTTTTCAAAGCCCTTATACTGCTTATGGTCCTTTGGAAAGCGATTGGCGGTATATCCACTAGACGTAATTAAGTAAGAAAATTGTTGTTTATCAACCACTGCTTTCAATGTCTCACTTGAGACTTCTCGAACAGTTATAGTCTGCTTAGCTAACCCTTGAAAGCGAGGATGATTACGCTTCTTCTCTACAAAACCAACAGTTGCGTTTATATCAATATTATTGCTCATCCATGTCTCAACAAAATATCGAGAATCAGTCATCATCAGTGCATTAACTGAATTACCATAGAAAAATGAATAGACCAATAAACTTATTACCGTCATCCATACGACTAATTTTGCTTTATAAGCTTGCTTAACCGTATCTAATAGTTCGCCCAAGTAATGCCCACAAAAAACACAAAAAATCAAGCATATTGGGATCACAAAGCGATCACGGGAATACATTATAAAACTGAGAAAGAATACATAATACGAGAGACAGGGAACCAATAAGGAAAGTAGTAAATGCTGTTTATTTTTTCTTAGTAATGCCGTCGCGATCGCAGTCAAAGAAACAATAGAAAGAGGCCATCCTAAATTGAAATTAATATCCCTAAAAAATCTGCTAACAAGGTATAGATATCTTTGATAATAAACAGTTGATTCATGAGTAAAATCAGTCGGTGTATAGCCTGATTTACCTAACGAATTAAAATGATCTTCAAAGGCAGCGAAATCAAATAAAATATTATGAATAAATACAAAGGTTAATAGCCCGATCACCGCAGGTATTAATAACTTAAGTACTTTTCTTTTATGGTTACTACGCCAACATCGATAGGCCAATAACACTGTTGGTAAAACTATGAGGCCATAGGCTTGATCTTTGGTACAGACAGATAGCATTGACAACAATGCGAATAAAGAATAATCAATTAATCGATCAAACTTCAGCGCACGAAG
>JAHQVZ010000077.1 GCA_019634055.1 Leptolyngbyaceae cyanobacterium MAG.088
ACAGCAGGCGCTTCGGCTTCAACAGCAGGCGCTTCGGCTTCAACAGCAGGCGCTTCGGCTTCAACAGCAGGCGCTTCGGCTTCAACAGCAGGCGCTTCGGCTTCAACAGCAGGCGCTTCAGCTTCAACAGCAGGGGCTTCGACTTCGGCAGGGGCTTCTGCTGCCTCTTCAACTACTTCAGGTTCGGGCTCGGGTTCCACTTTTGCAGTAGGTTTTGGTCCTCGCATAAGTGCAGGATTTACAGGCGGTTTTTTATCCCGCTCACCCTTATCACGTCGGCCTTTACCCTTACCTTTGCCTTTACCTTTACCTTTAGGTTTGCTCTTATCTAACGAAGGCTTGCGCTCCCTCTCCTCTTCGGGGGGACGATCTTTCTTCAAAATAGGCTTATCTACCATGGCGCTCCGTCAATTCCTGCTTAGTGATCCTAACATTTGCTTAATGATTTACTCTGATGGCTTTGTGGAGTTGAGGCAGAACTTTGCCTTATCGAACTAGCATCTCAGACGTCTTCGTCTGCGTTACTGATTTGACAGGTGCGCTCAGGGCGTCTTCTAAGGGGGCTATGCCCAGACGCTCTTCCAAAATGTCCATTACTTCTCGACCAAAATCGTTAGGGTTTTGGCGAAATGCTTGTAAGCACACATCACCAAAGAAAGACCCCAAGGGCTCCGGATTCCAGAGCAGCTTGTTAGCCACCCAGGGCAAATGAATTGCCAAAGGGTTGTAATCCTTTTTGAGGATATCGTTTTCGATGGCATAGGTTTCTAGGTGAGTATGGGGCTGCAAACCAATAAAGAAGATAGCCGGTTCCACCTTGTCACGACCAAAAATGGATTCCAGGGCTCGGTGATAGGCCAGAGTTTGCCGAATAGTATCGTCACGCTCATCGATGACATTAAAGGAATAATTTACCGACACCAAATCATTAAACCCAGCAGCTTTGAGATCACGACAGTTTTGCAAAACATTACGCAGGTTATACCCCATCCGCATTTTTCGCACTAATTCTTGGGAGCCACTGGTAATGCCGATCTCAAAGTAGTTCATCCCGGTTTGAACCATTAGATCGCACAGTTCTGGCGTGAGGTTATCTGCACGGATATAAGCGGCCCAGTGAATATCATCCATGCCTGAGTCAACGATCTTTTGCAGCAGCTCAATGGCATCGTCAATAAAGCGACGGGCTGGAATAAACTGAGCATCAGTAAACCAAAAATTACGAATGCCGCGATCATACAGCTGTCGCATCTCCTTAACGACCTCATCAGAGGGGTTAATGCGCACCTGCTTGCCCTCTACAACGGTGTAGACACAGTAACAACAGTTATGGGGGCAGCCACGCTTAGTTTGAACGCCAATGTAAAAGTCATTTTCTTGCAAATAGTAATCAAATGCCGGCCAGATCTTCTCTATATAGCCGTAGTCACAAGCACTTTTCTCAATAGGAGTTGGCCATTCATGGATCAATCGCTCACGGGGTTCTGTTTCGCCAACGATGTAACATCGTTCACTAGCAATTGAGTCCTGACGGACAAGCTTTTCGAGCAGTAGCTCACCTTCCCCAACCGACACAATAGTGCCCTTAGGCAACATGGACGCTACCTGCTCATAAAAAACGCTGACGGCACCACCACCAACAACAAGCTGCGCATTAGGCTTATGGCGCTTTGCACGTTTGAAGCCTCGTTTAATCAGACCCGTGTTTTGCCATAGTTCATTCAAATAGGTGGTAACCATGCGTAGACCACCCATAGCCCCTCGCATCTTAATAAATGGATTACGTGCGTAGTTAAACTCAAAGGCATTTTGGAGCGGGTTACCACCCCGACCGCCAACTGGCGCATATATCTGGATATCGCGCCAGGAAAAAACCAATAAATCAGGCTGAAATCCATCAATACAGCGATCTAATGCTGCGCCAAAGTCCAATGGCGGAATCGTTCCAAGGTCAAAAATCTCCTGTTCTATATCGGGGAAAACCTTATGTAAATGATCCGCCAAATAAACCACCCCAACAGGGAAAATCGGATTACAGGGAAGCCGCACATACAGAACTCGATTAGCCATCGCTACGCTAGTTAGATAAACTTTTCTAACGAAAAAAAATGAAGTAGAATTTCAGTTTTTTTACATATCTTTACGATAACATTGCTGTTCTGAGATTTCACTGCGGCCCCATTTAGATCGTCTTGGGGAACTCACTTAAATCGCGGCTTATATAGCAAAAGATTGGAAAAAGTAGATAACAAACGATTTAACTTTTGAATTAATCGATAGGTTATTGAGTATCGATTAAACCATTCTAAATGTCATCTCATCTGCACATTAGCGATTTTTCTTAATCTTTTAAATGTATTGTTAAATGTGTTGAGTAAATTCACTTAAATCGATTAGAAAGCAAAAAAAATTGCTGTTATTTTGATGCCATACTTCGATACTTAAAGCAGTTGCAATAAGTACTTTTGAAGGGTAAAAATTAAAAGAATTATATTTTTATTCTGCTGTAGTAATAAATATGATATGTCAGCAAAGAATGACGGTTGAAATCTGTTAAGAATTCTGAAAACCTCATTAGTAGCCACTTTTACAGTTGTTGGGGATCGCTAAATGTTAATGTTAGGAGTACTACTGGCATACTAATGTGCTCTTTTCTCCTCCCATGACACAAACCCTTGATCCCATACCGTTTGATGATACTAATATTGTCCTCTGTTGCTATATGAATAGCTCTAGTAAAATTCAGGTAGCTAGGATTACAAATATTTCAAATTGGTATTTTGAACGCGTTGTTTTTCCAGGGCAACGTTTGTTGTTTGAAGCTAATATCGAAAGCCTGCTAGAAATTCATTCTGGCTCGATGGCCAGCTCTATTCTGGAAGATAGAATCCCCTGCTCTCGCCTAAGAGTTGACCAGGCAGAGGATTCATTGGGGAATATGCCTATGACTTCAATGGTTGAAGGGGGCGCTTCGTCAACCGTGAGTGCTATGTAGCCATTGCATAAATAGGATGAAGGCACTGACATTACAGCGAAAGGGGATGATCAGGGCTTCACTAGCTAATATTTGGGAAACGGTAGGTTACTGAGCCAGTAATTCTCATTTTTAGGTGTGCAAGATTATAAGATTCCCTACAAAACAGTCGTATTTTCACAGACACGACTGTTTTGTAGGAATGATGTCTTTTATTTACTATGGGGCTGACGTCAAGCTTCTAGGATTCTTTGATAGAGTCAGGAGGCTGTAGGTTTGAGTTGCTATTCATGGACTTGCCCTCTTTTATATGGTTATGGCGCATTGCAGCCTGGTCCATGGGGCTGTCTTTAACAGTCTATGTCTGGCTATTGCTTACGGGCAGTTATGTCTGGTATCTACGTTCCCATCAAAAACCTCAGCCAAGTTGGCTAAGATTTTTGCATATTGTGCTCGGTAGCTTGCTGGTGACTTTGGTGTTATTGCTACTGAGCATTGGCATTGTCGGCACCTTGGGTGAGCACGGTAACCTTGGTCATTCCTGGCATCTGTGGGCTGGGTTAGGTGTGGTTAGCTTAGTGATGGCATCAATGGGGGTTGCGTCTCAGATTGCCGGTCGTCCATGGGCTCGGCCAGTCCACGTAGTTCTTAATGGATTGCTACTTTTGGCATTTGTGGCTGTAAGTTATAGCGGTTGGACTGTGGTACAGCCGTATCTACCCTAAAGTTAGGGCTGCTAGAGTATTTAAAGTAATGTTACGTTCAACATTACTGGCTTTAATTATTTGGGGTCCATGACGTTGACTGATCAGTCCCTAGATCGATTTCGGATTTCACCCTTGATTAAGGTGACGTTGCTTAGTTTTTATGTTGCACTGTTGTTGCCATTACCTTTTTTAGCCAACACTACTGAGGCCCCTATTGGACCTGGATTACTAGTTGTACTGGCGTTACTAGGGGCTGTTTTTTTAGGGGCAGGGTTAAGTGAACAGGTGCAAACGTCTGATCAAGGGATTGCCATGGTATCGCCCTTGCCCTGGCGGGGATGGTCGCTAAAGTGGTCTGAGATTAAGGCGCTTAAACCTCGTTCAACTGGACAAAATGGGACGGTTTACTACTTTATAACCGAGACAGCGGATCGGGCTTATCTATTACCGATGCGGGTGGTGGGGTTTGCTCGATTAGTGCGCACAGTAGAAGCAAAGACTGGCATTGATACCCAGGATGTAACGCCGTTGGCTCAGCCATGGATGTATCTGTTTTTGCTCATCATGACGTTTTTTCTATTGCTGATGGATGCCTGGGCCGTATGGACTGCTATCCACGGCGGTATTGGATAGGGTGAAAAAAATCAGCTGTAATGACAAATAGCAGTTTGCTGGAGTTTCAGGATGTGTCCTTGCGCGCCAGGGTGGGCAGTGGCCTACTGTTGGACCGCATTTCATTTGCGATCGCACCCCATACCCGTCTGGCCATCGTCGGACCATCTGGCGCAGGCAAAACTTCCCTATTGCGGTTAATCAATCGTCTGGTTGAGCCCGACAGTGGCAAAATTTGGTATCGGCAGCAGCCGCTGACCCAGTACCCGATCATCAATCTACGGCGGCAGATTGGTCTGGTAATGCAAGATAGTAAGCTGCTGGATCAATCTGTAGAAGAAACGCTGTGTTACCCAACCCGATTACGCGGTGAGTCGGTGGTAATGGCTAGAACAACGTTAAAACCCTGGTTAGAGCGTTTGAAAATTCCCCAAGATTGGCTGGGCAGGCAGGCCATAGAGCTATCGGCAGGGCAACGACAGCGGGTTGCGATCGCACGCACCCTGATCACCGAACCAGACATCCTTTTGTTAGATGAACCCACATCCGCTCAAGATATGGGATATGCCCAGCACCTACTCACCTACCTGGCTAACCTCGACCATCCAGGTACCGTGATCATGGTGAACCACCAACTAGAGCTGATAGCTGATTGGGCAACCCATATTTTGCATTTACAACAGGGTAAGTTGGTTAGCTATCAACCTATTAACCGGTTAGATTTGGGAGAATTAAAGCAAGCGATTGTAGACGCCCAAAAAGATGACGATTGGGATGATGATTGGGATAACCCATTGTAGGGACATTAACGGCAATGTCCTTACAACGGGCTAAATAATAGAAACCGATCGATCAAACCACATTGGCAGTTTTAACCGCTCCTATGCCAACAGAATGATGATTATTGGTATGTAGCCGCTCAATATTGAGTCGATAACCCACATTACGAACCGTTTGAATAACACTAGGCTGACGAGGATCAACCTCAATCTTCTTGCGCAATGACAACACGTGGGTATCTACCGTACGGGGGTTATCAATAGCATCTGGCCAAGCTCGCCGCAGTAGATCAGCCCGACTTAAAGGGGACCCCTCAGCCTGAGTAAGTACGTAGAGCAAACTAAATTCCTGGGGAGTTAGCTCAATAAATTGCTCTTTAAAGCGCACACGACGCTGAACCAGGTCAATATTTAAATCACCGTAAGCAAGAGAAGCAGGAGCAGCAATTTTACGATTGCGTCGAGTTAGCGCCTCAACACGAGCTAAAAATTCCTGCATACCAAACGGCTTTTTCAAATAATCATCAGCCCCTGCTTGCAAGCCCGCAACCACATCCGGTTCCCCCGACTTTGCAGAAAGAATCATAACCAGTGGACGTCCTCGCTGCTGAAACCACTGACATAACTCTAATCCACTACCATCTGCCAGCTCAGTTTCCATAATTACCAAACTAGGCTGAGCAGTCTGAAAGGTTTCCTTGGCTCGTAAAACATCAGCCGACTGATTGACTCGATAGCCCGCCTGCTGAAGATGCCAACTGAGCAACGATCTCAGATGGGGATTACCCTCAATAATTTGAATACACGTAGAGGCCACAGCTAACCAAGAAGCCCAGGCTTCATAACATTCACGTAGAAGACTATCAAAGACTGTAAGAATATTTTGTAGTTGCGGCTACGGGGTTGACAATGCCTCCGCATTTATCTCCAGTCTTTTCCGTATTTATCTCCAGTCTTTATAAGAATTACTCCAGAATCAACGGAAGCCTAAAATAGTTCATACGCACTAAAAACCTCCGCCAACTCTGTATAATTTGCAAAGGAAAGGTGTCTACCCTTGGCTAAGCTGATAAAATCTTAGAGAGAATACTGAAAAAACAAAGAAAGTTTACACAAAGCTAAACACCTAGAATAAACAGTGCGAAAATAAAATTAGCTGTATCTACCTCTTCAGTTCTCGTTTTATCACTGTTTTTTCGTCACTACATTCGTCCTGCCCCCCATTGGGAAATGTCGGTAATTTAGCAGACAGTCAATCAGTAACCCCCCATTATTTGACTAATCCTTAGCAAATATTAGATAGGTCCCGGACCAGCGGTATAGAGGAGGCCCTTACCTTATGCTTCAAGATGCAAAAACAATTCGCTACTACCAGAGAATTACAGATGCTCTAGTTGATCAGTGGAATCGTGGCTATCGTTTTGATGATATGCGGCGCTATATTGCAGGTTATTTAGCAGCGCTTCGCCATTCTGACGTATTGGAACCCTATCTTATCCATCGTCTAGAGGAAGAAGTTGGACGTTTTTTGTTTGATTCATCCAACTTTGCAATGGCTCAACCTCAGCCTGAGCCTGACTATCATTAGTAAATTGGCAAAAAATAAGGACTCGCTACAATAGCGAGTCCTTATTTTTTGAAGCCTCTCTTTGTATAGGAGGGGCCTCTTTTTAAGATGCTAAAGCAACTTCAACCATTTCTTGAAGTTTGCCATTTTGGTATAGCTCGATCATAATATCTGACCCGCCAACAAACTCCCCGTTGATATAAACCTGGGGAATAGTTGGCCAATTAGAATATTCCTTAATTCCCTGACGAATGTCATAGTCTGCTAGGACATCAACGGTTTCGTATGGAGCACCTAAGGAATTGAGAATCTGAGCAACATTATTGGAAAAACCGCACTGAGGCATCAGTTTGGTGCCCTTCATAAAAACAAGAATTTTGTTAGATGTGACCAAGCTGTCGATTTTTTCTTTTACTTCTGGAGACATAGCTCTAGGACTCTATTTAGTAAACTAACTAGTTGTCGTGTAACTGATTGGTATGGTGAACCGCTCTGGAATCAATGACAACGGTCAAACCTTTTCAGATTAAACCCTTCTGAAAATTCAGCAATGAAACCTATTCTAGTTCGATCTGAATCGGATTAGGGAGTATCAACGCTATCGCCAATCATTTATAGCAGCGTTGGTCACAGGCTAAATCAGCTTTGTTGAGCCCATTCCTCAGGGGTAAAGGTTTTAAGCGTAAGGGCGTGCAGATCACCAGAAGCCATGGCTGCATTGACGCTTCCATAAATCAACTGGTGTTGCTTAACCAGGGTAAGCCCTGCAAACGCTGTGGACACAATGGTTGCCTGGTAGTGGTCTTGAGTACCCGTCAAATCCTGTATGGTCACTTCAGCATCGGGCACCTTAGATTTAATCAGTTGTTCTATTTGCTTAGCAGGAATCATAGGAGACGCTTGAAAGAAGGGGTTAACTCGGAGAGTGATGATAGCACTGCTCAAGGAACTATGGGTCGTCATTCTCCTTTAGATAGTGGGTATGGCTCACCCTACTGTTCAGAAGATGTAGCTGTTTCTTCGTTAACGACATAAGGCTGGGCTACAAAACCAATTTCGAGCAATTGGTCATAGGCTTGTTTACCCAAATCACGTGTAGGGTTTTGACTACCCAATACTTCTACCAAGAGAGGTATGGCTAAATTAGACTGCTGCTGAGCCTGATAAGCCTGTGCCTGCTGCAATGTAGCTTGGTCCCTAAGTTCAGCAGATTCTAGAGCCTTCTGACGCATCTCACCGCTAATGCGGCGGTCAATGCCTGTAAAGGTATCGTACAGATTTTGATAATAGCCAGAGGATGTATTCAAGGTTTCCCGTGCCATTTGTAGGCGGGCAACTGCTGTCGCATAGTCGCCAGCATTAGATGCGCTTTCAGCCTCTGCCATTAAAAGCTCAGCTGCCCTAATACCAGTTGGACTATCGACTTGATTTAAGGGGCGAGCGACGTCAGCAACAGCAGAGCTTGGCTCCTCAGAGCCTGTACGACGATAAGAACGGCTAACAAAGCCCAGTTCAAATAACTGACGATACGCATCGAGGCCCAAATCACGTCCAGGGCCCTGACTTTGCAAGACCTCTACCAGCAAAGGCACAGCCAATTCAGCCTGGCCTTGGGCACGATAGATCAACGCCTGACGAAAGGTTGCCTGGTCACGCATTTGAGCAGCATTACGAGCATTGATGCGGAGACTGCTACTAATATCAGAATCAACACCTGTGAAGGCTTCAGCAATATTTTGGTAACTGTTGGAAGTTTCGTTGAGATTTTCCCTTGCTGCTTGAAGCTTACGGATGGCTAAATCATAGTTTTGGCTATCTATAGCAGCTTCTGCTTCTGTTAATAGACTTTCACCGGCAGAAATGCCAAAACCATCATCAACATCGGCTTGGGCTAGTTGTGTAGGCGGGGCTACGTCTAAAATCTCGAATGCAGGGGCGGAGGGAGCCATCAGAGCTACGCTAGCGGCTGCTCCTAAAACGGAGAACAAACCAGGTTGGGCAATGTTTGATATGGAAACCATGGAGCCGACTAAAAATGATGACAAGGCAGGAAAGGTTGACGATCTAGTACCGATGGGGTAAAAGGTAACGATTTGCTCAAGCAAGTTCAGGAGCTTTAGTTTTAGATCCCTAAGTTACCTACTATAAATTATTGTCTACCTCCAGGGCGGCAGTTTATCCATAGGAGAAACGATCAATGTCAACTTTGAGGTGGTTTATCGTTACAGAGATTATCAATACATAAGTTTTAGATTTCCAGGCATTGTGCCTATTGTCAAAGTGGATGTTGTCCGTGAAAGGCCTGAAATGATCGCAGCAGAAAGCTTACAAGGTGTTAGCCCAGAGCAAGCAGGGGTGATTTTGCAACGCGGTGGCGAGGAACTGCGGCTTTATAAAGTGCCCGATTGGCTGACACTGCAATTTGAGTCTTTAACCGAGCAGGCATTCCTGCTAGACCAACTAAAACAACAGTGGCACCCCCTTGCTGTGCGGGCAGTGGCTCAAGGTCAGTTAGTGGCTCTCAAAGTGCGTCGGCATCAGTTAGAACAGTATTTGCAACTCGCCAGGCAAATGGACAGCGTACGCTTTGCTAGCCATGTGTATGAGTTGTCTGCTAGCCCTGGCACTCATCTTTACTTGCTTAACCAGCTAACGGTTCAATTTTCGACAGGGCTAGCCTTGAGAGACATTGATGAACTCACGACAGAGTTAGGTTTGATCAGGGAAAAAGGATTGGATGGCAGCAAGCGCACCTACGTTTTTCGTGTGGGCAAAACAGCGGTAGAAAATCCGATTAAGTTGGCCAACCGTTTGATGCGGATTGCTCAGGTATTGGTTGCTGAGCCTAACATTGTTGTCTCTACAGCCCCACTCTATCGACCGAAGGACCAACTTTATGATCAACAGTGGCATCTACACCATCAAGGAGGGCGTGGTTTAGCCGTAAATTCCCACATTTCTGCAGAAAGAGCCTGGGATATTACCCGTGGAAGCCGGTCGGTGGTGATTGCGGTGAGCGATGATGCCTTTGATCTCAACCATCCAGACTTGTTGGGCATGGGCAAGCTGGTGGCCCCTTCAGATCTAAAGAATAGTGATGGCCTACCGATGCCCAGTCAGGAGTATGAAAATCACGGCACGGCAGTGGCAGGGTTAGCGGTGGCGGAAGAAACCGGTACAGGTGTAGTCGGTGTGGCCCCAGGCTGTAGCTTTATGCCGATTCAAACCACTGGCTATTTGGATGATGAGTCCATTGAGCGACTGTTTGACTGGGCAATCGCCCAGGGAGCATCGGTGATTTCCTGTAGCTGGTCGCCAGCAGCGGTGTATTTTCCTCTATCGTTGCGTCAGCGCAATGCTATTAACCGAGCGGCTACTCAGGGACGTAATGGTAAAGGCTGTGTGGTTTTATTTTCGGCAGGTAATGCCAATCGGCCACTTAATGGCAAAGTGCGTGAGCTGGGGTGGCCTCAAAATGCAATACGGGGTGTAACCCAGTGGTTAGGAGGGTTTGCCATGCATCCAGATGTCATTACGGTATCTGCCTGCACGAGCTTAAATCGAAAAGCAGTCTATAGCAATTGGGGCAAGCATATATCGGTTGCGGCCCCTAGCAACAATGGTCCACCGAACATGTCACTGCCGAATCTGGGGCAAGTGGAAACAGGGCCTGTAATTAAAGCTGAGTTTGATGGTCTGGCGATGACGACGGCCGATCGCACGGGGCGAACTGGCTATAGCAGAAGCGATTACACCAGCGGGTTTGGAGGAACATCTAGCGCTTGTCCAGTGGTGGCTGGGGTAGTTGGACTAATGCTGTCAGCTAATCCTGATCTAGAAGCGGGCGATGTCAAACAAATTTTGCAAGATACTGCCGACAAAATTGAAGATACAACCCCTGATCCCCAACTTGGGTTGACCTATGGCACTTACGATAACCGGGGTCATTCTCGCTGGTTTGGGTATGGAAAGATCAATGCCTACAAAGCCGTCAAAGCTGCCCGCGATCGCTATTTAGCCAATCGACAGCTCAGTAAAATAATTGAACAGACCAGTGCAGTCACATTCACTATTCCAGCTGATAGAACAGCTATGCAACAGGCTGGAATTACGATTAATCAACATGGTCAACTGCAAGATATTCAAGTCTATGTAGATATTAACCACGGTTTTTTGGGGGACCTGTCCATTGCCGTGATGACGCCTAAAGGAAAATCAGTACTGTTGCAGGGCCGTACGTTGGGAATGCTGACCCAGTTGCGTAAAACCTACACCTTAGAAAATACTCCAGCCTTAAGCCTGTTAATAAATGAGGGCATCCATGGCCGCTGGCAGTTAAAAATTATCGACCATAGTGAAACTCACCAAGGACAATTGTTGCAATGGCTACTTAAACTAGGTATCTAGCAGATATTCGTAAGCAATTTGTCGTGTAGATGCGGGCCTTATTGGGCAAGGGTCAGAGCCTACGATATATATATTTAAAGGGGTGGTAACACAGCTTACTTATTTTTCTCTTGAGAATGGTATTTTGTGTATAGTGCTTTTATTAGCGCCATACCCACTGTCAACATGTGTTCATAGTGTTGGCTTACTAGTGATGTCCACATGTCCTTGATTTTTAGCATCTACCGGATTTAGGGATATCATAGGGTTAGTCTCAGCCTTAATGAGACATCAGGGTTTTATTTGATGGGCTTGTTGGTATTAATTCCAGATACTAGCCAAACATGTGAGGAGTGTTCCTGTTGAGGAGTTTCAAATACGTAACTCGTTCCCGTGAGTATTAATAGTTACGTATTTGTTGGCTAAGTATTCCGAAGTTGCTAAGACTACGTGAATTTCTAATTCAGTATTCCTATGTTCAGCTTCTCGAAGAATAACTGTGGCCCCTTGGTCGCTAGTTAATCAAGTTCAAAAATCGGGATGACTGGATTTCGTAGTTTAACTTCTCGAAGAGTGCCAGCGGCCAAAGGGCCGCTGGTTAATCAAGCTCAAAAATCGGGATGACTGGATTCGAACCAGCGGCCCCTTCGTCCCGAACGAAGTGCGCTACCAAACTGCGCTACATCCCGTCTCAGCGGACTCTAAGTAGCCATTAATGCAGCCAAATTATCTTTGATGCATGGGTGGCTCTGGTCGCTGTTATAAAACTAGGTTATCACACTAGTTTTAGCGTGGCTTATGGGTCAAAGCCAATACTCCTTAGCTTGGAGTAGCGCTTAGTAAATGAGAAGAATGCACTATGATTGCCGGGTCTTTACCGATATTTCAAGATGATCGGTCTATGTTCGTTAGTTTCTTTATGTATCTAGCGATGGGATCTGGTTTTATACGTGCATCCTTAACGTAAGGGTGCAATTTGTTCTGACTTTGACTAGTACATATTCGTTTCAACGCTATGACGCGCTGCAATCTGGCACAGATAGATAAGGAATCACTGAGCTAGTAAATGTAGCGAAAATTAGCCGCTTAGGAGACCATCCGTGTTTGCTCTCAATCTTGATAGTTCATCCACTGCCGATACGTTAGAGGCAGATGTATTGAACATTGCTAATGTTCCAACGGGGTTCGATTTTCAAGTTTTGAACCCCTTAGAAATGGTGACAAACCAATTTTCTGGGGTGAGTTTTGCCTGTGCGATCGCACTCATTCCATCTAATCCACGTTTTACAGCTCAGTCAGACCAGTGTGTCATTATGCCCACGGGTAATGATAATCACCTGTCTATTGCCTTAGACGATACTGTTGATGCAGTCTGCCTTTGGGGCCGTTGCACCCAGCCCATGGTGCTCAAGGTTGTAGAAAGCACCGGCAAAGTCTTGAAAATACCTAGCGAAACAGCATTGCGATGGCCCGATGGCTCAGAAACGGCCCTACTGCCTTTGCAGATTTTAAGGCTAGAAAATATGAGCAAAATTACAATGATTGAGCTTTCCGCTAATGCGCCTTATACCGTTGAAGGCCTATCTGTCTAGTAGCAAATAAGCAAAGGTTGGGGCAAATCTTCAGTCAACTTCAGCCACAATCTACCCCATAAGTGCATCGATTGTATGTTCGTAGCTCTTGCTAGTTAAGACTTCTAGCAATTAATTACGTGTTGAGCTATGGGCACAATACCGTCGTCATGCAACTCTTATAAGTATTCGTAAGTCTATTTCAGTAAGGCTAAGTTAAAAAAAACCTTTGTCAAGGAGATCAACCCTCTGGCGTTTGCTAAAGGCACTGTTTAAACTGCTGAGGGATCAGGATCTTATCTTGCATCTGCGAAGTCCTTAGATGTGGCATTACTGAAATAATTATGGCAACTTCATTATCTCCATCGGTATTTGTAGGTAAATCAATCAAGTTTGGTACAGATGGTTGGCGTGGCATGATTGCCGCCGACTTTACCTTTGAACGTGTAGAACTCGTAGCAGCCCTATCGGCCAAAGTGCTTGAAGAATGCTACGGCAGCAATGGCAGTCGTACGGTAATCGTAGGCTACGATCGTCGTTTTTTATCCCCTGAATTTGCTGGACATGCGGCGGAAGCCATTGCCCAGGCTGGTTACGATGTATTACTGTCTGAGTGCTTTGCGCCCACCCCTGCGTTTAGCTGGGCCGCCCACGAAAAAGGAGCCCTGGGCGCAATTGTAATCACAGCTAGTCACAATCCAGCGGCCTATTCTGGCCTCAAAGTAAAAGGTGCCTTTGGTGGTTCAGTACCCCCAGATGTGACGAAAAAAGTGGAAGCGATGCTGTCTGAGGGTAAGCCTGTAGCAGAGAAGCCGGGCACCATTGCAGCATTTGATCCCTGGCCCAGCTACTGTCAAGCATTACAGAGCATGGTCGATATTGACGCTATTCGTACAGCCATTGCTGATGGCAAGCTCACCTTATTTGCTGACGTGATGCATGGATCAGCAGCCGGTGGGTTTGAAAAAATCCTGGGTATGCCCATTCATGAAATCAACGGTGACGCCGATCCCTTGTTTGAAGGGGGCGCGCCGGAGCCGTTACCCAGATATATTCCCAAGCTCTACAAAGCTGTTAAGGATCGCTATCAATCGGGCGCTGACGGATTGACGGTGGGAATTATTTTTGACGGTGATAGTGACCGGGTTGCTGGCATGGATGGCCAGGGCGAGTTTCTTAGCTCCCAGGTATTGATTCCCATTTTGATTGACCATCTCAAGGCCTGCCGTGGGTTTGATGGGGAAGTGATCAAAACTATCAGTGGCTCGAACCTGATGCAAAAAGTGGCTGAACTTCATGGCCTATCAGTGCATGAAACCCCCATTGGTTATAAGTACATTGCTGACCGCATGTTGGAAGCCAAGGTATTGATCGGTGGCGAAGAGTCTGGCGGTATTGGCTATGGTCACCATATTCCTGAGCGGGATGCACTACTTTCAGCCCTATATCTGCTAGAAGCTGTGGTCAAAAGTGGTAAGGACTTTGGGCAGCTTAACCAGTCCTTACGCCAGCAAACTAGTTTTTCAGGTGCCTATGACCGCATTGACTTGCCCCTAGCCAATATGGATGTACGGGCCAAGCTACTGAACAGTTTGCAAAATGCAACACCAACAGAAGTGGCTGGCAAGGCAGTTAGCAATGTCCTATCCATTGATGGCTACAAGTTTAGTCTGGCTGATGGTAGCTGGTTATTAATTCGCTTTAGTGGAACTGAACCGGTGTTGCGGCTTTATTCTGAAGCGGCGACGATTGAGGATGTCCATAAGAACTTGAACTGGGCGAAGGACTGGGCAAACTCTATTGGTTAGAGGGCTGGATAAACATAAAGTCTCAGTAGCCGAAGGGCAGTGGGTAGTGACCTAGCTCACGTACGATCGCACTGCCTATAAACTTGCAACCATGCCCCTCGGGGTGTGGTGCTTTACTATAATGCTTGAAAAAGTCTTTGCGTTCACTGTTTGATGACTGCCGAGGTTACATTTACACCCATTGCCTATATTGACTCTTGTTATCCTGAACGGTTTGGCATTCCCCGACAGGCTGGGTTGGTGATGTCAGCCTATGCAGATATTGTCTTTGATGCTACAGAAGAGAACAAACTAGCCCTGAGAGGCATAGAAGAATTCTCTCATCTATGGGTGTTGTTTGTATTTCATGGGCAGTTTTACAGTGAGTTTAAACCTTTGGTAAGGCCACCTCGTTTAGGGGGCAACAAGAGCGTAGGCGTATATGCGACCCGAAGCCCAAATCGACCTAATGCCATTGGGATGAGTGCGGTGAAATTATTGGGAGTATCTGAGAAAAAGAGAAAGCTCAGGCTGGCAGTACAGGGAGGAGATTTTTTGGATGGCACTCCGGTGATTGACGTGAAACCCTATGTACCCTATGCGGATGCAATTACAGAGGCCCATGGAGCTTGGGCCATCAAGCAAGAGAGCTTTTTGCCTGTGCGGTGGACTAATGAGGCAGAAGCTGTATTGGCTGACTGTAGAGATCCTGGCCCCCAAGAACTGCGGTGTTTGATAGAGGAGACATTGGCACAGGACCCGCGACCAGGGTATGAACGGGGAAAAGATGGCAAACCGGGCCAACGCTGGCATATGCAAATTAGCTGCTACAGTATCTTTTGGACTGTCCACAACGGTATTGCAGAAGTAACGCAGTTGGTAAACGTGAATCGATAATCAACTAAGCTATTCTTCTTGCTTTAAGGGCAAGATAATTTCAAATGTTGTTCCCTGATGCAAAATTGACTGACACTGAATAGTCCCTTGATGGCGTTCAATGGTTTGGTGGACATTGGATAATCCTAGCCCAATGCCATGACCGGCTAACTTGGTGGTAAAAAACGGATCGAAAATGTGGGGATAGTTTTCTGGGGAGATACCAATACCGTTGTCGCTAATATTGACGTGTAGGCAGTTTTGCTGTTGCTGAGTGGTAATTGTGATTTTCGGCGTTATCACATCTTGAGACGCTTCTGCTTTCTCGTCGATGGCATCAATGGCATTGGTCAAGAGTTGGAAGAAGGTTTGATTGATCAATTTTGGATAGCATTCAATCGTCTTCGGTTTAAATTGGTAGTTCTTGTGGAGATTAATGGCTGCCCTTGATGGAGAGAACTGTAGTCGATAGTTGAGCATAAAAAGAGTGTGATCAAGGGCTTCGTGAATATTAATGCTCTTCTTAGTGGCCTGATCTAGATGGGCAAAGTTTTGCAATCCTTTGACTATACCTGCTAAGCGTGTTGTTCCAACCTCTATAGACCTGAGAATACTGGGGATATCTTGAAGAACAAATTCTAAATCGATGGCATCTAGTTGTTCTTGAGATTGTTGAGGGAGAGTAAAATCTAGTTTTTGATAGACTTTTAATGCTTGACTTAGTTCGTTCACATATTGAGTCAAGGGGGGCAAATTACCTTCAATAAAAGTGAGGGGGTTGTTCATTTCATGGGCAATGCCGCCGATCATTTTTCCCAGGCCAGACAGTTTTTCTGATTGAATAAGTTTGCTTTGGGTGGTTTTCAGTTCTTTGAGTGTGGCTCGTAATTGGTCTTCTATAACTGCCTGCTCGTATATTTTATCGGCCAGAATTTTGTTGGTGGTTTGCACATTTTGTATCGCCTTGTGTAACTTCAGATGGGTTTTGACGCGAGCGATAATTTCGGCTTCTTGAAATGGTTTGGTGACATAGTCAGCTGCCCCCAGTTGAAATGCCTTTACTTTACTTTCAGTATCAGCAAGAGCGGTCATAAAAACAATGGGGATATTTGCTGTAGCACGCTCTTTTTTTAGGCGCTGACAGGTTTCAAAGCCATCGATTCCAGGCATCATTACATCTAGCAAAATGATATCTGGCAAAACATAGGTAACTTTTTCTAATGCACTTTCCCCTGACTTAGCAATGAGCACCTCAAATTTAGCCGCATCTAGACATTCAGAGACCACGCCTAGATTATGGGGATTGTCATCAACAACTAGAACGGTTCCTAAAGGTCTGGGTTGGTCAATCATGGTGGCTACTAAACTTGTCCATGGGCGATCGCATCTTTTAGAAATTGGATCAGTTCTTGTTCCTGGAAATCTGTGACAAACTGCTGTACTTGTTGCGCAAACTCGGTGTAGGTAGAATCTGTTTCTGTAAGCTGTTGCATCTGCTGTTTGATTTTTTTGAGGTTGCCTTGAAGTGCTAAATGGTGCAAAGAGTCGAGGGTTTCCGCTGGGGGAATGTGAACGCTTGTAGGCGTGGATGTCAATTTAGATTGAGCCGGCTTTGGTTCGTAGAGCCAGGTTAAGTTGAGATAGGTTTCGAGAACTTTGAAGAGGCGTTCTGCTTGTACCGGTTTAGGTAGAAATTCGTTGCCGCCCACAAGCAAACTACTTTGCTCATCCTCTATGCTAACGCTAGCAGAGGAAGCAATAATGGGTATAGTTTTCCAGGCATCCAACTGACGCAGCGTCTTAATTAAGGCAAATCCATCCATTACCGGCATAATAAGATCCGTAATAATGGCATCAGGTTGGCATTTTTCGAGTTTTTCAAGAGCCTCTTGACCATGGTTGGCTTCAGTGACGTCAAAGCCAACGTCGGCTAACAGATGAGTCAGCACATCCCGGTTTTCCCAGCGATCGTCTATTACTAGAATATGACGAGGTGGCCCGTCATAACCTGTGATGGCTTGATTAGTTTGAGCTGAATTAGTGACTGAATGACTTGAACAATGGGAGACGGGAATCGTGAATTCAAAGGTGCTGCCTTGCCCCACCTGACTTTGTACCTGGATAGTACCTCCCATCTGTGTCACAATTTGCTGACTAATGGCTAAACCAAGGCCCGTACCTTCCGTCCGTTTTTGTTCTTTACCCACTTGTTCAAAGGCAACAAAAATTTGTTGGCACTGTTCCGGAGGGATACCGACACCGGTATCTTTTACAACAAAGTTGAGTGTGCAGTCTGCGTCATCTACGCGGTTAACGTGCAGGGTTACTTGCCCTTTTTCGGTAAATTTGATGGCATTGCTCAGTAGGTTCAGAATTACCTGACGTAGACGTTTACCATCAGTAACAATGCCTGCAGGTAATGTGTCGTCAAAGATGTATTGAAACTTGATATCTTTTTGTTCAGCCTGGATTTGGCAAATTTCGACAATACTCTGGAGTAATGCGCCTAAATGGGTTTCTTGAGGATCTAAGGTGAGTTTACGGGCTTCAATTTTGGCTAAATCAAGGACGTCATTAATCAAAGTGAGAAGATGAGAGCCGCATTGATGAATCACTTTGATGCCCTGCTGATCTCGATCTCTCAGATGTTGCGATCGCAATAAAATCTGTGCATAGCCCAAAATACCATTGAGGGGGGTGCGTAGCTCATGGCTCATATTGGCCAAAAACTCACTTTTGGCCTGGTTGGCTGAATCTGCCAGCTCCTTTGATTTTCGCAATTGTTGCTGTTTAAACTGTTGTACCCACCACAGACCTAACAGCATGGAGCTAGCCAACCCCAAAATCAAAAGCGCCATGACATTGAGCAACTGCAGCTGAGACTCAATATTTTGACGGGGAATAACCAGCGCCAAAGACCAGTCTGCTTCTTCAACAGGCATGTAAGCTACGTATACAGACTTACTATTCAGGCGCGTTAACTCTATGCTTTCCTGCCCCTCTACCATCTGTTGAGCAATGGCTGCCAGGGCTGGCTCATTACTGTCAACAAAGCTTATAGCATCCTGATCGTTAATAGTGCTCATGATCGTTTTGTCTGGATGCACAATGGGTAACCCTGTGGAATTCAAGGCAAAGGCATAGCTATTGTCACCATATTCCAGGGCTTCAACTTCTTTTTCTAATTGTTTAATATCAATCAGGCCAGCCGTCACGCCAATGGGAGAGCCCTGCTGGTTAGGATTAGCCCAAATAGGCGATGTAACTGCCACAATGGGAATATCCAGAGTCTTAGAAATGACAGGATCGGAAACGTAGGTATTGCCTTTCATCGCCTCTTGGAAATGTTGACGATCTTTAAGGTTTTTACCCTCTGCATAACCTACTTTAGTGTTGTAATAGGAGCCATCTGAATTTATCAGGGAAAAGAAGTAAAAGTTTGGAATACGAGCTTCTTCCGACTTTAAAAAGGGGTCTGCAGTGGCCCAGTCCATAGAACGCATGTATGGAGTATTAGAAATGCTAGCCAGCTCCGCCTTGCGCTGAATTAACCATTGATCTAAGGTGTTTGTGCGTTGTTCTAGCTCCAGCAATACGTTGCGTTTAATATTACTGAGCAGCAGCCCCCGGACAACGCGATAGCTCCAATAGCCAGTGATGATTACTCCAAGGATTGCGGCAATGATAAGACTTCGATTAACCCAGCGTTTTACGTCTTGCTGCAAAGAATTTTGAGCAGGTTGATAAGGCTTATTGGTATGTTTTTTATCTGATTGGAATAATCCAGGGGATAGCGTATTAGTCATGGTGGCCTGGTTTACTTTGAGAAATGGTGGAGCTGCCCATAGATTGCCCATACGGGGTATTCACACACCACCAATACCTTGCCATAAAAGGAATGTGCCCATGCCGATCAGAATGGTTAATAGTAGATTCTTTTTCCAAAGGCCAATGCAGAGGGCGGCTAGGGAGCCGATCAGCCGGGGATTATCTGGGGCGATCCATAGGGTGTTGTTTTCTATAAGGACGGTGGGGATGATAATGGCGGTGAGGACAGCAGGGGGAACGTAGTTTAAGGCCTGCATAAGTCTAGGCGGGAGAGTGATGCGTCCGCTCATGGCCAGAAGTGGGTAGCGGATGAGAAAGGTGACGAGGGTCATGCCGCCCAGAAGCATTACTTCATTAGTCATGGGGAGTGGTTTCCTGAAGATGGTTTTCGGTGAGAACGCCAGTGAGGATGCCTGCGATCGCAGCCACTATTAGTCCCAATTGATGGGGTAATCCTTGCGCTAACAGCGCCGTAATGCCTGAAACAATCACCGTCGCCACCATGGGTCGGTTAGTCAGGTAAGGAATGGTCATGCCAATAAACGTAGCCACCATGGCAAAATCTAGCCCCCAGGCCCTGGCATTGGGAATGCTTTGCCCTAAGGTGAGACCGAGCAGGGTACACAGCTGCCAGTTAACATACATAGCCAGAGCTGAACCAAGCTGAAACCAATGCTTATAAGGAGACGGATCATCCTGGCGGTAGCGCTGGATCGTCACCATAAAATTTTCATCGGTGAGCCCAAAACCCAGGGGCAGCTTCCAGACCTGGCTCAGGTGTTTGACATAGGGCACAAGACTAACGGCATAGAGCAGATGCCGCAGGTTTACCACCCATGTAGTCAGCACAATTATGCCAAGGGGAGTACCCACCCCCAGCAGACCCAGGGCAATAAACTGAGATGAACCAGCAAACACAATGGCCGACATGCCTATGGCCCCCGCAAAGGAGAGACCGCTGGTCTGGGCCAGGGTGCCAAAGATAATGCCAAACGGAATGGCACCGACAATCAATGGAATCGTTTGTCGGGCACCGGCCCAAAACTCTTGCCATCGCGTCAGGTTAGACGCCGTCTTCATGAAAATACCTATTGCAAATACTTGCTTAGGTTAAACCGACTTAGCCACGGCTGTGTTGACTGTTTTTACAGTCGGTGATGATGATTGCCGATGGTCATGTTTGGGCAATTCATTAGACAATGAGGTGGAAACGCTAATGTTGTCCTTGGCCAGTGATTTGTTGCATAGGTTTCTCTGGTTTCTCTGTTTGAATAGCTCGCATAATGCCTATAGCCGGGATAACAACAACGCGGGTAAACCCTGTAACGACAAGCCACATTACGCACCATTCAAACCCTTATTTTTTTTACTCGCACCAACGGCAATCACGCCCCAAAGGACACGCAAATGCTCCCATTCATGAGGACATTTGCTATATGAATTTTGTTCATAGAACTCTATAGATAAATGCCCCCCATAAATCAATAAATGTGCGCTATGGTAGTCCGTAATAATCTCTAGCAAACATGTGCTAGGGATTAAATCAACCTTGCACATATTGCCTTGTTTGTTGGTCAAAGACTTTTTGGGGCTGATTGTTGTTAATAATTTCTATATACCTAAATTTAGGCGGTTAGTTAGCCAAATTGATGCAGCTGTTTTCAGATTTTTCACATCAGCAAAGATTAGGAATGCTAGTAATTTGGCAAATTTTTAGTAACCCGAACCATTAAAACGCAACTAAAGCCCACTATCCAATCTGTGATATTGCCTGAATCGGTGTTTATAGCATCTAAGTTCGATAATATAGAACTATTGATTTTAACGTCGCTACTTGCAGTCTCGATAACTTGCTTCTTTTATGGCCTCACATTCTAGTCCTTCTACAGAAGCGCCCTACCTGCGGTCGTCTCCTGCAGGGCCTCAAACTAAACGTAACTGGCTAATTTGGCTGGCTGCTTTAATTGTGCTAGCTGGGGGAGGCTTTGCCCTATGGCGGCTGTTGGGGCAAGGCGGCGGTCAGCAGGGGGGCATGCCTATGGGCGGGGGTATCCCGGTTACGTTAGAACGTATGCAGTCCACCACATTACGCGATCGCGCATCATTTGTCGGTGCCTTAGATGCCCAGGCAGGCGTCGTCTTACAGCCCGAAGCCAATGGGCGAATTACTCGTATTTATGTTTCATCTGGTGCTCAGGTGGCAGCAGGTGATCCCATTATGGAGCTGAGTGCCGATCGATCTCAGGCTGAGTTGAGTGCGGCATTAGCCAGTGTCAGCGCCGCCCAATCTGCCCGAGATAATTCTCGGGCTCAGCTGCAGTCGTTGTTGGCCCAGCGGATTCGCATCGAAGCGGATGTGAAGTTGCAAACTACTGAATTTACTCGAACAAAGCGTCTGGTGGATGCAGGGGCACAGTCGCAACAAGCGCTAGATGAAGTGGAACGCGATCGCAATGCTGCCATTGCCTCATTAGCAGCTGCTACAGAAGAAATTGGGGCCGCTCAAGCTAGCCTGGATCAGGCAGAAGCCTTTTTAGAACAGTCCCAGTCTACGGCCAATGCCACCCGTGAAGACTTACTCGACAAAACGGTGACCGCTCCGATTGCCGGGGTGGTGGGCAATATTCCAGTGGAACTAGGAGACTATGTGCAGCCCGGCGGCACCCTGACAACCATTACCCAAAACGACACTCTGGAACTAGAAATTGATATCCCCACCGAGCAAATTGGTGAAATTCGTCTAGGTATGCCGGTTGAGTTATTTACCTTTGGCGCAGATACCCCAGTGGCGCAAGCCTCTATCAGCTTTATTTCACCCCAGACGGATGCTGCCACCCAAACAGTACTTGCCAAAGCGAGGTTGACCAATGCCACAGGCGCGCTGCAAGACAATCAGCGAGTAGATGTGCGGGTTATTTTAGATGAGCGGCCTGGGTTACTGGTGCCCGCTACCGCCATCACGCGCTTAGGGGGACAATCTTTTGTTTATGTAGCAGCCGATGCGCCCCCCCCCGAAGACGGACAACCGCCCATTGAAGGGCCGATTGCTCAACTGCGACCAGTCACCCTAGGGGCAATGCAGGGCAATGACTTTCAAGTAATTGATGGTCTCTCTACAGGCGAGAGTGTTGTCATTACCGGCCTGCTAAATTTGCAAGACGGTGTGCCAATTACGCCCCAAGCAGAAGCCGCTGAAGCTAGTACGGCTCCATAAACAATTCTCATTTCTTTCCCGGCTGCTCTAACAGAGCAAGCACAAGACCAGCCCCTATCGCCTCACC
>JAHQVZ010000078.1 GCA_019634055.1 Leptolyngbyaceae cyanobacterium MAG.088
ACCAATAACTCTCTTTTGTTGTCTGATACTAAAAACCAACTGACGGTGTCTTCTGTTTTTTCCTGGGCCAGATAGAGGTCAAAGGGACCAGACTCTGTTTTTTCTCGATTGGTGAGCTGGATAATGGCTTGATAGGTACCCTGTACATGAAAAACATTGTTATCTTGAGCTTCCCTCAGGGTTACCTCTACCTGACGCAGTTTAAAATTGGTTAGCTGAGGTACTTTAGGGGCTAAATGAGCGACTAACGTTTGCTGGGTTTGGGCTATTTTCATAGCCAGCCCCCGTTCGATAATTGACTGAGGTGGCAGTTTGCCGAAGCCACTGCAGGCTTGTAACAATAACACTAAGCTGAGCAAACATAGCCAACGAAAAAGGCCCATAATCCTTTAAACCACCACGAATTCTAATTTTAAGGCTGCTCTATCAGGATGTGAAGTAGATCCTCGGAGTAACGTCTTGGTCAATACGCCCTTTGCTATCCCCGCTTTCTTATGATGACCACTCTCCCCACCCTAAATTTACAAAATTTTCTCCACGGTTCACCAACCGAACAGCAGCAGTTTGTCCAAAGTTTGGGGCAGGTCCTGGAAACCGTCGGCTTTTTTGCCCTTGAACACCATGGCATTGAGGCTAAATTAATCCAGTCTGCCTATGCAGCAGCGGCAGACTTTTTTAGTTTGCCAGACACGATTAAACAAAATTACGAACGCCCAGACATCAATCAACAACGAGGGTTTACCCGCTTTGGCCAAGAACATGCAAAGAATAGCAATGCGCCTGACCTAAAAGAATTTTGGCATGTGGGGCGTGAAGCAGAATTGGCAAATCCCTGGCCCCACGAAGTTCTCCAATTTGAGCCTTCAATGTCTGGGCTATATGAGCAGTTAGAGACCTGCGCAGCCCATTTATTAAAAGCCTGTGCCCGATATCTAGAGTTGCCGCCAACCTTTTTTGATGAGGAAGCACGCCAGGGCAAAAGCATTTTGCGCATTCTGCACTACCCGCCTTTATCAGACACCATGCCGCCTAAAAGCCTCAGGGCCGCACCCCATGAAGATATTAACTTAATCACATTGCTGTGTGAATCGACAGGGCCTGGCTTAGAACTGTTGAACTCAGATGGCAGCTGGGTAGCCATTGAGTCTTTGCCGGGCCAGATTATTGTAGATACGGGGGATATGTTGCAGGCATTAACCAATGGAGTATTCAAAAGTACCACCCATCGAGTGGTCAATTTAGATGGGCGAAGTCGCAGATTCTCTCTACCCTTCTTTATGCATCCCAGACCAGAGTTTGACCTTACGCCCATATCTGAATGTGTCGAACGGACAGGGGGCCAACCCAAATTTCCAGCTCAAACAGCTGGACAATATCTACAGCAACGACTCCAGGAAATTGGGTTGGCCTAAGAATCCCATAGATTTCATTACCCTTGCCCGCCAACATAGGTAAGACAGTGTAGGTAAGACAGCGTATGGGCTATCAGCTTCTAGAGATGATAAAACCCTTGTTCTTAATCAGACATAGGCGAGGGACAGTAACACGGCATAATGGATAGTATTCGATACTATTCTTCGACAAGCTCAGGAAACGTTTTTTTAGCCTCTGCTTACTTAATGGACATTGCCTCTGCCTTACCAACCGCCATTGTTACCCTTCGTGAAGGTGTGGAAGCTGCACTGGTGGTTGGCATTGTTTTAGCCTGCTTAAATAAAGCCGAGCAACCTCATCTAAATTCATGGGCGTATGGTGGTGTAATCGCTGGTGTGGTGGGCAGCATTCTAATTGGTTCATTTTTAGGCCTGGGCTTACAGCAGTTGCAGTTCATAATGCCTAATGTTGAGGGGCTCTTAAAGCCGATCCTTGGCATTCTATTTGGCAGTATTGCCATCATTATGTTGAGCTGGATGCTGCTATGGATGACTCAACAGGCTAGATCTTTAAAGACAGAAATCAATCAGACGGTAACGCAAGCCCTGGCCAATGAAACAGCTGGCCTAAGTATTTTTAGTCTGGTCTGCATTGCTGTGCTCAGAGAAGGGTTTGAAACTGTACTATTTTTGTTTACCCAGGCCCAACAAACATTAACGAGCAGTTTGTTGGGCATAGCTATAGGGTTGTTGGGCGCTACGTTAATTGGCTTTGGGTTATTTAGATGGGGCATTCGCATTAACTTGAAGCTATTTTTTCAAGTAATGGGTGTGCTGCTGCTGCTGATTATTGCGGGTTTAGTGGTTTCGTTATGTCGCAATATTGATATTGTCTTTGCGACCCTAAGCCAACTGACTACTTTATCTCTAGATCTCTGCCTTGGGTTTGGTCAATCTTGTGTCCTCGGTCCTCTTGTTTGGGATATGAGTCAAAGCTTGCCAGACAAACAGTTCCCAGGGGTAGCCTTAAAAGTATTACTGGGATATCGCGATCGCATTTATCTAATTCAGCTGATGGCCTACGTCTTATTCTGGCTCATTATTGGCAACCGATATTTCCGTACGCTCAATCAGCCAACTATTAAAAATACTCAATCTAAGCCAGTCTCTCCATCAACTTAAAAAAGGACCTTAAGCAACAATTAAAAAGCTGTTGTCAAGTTACAGGTAAAGCTTGAATTCTAAGCCCTAGATAACAAGTGTTATTGACCCAGAGTTCAAGCTTCTTATTTTAACGATGTCGTTATGTACCAAGACTTAACAACGATCACGTTAACTAGGCGCTTTTGGAACTACTGTCAGAATCACTTTGATCTAACAATCGCTCAAACCGATCTTTTGACCAGCGGTCTGTTGCATAGGAAATAGCGCTAATTTCCGCCAACCGAATAAGCCAAACCGTCCGTTGGTAAGGATCATCGGGCAGTTCATCATCTTCGTAACCTTCTGCGACATCCACATCCACAACTTCCACGTAGTCACCATCTAAATAAATGGGAATACCGACTAACCTTGTTCCTGGCATGCGAAACCAAACTTCACTACCAGTGTGGAGTGCTTCTTCTAAGCGCTTGTAGAGTCGTGTTTGATTTGGAGCTTTGCAGGCGCGGGACTCTGATTGAACGAGCGGTCGTGGGGTATTTTGCATGCTTCTCTCCTTTGGGTCAATACACAATGCCGTACACAGGCCACTTACTTATTCAACAACGACGGTTAAACCTAAATGATGGTTAACCAAGCCAAGTGGTTTTAGAACTGGACATCTGGCATACCTCTACTGAGGGAAACCTCCTTTTTTACCAAAAAACAACTGAATAGAGCTTGTTCAGAGGCTTGCCTGGAGCATAAACTAAGCACCTACAGCAGGCAAGCATTACTTGAAGAATGCCCAAACCTACCAAAGATAGAACCTTTTTAGGTAGTCTACATCATACCAATCTAGACGAGTAGACCTAAAAATTACGCGATTCCACTATATGCTTTAAGTAAATTATAAAGTTCTTACTTAAGACGATGTTGTGCTGAATGGACTAACTCTGCTTAACGCGCATCAGAGGTTGTCCAAACTCAACGGGCTCAGCATTTTGAACCAAGATTTCTACGATTTCGCCCGATACCTCGGCCTCTAATTCATTCATCAGCTTCATCGCTTCAATAATGCAAACGGTTTGACCAGATTTAATGCGATCGCCGGAATCAACAAACGGCGGTTCGTCAGGGGCAGGCGAACGATAAAAGGTGCCTACCATGGGAGAGGTAATCTCGTACAAATCAGAGGCAACGGATGTAGGTGGTGTGGCCGGTTCGGCAGCAGCAGGTGTAGCCACTGGCGGCGGTGCAACCATCGGTGTTGCTGATGGCATAGAGGCAGCTGTAGAGATCGTCGCATCTGAAGATAACACCACAGCTTGACTAGGAGCAGTAGCCTTACGCAAGGTGAGCTCAAACTGGGGATTTTTAAGGGTTAGCTCAGCGATATCTGTTTGATCAAGAGCGACAACTAGCTGACGAAGCTCACTAAAATCCAAATCCACTGCTTACAACTCCAAATGAATGATTAGCGACACCTAACTCACCTGAACTGATTAAAAAATCCAATATCTATTCTCGACCAAGATAGGAATCATTACGGGTATCAATCTTGATCCTTTCACCAATTGAAATAAATAGAGGCACCATAACTTGTGCACCTGTTTCAACTTTGGCGGGTTTGGTCCCCCCAGTGGCAGTATCCCCTTTCACACCAGGATCAGTTTCTACCACCTCTAAAACAACCGAGTTAGGCAGATCAACTTCCAGCACCTGGCCATTCCAGCGAAGAACCGTTACCTCCATCTCTTCTTTTAGATACTTCACCTGAGTCCCAATCTGCTCTTTTGAAAGCTGGGCTTCATCATAGGTTTCCATATCCATGAATACATATTGATCGCCATCCCGATAAGTATGCTGCATCACGCTTTTTTCCAAAATGGCTTGGGGAACTGTTTCCCCAGCGCGAAATGTGCGTTCAACAACGCTACCAGATTGCACATTTTTAAGCTTAGTGCGTACAAATGCTGCACCTTTTCCAGGTTTTACATGGAGAAATTCCACCACTCGCCACACAGAGCCATCAAGTTCAATGCTAGTGCCGGTGCGAAAATCATTACTAGAAATCATGGTACTGGCAGACAGTAGATTGTTAGTTGGTGGTTAACAGTCGGCCCTTATTGTACAGCTCATCGGTCATTTACCCGTATGCTAGTTCAATTATGGTGACCAATGCAGCCAGTAAGTAATACAAGACCTTTAGAACCGCCTCAGGTGACTATCTGAGACGACCCACACTATGGCAAGATCGTAAAGGTTTGTCACGCCGTTGTCGTTAATTTCCAACTATGGCTCGTTTTCAATACTGCCTTCAGGCCACTCTCGCAGGTCTTTTAGGTATTGGTTTTAGTTTTTTGCTTGGGCTTTGGATGCCAGTTGCCGAAGCGGCTTCCCTTCCATCTCTGGCAATACCCGTAGCCTATTTACCCCCTGGGGATGCGATTACTGACCCCCAGGCACTATTACGTTATGCCCTACCGATTGATAGTCCTGAAATTCGTCAAGTTCAGGATAATTTGGAAGGGCTAAACTACGCGCTACGGACAAAGCAGTGGGGACGGACTAAACGGGAAATTAATAAATCTGCAAAGGTGCTTGGTCGTAAACGTGCAGCTATTTTAGAGGCAATTCCAGCGGATCGTCGTTCTAAAGCTGAACCGATTTTAGAGCAAATTGGCCAGCAGTTAGAAACGATGAAAGAGGCTGCACAAACCAAGGATTTAGAAACGCTTTGGACCGATCGACGGGCAATACTTAAAACTATTGGCAGTTTGGAAGACCTGATGGTGAAGGGGTTTCCCTACGAAGTGCCCGATGAATATGACCAGCTCCCTCAGCTAAAGGGCCGGGCCACAATTGAGTTTAAGACGAATGAGGGGCCGGTTACGGTTATCGTAGACGGTTACAGTGCACCGGTTACAGCAGGTAACTTCGTCGATTTGGTCAAGCGGGGTTTCTATGATGGTATGACCTTTGACCGGGCCGAGGAAAACTATGTGCTACAGACTGGCGATCCAGAGGGGCCTGAGGCTGGGTTTATTGATCCAAAGACTAAAAAGTATCGAGCTATTCCCTTAGAAATTTTAGTGGAAGGGGATGATGCGCCGACCTATGGAGCAACCTTGGAAGAACTGGGTCGTTTTCTAGAAAAACCTGTACTCCCGTTTAATTCGTTTGGGGCCTTGGCCATGGCACGGCCTGAATCTGACCCAGATGGTGGTTCGTCTCAATTTTTCTTCTTTCTGTTTGAGCCAGAACTGACTCCAGCAGGGTTAAATCTACTGGATGGTCGCTATGCTGTCTTTGGTTACACCATAGAAGGTAAAGAAGCGCTGGATCGGATGGGCCGTCAGGGGGGCAAAATCCTCTCGGCTAAGGTCGTTGATGGTTTGAATAACCTGATTGCACCAAAGGCGTGAACATTGCTGGGCTAACCATTGCTGATTTAGGCGAACATGCGTTACTCAATCGGTTACGTCCCTATTGTGCAGAAGGAGTGGGGGATGATGCTGCGATTCAGTTGATTCCTGCTGGTGAGCAACTGGTCGTCACCACTGATGTGCTGGTGGATGGAGTGCATTTTGCAGAGCGCACCCTTTCCCCAAATGATTTAGGTTGGCGTGCGGCGGCGGTCAATTTGTCAGACTTAGCGGCGATGGGGGCTACCCCCATGGGAATTACTGTTGGGTTAACGTTGCCACCAAATACCCCCTGGTTATGGGTTGAGGCACTTTACCAGGGGCTTACGGATTGTCTAAACCAGTACGGGGGTGAAATTATTGGTGGCGATCTTTCCAAGGGAAACCACTTGAGCTTAGGGATTACAGCCCTTGGCTCCGTTACTGGGCCTCAGGCGCTCTATCGTAATCGAGCCCAGAGCCAACAAGCCCTGGTGACAACTGGAGTCCACGGCGCTTCGCGGGCTGGTCTTGCGTTACTACTGGGGGAGTTGGCTTTGGCAGGACCGTTAGCCCAGTCATGGATTCAAGCTCATCAGCGACCTATTCCCAGGTTTGATGCAATTGCCATACTACAGGCTCGCGACAACATTGCGGCCATGGACACCAGTGATGGCCTGGCTGATGCTGTGATTCAAATTTGTAGGCAGAGTCAGGTGGGGGCAACGCTTTTGCGATCGCAACTCCCCGTTCCCCCGGGGCTCATTGATGCCGTAGGTCGACCTACGGCTGAAAACTGGACCCTCTATGGCGGTGAAGATTTCGAACTAGTACTGAGCTTGCCCCCAAACCTGGCTAAGGCTTTTGTCCAACAGCTGCCTGGTAGCCAGATTATTGGTCAGACCACCGCAGACAGTGATATTTGCTTAATCGATGATGTGGAGCAAGGACCTGATATTCAATTAGAGCAGGGCCAGGGATATCAGCATTTTGCCTAGGGGCATTGCGGGCAATGCCCCGACTAGTAAATTTTCCAGGCTTTGAGCGCATAGCCAAACGCACATTCATCGGGGTGTAAAATCTCTGCCAAAATCTCCAAAGAGTCCACCAAACGAGGGCCAGGACGATTGAAATAATGGTTGCCATCCACTAAAAAAACACGACCGTTTTTAACGGCGTTGAGGTTTTGCCAGGACGTCATCTGGGTGAGCTGATCGATGGATTGACGGGTTTGTTGGAGGTCATAACCGCAGGGCATAATCACCAGAACATCAGGTTCCGCCGCATTTAAATCTTCCCAGGGTAACCAGGGGGAATGTCGGCCTACCTGACCAAACAGGGGATGTCCACCGGCCATGGAGACTAATTCTGGGACCCAGTTGCCTGCCCCCATGAGGGGATCGGTCCATTCCAAACAGGCAACGGTAGGTTGAGGTAGCTTAGACGGCACCTTTGCCAGACAGTCTTGCAGTCGCCCTTGCAGTTGAGCAACCGTGAGATCTGCGATCGCATTGCCATTGATGGGATCTAGCGATACAGCCACCCGCTGTAAATCGTCCCATAGATCCGCAAGCACCTGAGGCTTTAGGGAAATTACCACCGGTTCAGAGTCAATGACTTGCCCCACCGCCTTTTGAACATCTGCCAAGCTAGCCGCACATACCTCACATTGGTCCTGGGTAAGAATATGGGTCGGGCGTAACTGCTTTAGCCTATCCACGTTAACGTCATAGACACTTAGTCCCCGTTGCAATAGCTCGCTCACTCGATCGTGAATTTCTTTGCTAGTACCCTTGGTATCAAATCTGGGTGACGTACACACGGGTAGCGCTTGAGCACTAGATGGAAAATCACAGGAATGGGAACGCCCTACTAACGACTCGCTAAATCCGAGTTGGGCAACAATTTCTGTAGCGCTGGGAATTAAAGAAACGATGCGAAGCTCAGACATAGCAGCGCGATAAATAATTATTGAAAAGCGACAACGACTTCTGACAGATTGAATGACCGACAAACCATTCAGCCAGAGTAGCTGAAACATATTTAGAGCTTGATTTTAGGAACTACCTGCTTTAGTTGGTCTAGACTTAGATTTCTGAATTTTATGGAATTGTAACCGCTTTCCATAGGGTGTGACGCTTAAAGCTTTAATCAAGCGTCTAACGAGGTCGAAATTCTACGGAGTTTACCTGCAAAATCACATCAAAATTTTTGTAGACATCATTGCCTAACAAACCAATGGGTAATGAGTCACCAATACTAACCGGCAGATTGCGATGGGTAATGGTGCCCACTCGAATGGAGTCTATATAGCCTACATCAACCACAACCTGATTGCTGCTAGCGGTGGTTACCGAGGCCTGCCCCACTGCCTGAACCCCCAGTTCATCGGCCATGGCACGGGTAATGTGGGTATGACTAGCGCCTGTATCTAAAATCATTGGATAACGTCTGTCATTAAAGGTCACTTCAATCACCGGTGTGCCACCATGGCGCTCAATAATTGGAATAGGGTTATCGGGATCAGGGGAAGACGTTGTAGACACAGCCGTTGTCGCCTGGTTAGAAATCTGTGCAGGCCTGTTTAGGGTAATTTCTGCTGGCGGCTGTTTCAGGGTGACTAATCGTTGCTTAGCTTGAGCTAGATTACGCCCATAGTCTTCAAGCTTTGTCTGGGCAGTTGCATAGTGCTGATCATCTTTTGGCACCTCCTTTAGCTTTTGAATCGCTTGCTCCCAACGACCTACAATCAAATCCCAATCGTCGGGCGAGGTGGCTTGTTGTCCCAGGGTAAATGCACCAGAGGCCAGGTTGACCGCATCTTGATACGCCGTGGAGGACTGGGAGGGCAATGCCTCATTTGGGGCCAAATTATCATTTGGGGCCAAATTATCACTGGTGCTGGAAACAGCCGCCGCCGGCGTATTACTTTGAGCCGGTGCAGATGGGTCGCTGTCTAAATTTTCTAGACGTTCTGTTTGCACTGGTCCAGCTTGGCAGGCTGCCAGGGTCCCCAGGCAAAGCATGGGAATAAATCTAACAATAAATCTAATTGTTTTTTTCTCAAGCATTGTTCAAAAGTGACCCACGACCTCTAGGATGGTACCGGTCCCCATCATGGTCTGGGTGGGAATATGCCACTTGCGTGTCACATTAGCTTTATAGCCTAGCGCGTTAAGGGATACTAATGGCCCTAACCAATGTGACCAACGTTATCTACTTTCCTGTTGTAACCCATGTCTATTTTTTCCACTAGCTCCCAGCCTGCATTATTGGTACTAGCCGATGGGTCAGTTTTTCGTGGATGGTCATTTGGAGCCACAGGTACCGTAGTGGGTGAAATTGTTTTCAATACAGGTATGACGGGATATCAGGAGGTTTTAACCGATCCTAGCTATCGGGGGCAAATTGTGACATTTACCTATCCAGAACTGGGCAATACGGGGGTTAATGAAGAGGATGAGGAATCAAGCGCACCTCAGGTAAACGGTGCGATCGCAAAAAATATCTGTGAACGGCCTAGCAACTGGCGTTCCACAGCCTCGTTACCAGACTATCTGAAACAGCATAATATTCCAGGCATCTACGGCATCGATACCCGTGCGTTGACTCGTAAATTGCGTACCGCTGGCGCAATGAACGGAGCCATTTCTAGTACAATTCTTGACCCAGAGCAGCTACGTAAGCAGCTAGAGCTCATTCCCAGCATGGAAGGCTTAAATTTAGTTAAAGAGGTCAGTACCCCTGATGTTTACGAATGGACAGAAACCACAGATATAGCCTGGGAATTTGCTTCAACACTTCGTAACCAGACAGATAGCTCTAGGTCTCTGACGGTGGTAGCCATTGATTTTGGTGTCAAACGCAACATTCTCAGACGTCTGGCCAGTTATGGCTGCCGAGTTATCGTGGTTCCCATTGACACATCGCCTGAGGAGATTCTCAAATACAAGCCCGACGGTATTTTTCTATCGAATGGTCCCGGGGATCCTGCTGCTGTTGAATCAGCTCCAGAACTGATCAAATCACTCCTTGATAGTCAAATTCCAACATTTGGTATTTGCATGGGACATCAGATTCTTGGTTTATCCTTAGGGGCTAAAACCTTCAAACTTAAGTTTGGCCATCGCGGACTTAATCAACCCTGTGGGCTTACTAAGCAGGTAGAAATCACCAGTCAAAACCATGGCTTTGCCATTGATATTGATTCAATTCCATCCACAGACGTTGAAGTGACCCATTTCAACCTCAACGATCGCACGGTGGCCGGTCTCAAACATAAAACCCTACCCATATTTTCAGTGCAGTACCACCCCGAAGCTAGCCCCGGTCCCCACGATGCTGATTATTTATTTGAAAAATTCATCACGTTGATGCGTGATCATCGTGGAGATAGGGTAGTGTAATTTATATTTTCCATTATTTAGATATCAGGAGGTGTCGGAAAAGCTCCAGATTAGTCTGAGATTAGCTCTCAATTAACCTGGTATAAGTGCATTTACGTTTCGCTTAATTTTCTTGCAGTCGGAAAGATCCTGACCTAAAATTAAACGTCTGAATTTGCTGTATCTATTGGCCTTAGGAGGTTATTATCGCTGAGTCGCTGACCCTAACCGTAAGTTTAAGAGGCACACGTGACGTTAGGGGGAAATGTCAAATATTTCGCCTCACTGGTCTGCTAGATGCGTTTTCAGAGCCTACATTTCGTAAGGTTTTGAATCGCTACATCGAGGAAGGGCCTACCCATATTATTCTCGACCTTTCGGCGATTGATTTTGTCGATAGCTCGGGTTTAGGAGCACTGGTACAGCTAGTGAAAAAAGCTAAGGGCGAGAGCGGTAGCGTTCAAGTGGTAACCAATGCTCGGGTTACCCAAACAGTGAAGCTAGTCCGCCTGGAAAAGTTTCTTTCACTGCAGCCCAATGTTGACACAGCCCTTGAGAATCTAAAAGATTCTTGAGCGCAACGATAGGCTGGATTTGTAACGTCATGGGCCAATGGCGTGCTTGCTTGGGTTTAAGCACAGGAGGCCTTGATGATGGATAGTCTTGATGGAATGGGGGTCGATTTGCCTATCTCCAGTCAACTTCCTGGAATATTTTCTCTAGATCATCTCCAACCCCAGCAAGTGAAGTCTATTCCGCCGATAGCGTTAGCCTATATCGGTGATGCTGTGTTTGAGCTTTATGTGCGCATGCAGCTTTTATGGCCACCCCAGCGTATACAACTGTTTCATCAACAAGTGGTTGGGCAGGTAAAGGCTGAACAGCAGGCCATATATCTTGAAGAATTAACACCCCATTTAAACGATACAGAAGCTGATATCGTGCGACGGGGGCGTAACGCCACGTCTAAATCCCCCAGACGTCTATCAGCAAAGATATATCGCCAGGCAACTGCGTTTGAAACCCTGGTTGGCTATCTCTACGTCACTAACCAGCCTCGCCTGTGCGAGTTATTAAGTAAATTAGATGTTAAATCTGCTACTTAGTGGACCGTCGGATAAAGCGTTATGATGTGACTCCGCTTCTATTCCTAACCCATGGCTAATCCCTCCTCTGATCGGCCTCGTCCGGCTAAAGGAAAATCTCGTCCACAGCACAAAGGGTCTGCAAAACCCAGGTTTAAGCCGAACTCTAAGCAAACACCGAGAAAACCCTTTAAGAAACGCCAAGAGAGCCGTCCTTCTCAACCGCGACAGCCCTCAGAAAAGCTTATAGAGGAACGTCCAGATTTAGTGTACGGGCGTCATTCTGTGGAGGCTGCGATCGCAAATCAGCGGCCCATCAATCGTCTGTGGGTAAATTCCAGGCTTACGTTTGATCCCCGATTTCGACCAATGATTTTAGATGCCAAAGCTAATGGCGCTGTCATTGATGAGGTGACTACTCAACGGTTAAACCAGCTCACCCAGGGAGCTAACCATCAGGGAATAGTGGCTCAAATTGCCTCCCATGACTATGTTGAACTTCCCGACTTAGTAACCACGGCAAAAGCCGCCTGCCGACACCCTGTGATTGTTGCTGCCGATAGTATTACTGATCCCCATAATTTAGGGGCGATTATTCGCACAGCTGAAGCCTTAGGTGCCCAAGGTGTTGTCATTCCCCAGCGGCGAGCCGTGGGGATCACCCCAACGGTGGCTAAAGTCGCCGCAGGAGCCCTGGAAACATTGCCAGTAGCTCGAGTGATTAATTTAGGTCGGGCCTTAGAACAACTTAAAGAGGCTGGTTTTTGGGTCTATGGAACAGCGGCTGAAGCAGGCCAGCCAGTTCATAAAACGCAGTTTGACCGCCCGATTGTATTGGCCATTGGGGCTGAAGGGTCTGGGCTTAGCTTGTCAATTCAAAATCTTTGTGATGGTTTAGTGTCAATCCCACTAACGGGTAAAACCCCCAGTCTGAATGCCTCAGTAGCAGCAGGCATGGTAATGTACGAGATTTATCGGCAGCGATGGTTAGAAAAATTACCCACAATTAACCTTGGCGGGGATCAAAATCACGCTGTATAAATGTTATAGGCGCATTTTTGGGCTGCTCGCAAGCTGGATTTTTAACAACGACAGGTACCTATATTTATGAAAAGCTTTTTGAGTAATCTTTTTGGCTCTTTTTCAAAACCTTGGTGGGTCGAAATTTCTACATCTCAGCCTCGCTGTCTTTATTATTTTGGTCCCTTTCAAACAGAAACTGAAGCCGCCCAGCACCAAGGGGGCTACATTGAGGATCTAGAACAGGAAGGGGCTCAACAGATTGATGTCACTGTTAAATGCTGTAGTGAACCAGCGCACCTTACTGTGGAATATACAGAGCCCAGTAACACCATGACCCCCGTATATAACAACTAATTCGTTAATCTGGCAGCATCTAAAAGAAAGTTGCTCAATAAATGGCGATAAAAGGTGTTTGGCGTAATTATCAAGCACCTTTTATCGTTGTCATAATTTTTTCTGATGCATTAGAGCAATATTCAATGAATTCTGCTGAATATCGCTTAAGTTGCAATTATTTCCTGCTATGGAAAACAACCCTGTCCTTATGGTCAGGGTTGTCTTTATATCTAGTGGTCTGTCAAAGCTAAATTTTCAGGTAAGGCCAGAGAAGAGTAAAGAGTAAACGGGATGACGAGCAACTCTTTATTCTTTACTCTTTATCAATATCCCAACCCGATTTTTGAGTCTTGACGCTGCATTAGTCTTAGGGAGCGTCTAAAAATTTATGCTGCTTTAGCCACTGGCTAATGTCATTACAAAGCTGTGGTCCTATTTCCCATGGCATCAGGTGAGCGACATTTTCGTATAAATGCCATTCGCAGTTGGGCAAGGCAGTAGCCGTTTCTTGGCTAGACTCTGGTGTGATATGAACATCATTGGCCGCCGCTAACATCAGGCAGGGATGATGGATTTGATGCAACAGCCCTAAACGGTTATATCCTTGCTTCAAAGCTCTGTTTAAAGCTTGGTTTGCTGCATTAGATGTCTGTATAAAAGCGGGTGTTCCTTCTTGGGCAATGTGACGATAGGCCTGAGCAGTATGTTGAGAGATCAAATGACGAAACAGTGAGCGCTGCCCAAATGTAGATATATTCCATGCCCAGCCAGGCATCAGCCAGTTAATGATACCGGCAATGCCTGTTAGCACGTTATCTTGCCAGGTAATGGCTGGGTGACGGCCCGCAGGTCTGGCGGCAGTGCTCACCAAAATCAGCCCTGATATCTGTTTAGGATATTTCAGGGCTAACTCCATTGCTAAGATGCCACCGAGGGACCAGCCCAGCAATAAACAAGGCTGATCTAACCGGTTTAGAAGCACTAACAAGTCGTCTAAATGCTGCTCCATTTCAAACGCTTGATTAGTGCGGCTGTGACCATATCCGCGCAAGTCTGGCGCAATGATTTTAAAGTGGGGCGAAAAGTAGTTGGCAAATACCGACATACAGCGCCCCGTCCCTGGGTGTCCATGGAGACACAATATGGGTGTGCCCTGACCACAACAATCAACAACTAGCTCCATAGGGTGAGCCTAGGCATTTTCGTTAGGGACAAAATCGAGGGCAGCGGAGTTCATGCAGTAGCGTTGCCCCGTAGGTTGGGGACCGTCGGAAAAAACATGTCCTAGGTGAGCGTCGCAAACGGCACAAAGAACTTCAGTGCGCACCATAAAAAGACTCATGTCCCGCTTGTTAGCAATATTCTCAGATTTGCTAGGGGACCAGAAACTAGGCCAACCGGTACCAGAATCGTACTTAGTCTCAGATGAAAAAAGTTCGGAACCACAGCAAATGCAGTTATATGTGCCAGCTGCTTTGTTGTCATGGTACTCACCCGTAAAGGCCCGCTCAGTGCCGTGCTTGCGAGTTACCTTATATTGCTCGGGGGTAAGCTGTGCTTGCCATTCTGCGTCTGTTTTTTGAATTTTCTCCACCATAGTTTTGATTAGAAAGTCACTTACAGCTTTGCTATGATCCTAACGCAGCGGCATCTAAAGTTGTGAACGCTAGGACAAATTTATAGCTGTGGCTATCGCTGGCGGTAGCGGCGATACATCAAAAGACTGCCGCTCGTTAGTGTAAAGGC
>JAHQVZ010000079.1 GCA_019634055.1 Leptolyngbyaceae cyanobacterium MAG.088
AAATATTTTGGGCAGACAATGTCAAGGTTCCACCATCAACCATAGCATCACGAGCATTGATGCAGAGGTTCATCAACACTTGGTGCAGTTGTGTAGCATCCCCAGATACAGACCAAAGATTAGGGTCGATATCCGTAGACAGTTCAATGGATCTCGGAAATGTTTCTTGAATAATGTGGCGAATTTCCCGAATCAAATGCCTAACTTGTAAAACCGTTCGTTGACCTGTAACACCCCGAGCAAACGATAAAACTTGCTTGACTAAACCAGCCCCCCGTCTAGCATTATTCTCTACAGTTTTTAGGAGTTGCAAATGCCGCTGATCTGAGATTTTAAGCTGCAACAGTTGAGCGGACATTAGAATAGGAGCTAATAAGTTGTTCAAATCATGGGCAATCCCCCCAGCTAAGGTACCAATGCTTTCCATGCGCTGAGCGTGGAGAAACTGGGTTTCCAGTTGTTTCTTCTCAGTGATATCAGTATTGACAATCAAGATTGATTTGGCCTGTCCCTGAGGATTTTGCACCAAAGTCCAGCGACTTTCAACAATAATTTCTTTGCCATCTTTGGTGACTTGGTTCAACTCACCATACCACTCCCCTGTTTTGGCAACACTTTGGTCTGCCTCAGCTAGCTCAGCTGGTGCTTGTTGGTACAACAGTAGATGCTCTTTTTTTCCAATAACTTCTGCTGCCTGCCAACCGTATAGAGACTCTGCCCCTTTATTCCAAAATGAGATAGTATTGTCTAGATCCCGAACCAGAATGGCATCCGTTGCCACATCCAACAACGCTGCTTGTTCCCGAATTTTTTGTTGTGCTTGCTGGCGCTCAAGGGCATAGCGGATGGAACGCTCTAGTAAAGGTCCTCTGAGTTGACTCTTATCCAGGTAATCTGCTGCCCCAGCTTTCATGGCTTCCATGTCAACCTCATGGTCTCCCTGAGCAGTTAGCAGGATAATCGGTGCTGTACACCCCCTGGCAATGGATTCACGCAGGAGTTCAAGTCCATTATGCTCACCAAGACGGTAGTCCAGTAGATAAACATCATGGTGGTTCTGACCAATCATTTCTAAGCCCTCAGCATAGGTTGCCACCCAAGTCAAGGAAAATATAGCCCTCCGGTTTTCCGACAGTAAATCACGAGTTAGAATATAGTCATCTTCGTCATCATCAACGAGTAATACGTTAACCAAAGGGTTGTACATTGGTCTGGCACCAGAGGAATCGAAGGAAATTAGTGGAGAGTCGAGAGTTCTGAGTTCTGAAAAGGGTAAGCAATTTGCCAGGTTTGTGATCAAGGAAGATTGATGAGGGTCGGTTGTGGAAATAGTACTGAGTGGATCAGTCTTTAGTGGTAAACTAGAAACAACACGACTTTCAGCTTTCGGTTGTGAGCATTTACTCATGGTATTATGTTAGGGCAATCAATTCCCTTCCGGGGGCAATTCGGCGATGTCCAACCAGTACTTTTTTAACGTTTGCATCACCTCAATTAGGGAACTATAGGTGACAGGCTTAACGATAAAAGAATTTGCTCCTAAGTTATAACTGTGATAGATATCTTCTTCAGCCTTTGAGGTAGTCAGCACCACGACTGGTATAACTCGTAGATTAGGGTCAGCTCTAATTTCTCTGAGGGCCTCACGACCATCTTTTTTCGGCATATTTAAATCCAGTAGGATTAAACTTGGACGAGGGGACATACTCGCCTGCCTGTGTTTACCACGGTGATATAGATAATCCATCAATTCCTCGCCATCACTGACAAAGTATAGCTCATTGGTCAACTTACTCTCTAAGAGAGCCTCCCTTGCCAACAGACAATCATCGGGATCATCATCTGCCATTAAAATTATCACGGGATTTCGGCTTTCATTCACTAAGCATTATCTCCTCGACCAAAAATTATAAAGAAATTATAAAGTAATTATGAAATACTTATGAAGTAGAAAGGGGTAAATTGGAAGTATTTTATTGATTACTCACTCAACTACTAGTATGTTTTCATTATTTAACGTTTACCCTTAAACCTTAAACCTTTAACCTTATATCTTAAACCTTCAAGTTTAAACCTTAAACTTTAAACCTTTAATCTTGGCCTTAAGGCCGTAGGCCACGCGGGGCGCGTTCGGCCACGGGTGCGCGTTCAATCTTCAACTTTGTTTAATTGGCACCGTAACAATAAACGTAGCCCCCTGTCCTGGTGTGCTCTCTGCCATGATGCTACCATTATGACGTTCTACAATTTTACGGCAGATAGCTAGACCGATGCCGGTTCCTTCATAGTCGCTGCGACCATGGAGCCGTTGAAAGGTTTGGAAAATGCGATCGCTATACCTGCGCTCAAACCCAATACCATTGTCTTCGACTATAATCTGACAACGCTCATTAACGGTTGTGCCTTCATAACTTAAAGGAACACTTTCCTCAAGCAGTTGACTATAAATTTTAACGAGGTTACCTCTTTGTTCTGGTCGGAATTTCAGTCCGTTACTGATCAGATTTTGCAACAGTTGACGCATTTGCAGGGGATCAGCTTCAATAGTATGTAGTTCACCGACTTCCACTACGCCACCAGATTGCTGGATACGTAGTTCTAAATCAGAGAGTACCTCTTGCACCACTTGAGCTAGGTCAGTAGCAACCAAAGGTCTGGCCTTAGTGGTCACCCGGGAAAGGCTAAGCAAGTCATTGATTAACACCTGCATCCGTTCTGCAGCATTCTGCATCCGTATCAAGTAGTCTTGCCCCTGATCCGTTAACTGTTCATGATACCTGGTCTGAAGGCGATCGCCAAATGCCCGAATCTTGCGCAGGGGTTCTTGCAGATCGTGGGATGCTACATAAGCAAACTGTTGCAGTTCCGAATTAGAACGGGCAAGTTCCTGACGCTGACGGGTTTCTCTTCCTAAAAGCTGGGCTTGGGCTAGGGCAATACCAATTTGGTCGGCCAGTTGTTGCAAGAATTCACTCTCAAAGTTAGTCCATTGTCGTGGATTAGCACACTGATGGGCAATCAACAAACCCCAAAGTTGGTCTTGTTGCTGAATTGGCACCACTAGGTTAGCTTTTACCCCAAACTGTTGCAGCATTTCTACATGGCAAGCTTCGATATCAGAGTTTTCTATGTCACAGATGTTGCTAACCCTTCCCTGAGGATACTGCTCCAGGTACTCTTGATGAAAGTAAGGATCTTCGATGCTTTGTCCGAGCGTGATTGGCCAACCAGGTACTACTGCTTCTTGAACCACTTTCCCCCAGCCATCTAAACTCCGTTGGAAGAGTAGAACTCGGTCAGCCTTGAGAAATTGTTGCACTTCTGTAACCGCCGTTTGCAAAATCTGATCCAGTTGTAGAGACTGGCGGATTTTCAGGGTAATTTCTGAAAACAATTGCGTCCGCTGATGTTGGCGCTGGAGTTCTTGCTGTGCTAGCTTGCGCTCAGTAATGTCATCCACCACATAGGAAAATCGAGGGCGAGGAGTAGTTGTGTCAGGAATTGGGCATACAGTCGCGCATAACCACCGGGTATCGGTTTCAGTGGTGTGATCATACTCGAAGGAAATGGGCTGATTGGTTTGTTGGCTTTCTCGGTAATGGGTAATCCACCGATGGATATAAGTTTTGGGTGCCCCCAGCTCACTGGCTAACCGATTCTGCATGGCCTCGGGTGTAGTCCCGAAAAAATTCGCCGTACTGTTATTATCAGAAATATGCAGGATGTCATCATCCAACAGTTCCACGACCCCCATCAATAGTGCGGAACTGTTGAAGAAACTACGCAGGGTCGATTCACTCTCCAACAGTGCAGCTTCTGCCTGTTGGCGCTCTATTTCCGCTTGATGAGCTGCAATCAATCGACCAAGACTTTGAGCCATTAATTCTACAATTTCCCGTTCGTGAGGCTGGAAATCCCTTTCTCTTACTTGGGTTGAGGAAAAATTCAGGGAGCCGTAGACTTCACCATAGACAAATATAGGAGTCCCGATATAGGACTCAAGTTTTAGAGTTTGGTAGACTGGATGAGCGTGCATCAGTGCTATCTCACCTACATGAGTATAGGCAATGGTCTTTTTTTCGCGAACGACAACAGCACAATAGGTATCTTTTAATTCAAACTCTGAGCCAGAGACTAACCCTTCTAGATCAGACCTGACTGACAGGATGGTATAGGAATTAAGGTTTACTTGACTTATAATGCCAGTGGGCATCCCTAAAATTTCACAACCCGTATCCAGGTAGTCAGCATACAGCAGCTCAAAGTTTTGGTAATTGGTGGTATTCAGCCGATGTAAGTGTTTGAGGTTGTTACTAAAGGTTTCCAGGGCCTGAGACTTTTGCAAAAGTTCCTGGTCTGCGTGCTTGTGTTCAGTGATGTCTCGGCCTACTGCCTGAAGCTCAATTAATTGACCCTGTTCGTTAAAGATGGCACGATCGCTCCATTGCTGCCAGCGAATCTCTCCTGTGGGCATAATCACCCGGTGTTCAACCGTTTCTACCGGATTCTCGGGCCTTAGAGAAGTAATACACTTTTCTAGCTTTTTGAGATCCTCATCGGGAATCAATGGCAAAAACCGTTGCCCAATCAACTCTTCCTCTGACTTGCTGAAATAGCGACAGTAGGCACCATTGACAAAGGTCAGAGTTCCATCAGGACGGAAACGACAAATCAGTTCCGTTTGATCTTCAACAATAGCGCGATAGCGAGCCTCGCTTTGATACAATTGCTGCTGATTTTGCTCCTGCTCGGTAATATCATGGTTTAGACCAATGGTGGCCACCATATTGTCTTGCTGATCATAAAGAGGTACTACCACCGTTTCACACACCCCACACCTGCCATCTTTGCCAATAAAGTGAATCTTCCCAGACCAACGTCCCGACCTGGTCATCTCCTGGATAATCTCCTCGGTCAGAACAGCCGCCTCTTCCGGTCGGTGCAAAATCCCTGCAGTTTTACCCAATACCTCAGCTTTGGTGTAGCCGAATATTCGCGCTGAAGCGGGATTCCAATCAATTATCTTACCGGCTAAATCGGTGATTATGATCCCATCGAAGATAGTCTCAAAAATCAGAGCCTGTCTACCCAGGGCTTCTTCCGCCTGTTTGCGCTCAGTGATATCGATGCAAGAACCAATGTAACCGGCAAAGTCCCCATTGGGGGTAAATCGGGGAGTGCCTATATCTAATATCCAACGATACTGCCCATCCCTACGTCGCAAGCGGTACTCCATGCGAAAATTTTCTCTGGCGTCGAAGGCGGATATATAGGTATTGAAGCTGCGCTCTAGGTCATCAGGATGCACCCCTTCACCCCAGCCATTGCCCAATTCAAGTTTGAGGGTTTTACCAGTGAAGTTCAGCCAAAGCTGATTGAAAAAGTTATAAAGTTTATCAGTGCCTGACATCCAGATCATGACTGGGGCATGATCAGCCATCATCCGGAAGCGAGCTTCACTTTCTTCGAGGGTGGCTTGCTTTTGTTTGGCCTCAGTAATGTCCCGTGCGATCGCATAAATTAAACCATCGTTAACTACTGGATAAGCCGCCCAGGCTAGCCATTTATAAGACCCATCTTGACAGCGATAGCGATTCTCGAAATAGACAGTAGGGATGCCACTCCCCAATTGTTCCATTTCTGCCCTAGTTGCTCCTCGGTCATCGGGATGGACAAAATTGAAGAACGTGGTGCTGGTTAGTTCCGCTTCGGTGTAAGCCAAGGTGCTAGTAAAGGAAGGGCTCAAGCGCTTAAAGTAGCCATCGAAACCAGCTATACAAAGCAAATCCAGGGAGAGGTCAAAGAAGCGATCGCGTTCTTCCTGGATCATTTTCCATTCAGTAATGTCACGAGTAAAACATCGGGTATGGACGAATTTGCCATTTTTCCAGAGGACATTAGAGTTAATCAGCACATGGCGAATCGAGCCATCTTTGCACAAGAGTCTGGCTTCGTAGTTTTTTAAGGTTTCTGATTCTGTTAGTCTGGCCAGGATATCGTCAATCACCTCTTGCTCCGAGTAAAATTCAGCAATGTGGTGACCGATATACTCCTGGGCGTTGTAACCGAGCAGCTCTAACTCTGCTTGATTAGCCCACAGGATGATGCCATTGCTATCCACGCAATGGAGACCAACGCAGCCCTTTTCTAAAAAATCCAGCAGTTCTTGGTCAACCTGGGGCAATTCATTCTCAAGACCTTGGTTTTTTAGCTGAGGCTGCTGTAAATCAGCTAACTGTTGTCTTAGCTCCAGTTGGCTGATCAGTTGACGACTTAAGGCTTGTAATCCCGCTAACTGTTGAGACTGAAGTTGCTTTGGAACTTGATCCATTACAGCAAGTGTTCCCAGAGGGTATCCGTCAGAAGTAATTAGGGGAACTCCAGCATAAAACCGAATATGAGGCTCAGCAGTAACTAAGGGATTAGTGGCAAACCGTTGATCAGCTAGGGTATCCTGAACTACCAATACCTCAGCTAAATCTATCCGATGGCTGGATAGAAAGGTATTTTGACTTATTGACGTTTCATAATCGCCCAGAGTAGACTTACACCATTGACTGTTACTGTCAATCAGAGTAGTCAGAGCTATGGGAGTTTGGCAAATTTGTGCAGCTAATGCTGTAAAATCATCAAACGCCTGTTGAAGCTCAGGGTAAATATTTCTTTTATAATAGTTTTGGGCTGCTGGCTTTGCTGGTTCATCAGCCCCAAATCCTGCTGCCATCAAATAATCTCCAGACGGGTTATAATCAGCCCTAGTTATGATCAGCCCTAGGTTAGCTGTTGCTCAAGACGACAAGACTGATCACTGATCAGCTCAGACGAGCTTGACTTGAATTAGCTTGACATTAAGGATAGGTAGGAGCAATTGACTGACAGCATAGGTTTGTGGGCTAGTGAGAAATAGCCCTGCACAAAGCCATCATTGCCCTTGTCAGGAAAAAAACTTCTGATTTAATAATATTTGAATAGTATTTAGGTATATTATCTGAAATTAGAGCATCTGCTCATAATTTTTAAAGTATTTTAAACAAATCGGAAAATTGGCACATAGCGCTAGGGTTGCCTATTGAGGAAATCCAACCAGTAGAGATAAATAAACTATATAAATAAACAATGGCTTAGGCTGTTACTAATCTTAACATTTTTTGGAATTGTCAGCCCATGACTCCCCTGCTCAAGATCACTGAAAAGCAAACGGTAGATAGTTTTTCGATCACCATCGCTCCCTTATCCCTATCAGAAATCTACACCCTTGCTGATGATCAGGCTAATGGAGCTGTGGTGATGATGAGTGGCACAGTCCGTAATCAGACTGATGGTAAACCAGTGGTAGCATTAGAGTATCAGGCTTATGAGCCCATGGCATTAAAGGTATTTTCCTCAATTGCTGCCCAGATTCGTGCCTCATGGTCTGATGTCAATCGGGTGGTAATCCATCATCGCATCGGTCGCTTAACTATTGGGGAAGTTAGCGTGTTAGTCGCTATTGGCTGTCCTCATCGTTCAGAAGCCTTTGCAGCTTGTAAATATGCTATTGACACCTTGAAGCATAATGCTCCGATTTGGAAAAAAGAGCATTGGGATGATGGTTCCAGCACTTGGGTCAGTATTGGGGCCTGTGAGCAAATAGAATGAAGAATTTAGAATGCGCGAATTTAGAATTAAGCCTTAAATCGTAGGGTGGGCATTGCTCTCGGAATATCATGATTGAACAGCTATCAATGATATGGGCAAT
>JAHQVZ010000080.1 GCA_019634055.1 Leptolyngbyaceae cyanobacterium MAG.088
AGCAGATGAAGGGCCACGTTCGCCCGAAACAGAGGGTGCGTTTGACTGGGATAAACAGCAACCAGAAGGTGCTATTAATCCTGACGTAGTTTCACCTTCTTTAGACATTCCAGTTAACTAGCACTAAAACCTAGAAGTTTGGCTGGGACATTTAATTGGGTGAATAATAATTTAAGCCCATTGCCCTAGACCTTTATAGTTTGAAGAAAGTTCTGCGCCTTTTAGACATGCTTAATATATAAACTATTTATTAGGCATATAGTCTTAATCACCCTAAGCTGTACATTGGGGCCATATGGTCTAACTAAGCAAGACAATATTCTGCAGCACAATAATAATTTGTCATTGCTAATTGTCTTCTTCGTCTATAGCTGTAGTTGCGTTCGGTGGTTTATAGTTTTTATCCCAGTCTGTAGGCAATACTATTGTAGAGAGTTTAGCCTCTTGATCATTTTGAGCGGCTATTAAAGGTGGTTCCTTAATGGGAGATTCTTCAGATAAGCCATCTAATGTCAATTTCCTTAAATCTTTAAGAGCAGCAATTGCAGTTGGGTAGCGTTGGTTAAAGTCATAACGAACCATCTTCGCAATGACTTTAGCTAAACCTGGTTCTAAATCTGAAACAGTATGAGTCCATAGAATTTCTCCATGAGAATCTCGTTTGAGAGCGTGGGGAGGTAACCCAGTAAGGGCCTCTATTACCGTAATACCCAGGGCATACAAATCACTACTAAAGTTAGGTAAGCCAGCGGATTGTTCACTGGGCATATATCCCTGAGTACCAATGCCAACGGTTGAGGTGATGCGGGCGTTAGTATCCGTTAATCGATTAGAGATTTGCTTAACGGCACCAAAATCGATCAGGACATAGCGCTGATCACTATGACGGGCAATGATATTAGAGGGTTTAATATCTCGATGGATAACACCTTGGGCATGAACAGCTTGTATGACTGGCAACAGATCTAATAAAAATTGTGCGGCAGCACGCTGTGACATAGGACGTTGAGGATCAAGAACATCCTTTAGTAAGGTTCCTTCAATCATTTCTTGCACCAGATAGAAGGAGTAATTAGCTTCAAAATAAGCTAAAAGGCGTGGGATCTGGTCATGTTCACCCAGTCGTTCTAGGGTCGCAGCTTCGGAGGCAAATAAGCGTTGAGCTAGATGATGCGCTTTAGGGTTATCACTAACGATCTTTAGTTGTTTAACGACGCAAACCGGATTACCAGGTCGTTGCATATCTTGGGCTAAGTAGGTGTCACCAAAACCACCGGCACCGAGAATTTTGCTAATGCGATAGCGATCGCTCAACAGAGTACCAATCATTTCACTCTGATGGGTAGTGAGCAGATCCTTAAAGTCATCCTGTTGACTAATAATTTCTTGAACAATTGGAGAGGTGACATAGCGTGCCAATGTGCTGCGCAATGTCTTTTTCTGCAGTTGCTCACTAAAGAAACCAATGGCAAAGTCTGCGGTTGCAAATCCTAAGACACTTACAATTGGCACTGCAATGGGAACAAGGACGCCACCTGTTGTAAAGATGACAAAACTAACTAATCCCCAAGCTAGGCTAGCGGTAGAAGCCACCACTAAACGACGAAATGGCGTACGAGAAGAGATTTTGCTAATGACAATTGCCATTGTCCCAAGCCAACTGGCCACTATCAAAGCACTTAACCAAGGTTTTTGGGCTAAAGAATATAGGGCTAAATCATCTCGTAGCGTAGCAATAGTATTAGCCAAAATCTCTACCCCAGCCATAGGCGTAGAATAGAGCAAGCTTTTAGAAAAGGGTGCGGAGTGAAAGTCTTGATGAATTGCAGCAGTGGAACCAACAAGAACAGTTTTGTTCTTAAAAAAGCGGCCATTATCTAACTGAGACTTCCAAAGCTCTTCATCTAAAATGTACCAAAATGGAACATGTTGAAAGGTTTGGGCTGGCCCATGGAAGAATATGTAATCACCACTATTCTTATAGTCTACTATTTGGGCTGCTTCTAGAGTCGCTTCAGCAAAGCTTAAAACAGGAGGTTCTGCATTGTCATCTAGGATAGCTGCACCTAATAGATCGGCTTCAATCGCTTGGCGAGCTCTTAAAAATTCTCGACTAAGGCGGTGAATCTTTCCGTTGGACTCTATAGGAAAATTAATAGCTCCTACCTGGATGGGGGTTTCACGAAAGTCTGGCAGGGGGAGTGTTGGCTGTAGTAAAGATCCTTGCCTTAAATTAATATCGCCATATTGTGCAGCCAAAACAACTTTTGAGCCTTGTTGGCTCAAGACATCAGCAAAGGCAAGATCATCCTCAGGTCCATAGCTACTGGGCTGGGCAAAAACAATATCTAGTGCGATCGCATCAGCGCCAGCATCTAAAATTTTTTGAATAGCAGAGGCATAGGTGGCGCGTGGCCATGGCCATGAACTAATAGCTGCCAACTCTGGATAGGCATCCGGTTGATCTAAATAATGCTGTCCTTGGGATAGAGACTCTTCATCAATTGCTAAGATGACGATATCTTCTGGGGCTTGAACAACACCTCGTAACTCCCACATCAGGGCCTGCCCTTGATGCTCTAAGGAACGAACGAACCCCAAATTACACCCTGTGACTAAGGCCGTTGTGCCAATAAGAATGCCATTTAGACAAGTTCGCCATTGCTGAGCAAGATTGATAGTAGGGATAAACTTCTTTAGCAGACGATCCTGGGATGTCAGCGTAGCTGTAATATCTTCCCCATCTTGTTTCATCCGTATAAAAGCGGCTATTTAGAGACTGTTTAAAGTGATAGATGATGCAACCCGTAGCAATAAATGATGCAACCTGTATAAGATTAAATATCTATGCTGAACAGAACGTGAATCTGAATATTTTCAGTATTTAATAAAGGGCAGTGTATAAAATCACATAATTCATGAGATAGTATTACGGTCATAAACCATATTCTAATACCATAGCAGCCTAAAGCTATGCTTAGTAGAGCGTCCTTTCATGGAATGCCTGAAATAATTTTCATATCAGATTAATTTGATTTTTCGAACAAACTTTATACCAACAAAACTCGATTATAGTCGAAGGAATATGGTGAGGCATCCGCACGATAGTCAGATCTGCCTTATAGTAGTAACTTACCTCTTTTGCATCAACGTTAAAGCATACGCTCGAAACATGGTTGTTTATGCCTAGGGCAGTTTTTGGACAATCGTGCAGATGAACTGCTGAATAGAGTGTCCGTATAACAATGATGATTTATGTGCTGAAATTGCACATTCTTATTGAAAAGGTATGGATACAAAGCTCTATAAATTTTTATAAGTGTTCTATAGGTGAGGAAAATGATAAACGCCTAGTTGGCTGATTAATTTTAAGTTGCAACAGTCAGGGGTCATATACAGTTTTGATTATTTATATATCGTCACGTTGAAAGTCTACATAAGCTGGTGTTGGTTATCTATCCTTAGTTAATGCCCTGTATATTTTCTTACGTCATGGGTTAATAGCGGATAGTAGGTCGTTAAAGCCTGAATTTAGTTACTTTTCTTATATTCAGTTGTGGGCTATTTCTAAGAGGCTGTTTCGGCAATTTACTCTCGGTAACAGCTGTTTAATTTTTATTGTTATTGTTCTTATTTCTATGCATACGCAACCGTTAAGCCGACTTTCTATATTCGTAGACGGGAATAATATGTTTTACGCCCAGCAAAAAAACGGCTGGTTTTTTGACCCTAAGCGTGTCCTTGAGTACTTCACAAACGAAACGGTTCCTTCGACTTTAATTAATGCCTTCTGGTATACAGGGCTGAAAGATCCGCAAGATCAGCGAGGATTTCGTGATGCCCTGATTAGCCTTGGTTATACAGTGCGCACTAAGATTTTGAAAGAATATTACGACGATAATTCTGGGCGTTATTCTCAGAAAGCAAATTTAGATATTGAAATCGTTGTTGATATGTTTAACACGGCAGCTCAGTATGACCGGGTTGTTTTGTTTAGTGGTGATGGCGATTTTGAACGGGCCATTGAATTACTGCGGTCTAAGAATACGCACATCACAGTGGTATCTACGGAGGGCATGATTGCTCGGGAATTGCGTAATGCTACGGATCGATATATCGATCTAAACTCTGTCAGGCGTTATATCGAAAAGGATTAAGAAGGGTCTTACCCTTTATAAGCTAGCACGCCCATGGGGAGCTTGTAGATTGGCAAGGTCTGGCCCCAGCGGGATAATGCCGCCTGGATTAAGCGGAAATAGATTGCCAAAATAGTCTCGTTTGATGGCATCGACATCGCAGGTTGCGGCTACGCCGGGCAACTGATAAATATCGCGGACATATCCACTCAGGTTTTCGTAGTCAGAGATCCGTCGTCGGTTGCACTTAAATAGGCCATAGTAAGCCACATCAAAGCGGATTAAGGTGGTGAATAATCTGATATCAGTTAGCGTCAATTGACTACCGCAAAGGTAGCGTTGGCTAGCTAATGTGGTATCAATGTCGTCTAATGCCTCAAATAGCTCGTTGCAGGCTGTTGTATAAGCAGTCTGAGTTTGGGCAAACCCGCAGCGATAGACGCCATTGTTCACATTGTGGTAAATGCGTTTATTCCACTGATCGATCTCAGGCTGTAACTCAGTCGGATAGAGATTCATCTCAGGGTGGGTTGCCCAGTCGTTGAAGGCGTTGTTCAAAATCTCAATGATTTCTGCGCTCTCATTATTGACGATGGTATTTGTCTGGGTATCCCAGAGTAACGGCACTGTGGCTCGTCCCTGGTATCCTGACTGCGCTTTGTCATAAAACTGGGGCATGGTTCGACAGCCCAGGGAATCCATTGCAGAAGGCTGATCAAAGACCCAACAGCCTTCATTCCCTGAAGGGGAAACGATGGTAATGGGAATAGCCCTATCTAGTCCTTTGAGGGTGCGAACAATTAGGGTGCGATGGGCCCAGGGGCACCCCATGCCAACAATCAAGCGATAGCGTTGGGCATCGGACGGAAACGTTGAGGAAGGAATGCGATCGCAAAATTCACTATCTGGTCGCTGATAAGCGCCGCCTTTATCACTAGGAGCCATTTGGGCCATCATAGTGCGCCACAATGTGGTCCAAATTGTTTTGGCAGTGCGGATCAGCAAGCTGGGTGGAAGGGCCATAAGCAAGGCAATAGGCAATGGGCATTTTGGAGCATAGCGGAGGCATACCCCAAGGGTTATTGGACAGTGGGGGCCTCCCCACGAGTTTATATCTTGGTAGTTAAGACTTACGCTGCTTCAACCAAGCGCGAAGCATTGGAATATTTGCAATTTGCTCTGGTTGAATAGTACTCCAGTCCAGACCATTGGGCTTGGGATGATAATTTTTGGTCGCCAAACATTGGGTCGGCGTCACGATCAAATCTAGGCCCCAGTCATGGGACTGCATCGGTAGTTCTGTTGCATCAACGATCTGTAAGTCATGGACAGTTGTCACAATAGGAGTGGCCTCTGAAATGAGGTTGCATTCGCGTAGCATGGCTAATTCTAAATCGGCAAAGCCTGCTCCCTTGCCTGTTCGGCCACCATTTAGAGCGACAGCAACACAACCCACTATGACAAGATCAATGGCTTGCATTTCTTCAAAAGCCACTAGTTGTCCATGGAGCATCGCTCCGCCCATGGAAGCGGCCTCTTTTAGCGAAACCCCTTTTGCCCCTAGGGCAGCGGCGGTTAGCTCAACAAAACACTTTTTGCGAGCAAGCTGGGGTACTGCCATGTAGAGGGTTTTACCGTCTGCTAAGGCCCTGAGTCTAACGGCGGCGTGGGGTGAGTCAGGGTTGCATTTAACCACCTGGACCTGTTGCCATAGGGGAGTTTCTGCCAAACGCGCGGCGGCTAGTTCTGCCCCAATGAAATTAGGAATATGGCCCACCGGATCGCGATCAGTTGCCTGCTGGGTTTTAAGCGTGGCCCAAATTTGCTGGCGAAGAGCATCTTTGCCAATGTGACGACCGGACCAGTCTGAATTGGACATAACTTAAAACTTATTTACTCCTTACTAAATGTTTTCTGAACCTTTGGCATCCGGGGGAGCGGTTGACTCTAAGGTAGAACAATCTATCAGGGATACCGATGGCGAAGAAAAAAACTAAGAAAAAGAAGCAGGCTAGCTACGGTTTTGGCAATCAGTCATTAACGACAGAACTGGCCCATGCAGAGGCCCTAATTCGTCGTGAACAGTGGACAGATGCCCACTCTGTACTCACAAGACTGAAAATTTCCTACCCTGATAGTTTAGACGTATTGGCCCATTTATTAGAGATCTATTACGAACTGGGGCAATTATTGCAATATCAAGCCACTTGCGAAGAGTTTTTAGCCCTTAAACCTAACGATGCGCGGGTTAACTTTTTGCTGGGCTATGCCTATGTCCTCAACTATTATCCGTTATTGGGGGTGCAACAATATCGATATGCCATAGAACGCTGGTCTGAGCACCCAGGGTGCATTGATGGTAGAGCCCATTTGGCAAAGATTGAACCTAATTTATCAGACGTACTGGCATCCATGGGGCTAACCTATCCAGATGATTGGGATGTGGGCATTCTCCATGAACAAACTCGCGCATATACAGAAACAGGACAATCTGAGAAAGCCATTAAATCAGCGCAAGCGCTACTTCAAAAACAGGCTAGTTTTGTGGCCGGTTATAACAGTTTGGCGTTGGCATACCTGGCGAATGACCAGTATGAGGACGCGATCTCAACATTAAAAACAACCCTTGAACAGCACTCAAATAATATTGTTCTGCGTGCCAACTTAGTGCGGTGTCTCTGTTTGCGCGGTAACTTTACTGAAGCTGAAACCCATAAAGTCCAATTGTTGGCTAATCAGAGTACCGATATAGATGACCTCACCCGCCAGGCAGAAGCCTTGTCTTATCTGGATGATAATGCTGCCATTGTGGAGCTATTGGCGACCGTGCCCCCAGATCCAGACAAAGGGAATCGACCAGTGGTATCAGGGCTATTTCACCATTTAACGGCTGTAGCATTAGTACGCCAGGGGCAAACAAAAGCTGCTAGACAACAGTGGGCAATAGCTATGGAACTATACCCAGACCTGGCTGTGGCCCGGGAAAATCTGGATGATTTTGACATGACATCCACCTTTAAGGAAGGCCCCTGGCCGTTTGAACTCAACAGCTGGGTCGAAAACGGAGCCTATCAAGACCTGCGGCAGGTAGCCATTGCCATGACGCCTGAACGTGAACCTCAGGCAGCGTTAGTAGCGGCGGTCGACACGTTATTAGCAGACTATCCATTTATTAGTCAGCTGGTGCCGGTATGGTTAAAGCGGGGAAGTCCAAGGGCTCGAATGCTGGCTATGATTATCGCCAAGAGCCGTCCCAACCAGCTCCATCTGGCAGCCATTAATGACTTTGTTTCGAGTGCCCATGGCAGTGACTCTCAGCGCTATCACATGGCCTCTTATTTGGCGCAACATCACCAGCTGACAGCAACAAAACTCTGGCTCTGTGGTGAGTGGCACTCAGAGCCACCACTGGTGAATTATAAAATAGTGCCGGAACCAGCTTTTGTGCAATCGTCAGAGGCGGAAGAGTTGCTCAATAAAGCATTAAAAAAGATCGCTCTAGAATCGTTTAAGGCAGCAGAAACAGCAGAAACTTATTTGCGACAAGCATTAGAGATAGAACCTAACAATCCTATTTTATTGAATAACTTAGCCCTGGCGTATACACATCAGGAACGGTTGGTTGAATCTCGCCAGTTAACTCAGCAGATTATTGAGGAGCATCCTGAGGATGTGGCTAGTCGTGTTGCGATCGCACAGCTGTACTTACAAGAAGAGAATCTAGACGCAGCTGAAACTGTTCTAACTCAGCTATTACAGCGAACAAGGTTTACTCAAGATGACTTAGTCAGTGTGATGTTGACCCGTAGTCGGTTGCTAATGCTGCAAGGGAAAGAGGACATGGCCCGTCTATGGTTTCAAGAAATTTTACCCTGGGTCAAAGAACATCCGTTGTTACGACAGTTAGGATTTGGCAAAAACTGAATAAGCCCTGCCACTGGAAACAAACAATTTTAGCTATATGTCCATCGCCCCTTTATTAGCAAGGGCTATGGACATTTCGTTTAACCTATCAAGTGTTCTTTGTAGAGGCAATGAAGATTTCTCAGGAGAAATACTCAAGAATGTTGTTTGAATAAATTCCTGATTCTCTATACCTGGGCGACACGAGCGACCATACCCCTTTAGAAAAAGGGTTTCAGCCATTAAAAACGGTTGAAGTATAGGCCCAAATCTATAGGTAAAGAAAAGGAATAGGAACCCCTAACATTTTCATAATCGATTATTTCTAAAACTTAGATGCCAACAGAGACCCTTTGTGTCGTAATATTGCTTAACAGAGAGTTCCCTGGCTCATAAAACTCTAAGAATAAATCAATCATGAATTTCTTGCTATCACAGCGTTGTCGATTCGGAAACAGGCTGTGAAATCTGAATAACTAAACATCTGTAGGCTATATCCCTGAGTGTAAACCACCAGGTGAAACAGTAAGCCTACCTTTTGGACACCGCCTGAAAACACTATGAACGCAAACACTTGGCGCTGGAATCCGTTATGGATTCTACTTTTTGGTCTCACATTAATAGCTGCTATTGCCCTACATTCATTCACTCCGGTCGCTGCTATGATGCGGCCTGCAGCTGCTCAAGAAATTCGTGGGGTGTGGTTGACCACAAATGATACGGATGTGTTGGTGGATCGTCCAAAGCTTCACAGTGCAATTGATGAGCTGGCTGAGCTCAATTTCAATACCCTGTATCCGGTGGTCTGGAATGGGGGATATGCCTTTTTTGATAGTGGTACGGCCCGACAGGCAGGTATTCAGCACTTTGTGCGACGTGGCATCCAGGACTATGACATTTTGGCAGAGCTAACAACCCAGGCCCATGCTAACGGCATGTCAGTTATTCCCTGGTTTGAATTTGGCTTTATGGCACCAGCGACATCTGAATTAGCAACGATGCATCCAAGCTGGCTCACCCAAAAGCGTGATGGCAGTCGCATTGATATGCGTCGAGATGGGGGTGATATGGTCTGGCTGAATCCATTCAAGCCTGAGGTGCAGCAGTTTATTACCCATATGCTGCTAGAACTGATCAGCCGTTACGATGTTGATGGTGTGCAGTTTGATGACCATTTTATTTTGCCAGTGGATTTTGGCTATGACAGCTACACCCGCGCCTTGTATAAAGAAGAAACCGGTAGGGATGTACCCGACCCCCATAATCCTAATTGGGTCAAGTGGCGCGCTGATAAGTTAACAGCCTTTGTCAAAACCCTGAATGCCGACCTGAAAGCCCGACGACGCAATATTGTTTTCTCGGTTGCTCCGAACCCTTACGATTTTGCCTATAAAGCTCAGCTGCAAGACTGGCTTACCTGGGTTCGTCAGGGCTGGGTAGATGAGCTGATTGTGCAAATCTATCGTAATAATTTGGGGGCTTTTCGCCAGCATCTCTATACCCCATCAATGCGTGAGGCTCAGCGAACTATTCCTACAGCTGCAGGGATTCTAACCGGCTTACGTAACTCTCCTATTCCCATTAGCTTCATTGAAGCAAAAGTCCATTCTGCGCGTTCCGCTGGCATGGGTATGGTTTTCTTCTTCTACGAAAGTCTCTGGGAAGATGCCCCTGAACCACCGGATACTCGTCAGGCGAGTTTCCGTAATCTGTTTGCAACACCTGTGCAGCGAGCGGGGTATCGGGCAGAGTCCTTATAGCTTATTTTTTCGGTAACCCACGTTATCCTAATAGTCTGTAACCCGCACTTATTAGTGATAACTCAATGGCAATATCAAACCAGCGTGTTGTAATTTTGGGCGGAGGCTTTGGTGGTCTCTATACGGCGTTAGCCCTGAGTAAATTGCCATGGGATAAAGCAACTCAACCGGAAATTACCCTCGTTGATCAACGTGATCGCTTTTTATTTGCTCCCTTGCTATATGAGCTAGTAACCGATGAGCTCCAGACCTGGGAAATAGCACCACCCTATGCAGAACTTTTAGCGGGGACTGGCATTAAGTTCCATCGCAGCGGTGTGGCTGGGATTGATGCTGATGCTAATTCAGTCTGTTTGCAGGATGACACTGTACTGCCCTACGACTATTTAGTGCTTGCCCTGGGGGGAGAAACCCCAATGGATATGGCACCGGGTGTAAGTGAGCATGCGATTTCATTTCGCACCCTTAACGACGTCTATGCCCTTAAAGAACGTCTCCGCGAGGTAGAAAGTTCGGAGGCTGACAAAATCAGAGTCGCAGTGGTTGGCGGTGGCTATAGCGGCGTAGAGCTGGTGTGCAAACTAGCAGAACGCTTGGGCGAGAGGGGGCGGTTACGCATTGTGGAACGGAGTGCCGCTATTTTGGCGAATTCTCCTGAATTTAATCAAAAAGCTGCTCAAGAATCTTTGACGGATAAGGGGATTTGGATTGACTACGAAACCACCGTCACGGAAGTGGGGGTAGATACCATATCCCTCAAATACAAGGAGCAGATTGACGTGCTGCCTGTAGATTTGGTGCTATGGACTGTGGGAAATCGGGTTAATCCCTTAATTGCTCAACTGCCCTTCGAAAAAAATGAGCGGCAGCAGTTAAAAATTCAACCGACTCTAAAGCTTATAGACCAGGACCATATCTTTGCCCTGGGAGATCTGGCCGATGGCCAAGATGCTGACGGTCAGAAAGTCCCCACGACAGCCCAAGCCGCCTTACAGCAGGCCGACTATACCGCTTGGAATATCTGGGCTACCCTGACGGGCCGCCCACCCCTACCCTTTAGATACCAGCATTTGGGGGAAATGATGACCCTGGGCAACGACAGCGCAACACTGACCGGATTAGGGCTAAAGCTGGATGGCACCGCTGCCCACATTGTCCGCCGCTTAACCTACCTGTATCGTATGCCTACCTTTGAGCATCAGCTGCGCGTAGGCTTAAATTGGATTAGCCAACCATTGCGAGAGCTATTATCAGTGTCGTAGAGGCCTCCTTACTTCCATGTCTAAGCCTAAAGTTATCTTTCTCGACGCCGTCGGTACCCTATTTGGAGTCAAAGGTAGTGTTGGTGAAGTCTATCAAACCTTAGCTAAGCAGGCCGGGGTGAATGCATCGGCAAAGGATTTAGATACGGCGTTTTATCGTAGTTTTGCTGTTGCTGATGCCATGGCATTTCCTGATGTGCCCGCTGTGGAAGTTCCCCATCGGGAATATCTATGGTGGTTAGCGATCGCAAAAGACACCTTCCAAAGAGCCGGTGTGCTCTCAAAATTTTCTGACTTTGAAGGTTTCTTTGAGGGGTTATATCAGCACTTTGCCACGGCTGCACCTTGGGTCGTTTACGAAGACACATTGAGTTCGTTACAGCGTTGGCAACGCATGGATATTCCCCTAGGCATTATTTCGAACTTTGATTCCCGCATCTATGCGGTATTGGATGCTCTGAAACTGCGGCAATATTTTCAGACCATTACTATCTCCGCCGAAACAGGAGCTGCCAAGCCTGATCCATTAATTTTTCAGATTGCATTGCAAAAACATGGCTGCATGGCCCAAGATGCGTGGCACGTAGGCGACAGTCGCAAAGACGACCTGAAGGGGGCCAAAGATGCTGGGTTACGAGGCATCTTGATCAAGCGACCAAAACAGGGCAAAATCCAGTCCCCTATTTTGCCCTGAAAAAACATTAATCACCCTACAGATGCTATATCTAGCCATTGTGAGCGCAAGTTTACTATGATCCATCAAGGTTTCTTGCCAAAAAGGGATGGATCTATTCGATAGCTAATCTAAACTAATAAAGACTGAATAGTATTTTGGAGTTTGGAGTTAAGGGCGATTGATTCTCAGGGGATACAATCCCCATTGCTCACCATATATTACGCTTGTGCCAAGACCATCTCAACGTTTCTAGTCGTCAACTGTGTCTCAAAAACAACAAAATCCCTGGATTGAAGGTCTGCAGACCATTGGCCTTAGCATTGCGCTAGCTCTAGGTATTCGTCAGTTTGTAGCAGAAGCCCGCTACATCCCTTCTGAATCCATGAAGCCCACATTACTCATCAATGATCGTCTTGTCGTTGAAAAAATCAGCTATCGGTTTCAAACACCTCAGCGAGGCGATATTATCGTTTTTTGGCCGCCGTCAGAAATTGTGTCAGAGGGGCAAAAGCGAGATGCATTTATTAAGCGGATTGTGGGGCTGCCAGGCGATACGATAGAGGTGACTAACGGTACAGTTTTAGTCAATGGCGATGCCCTAGATGAAAGCTATATCAAGTCTCCACCCACCTATGAACAGGAACTACTGACCATTCCAGACGATAGCTATTTTGTGCTGGGAGACAATCGCAATCAGAGCTACGACAGCCATGCTTGGGATATTTCCCAACCATTTGTGCCTGGAGATCAGATCATTGGTAAGGCCGTTGTCCGATTTTGGCCCCTGACTCGCCTTGGTGGTTTAGAGTAAATTGATTATGATTTTCTCAGATGTACTAGGGTGTCCCTACCGGGGCCAATAAATGTGGTTGACCAAAAAAATCAAAGTACCAATATTTGGGTTGAGAGCCTACAAACAATTGGCCTTAGTGTAGTCTTGGCACTTGGCATTCGTCAGTTTGTGGCCGAGGCACGTTACATTCCAACCGGTTCGATGGAGCCCACCCTGCAGGTCAATGATCGCCTGGTGGTTGAAAAAATCAGCTATCGTCTCAATTCGCCGAAACGAGGAGATATTGTCGTATTTTGGCCTCCTGAAGAATTAATTCCCCCAGGTCAGCAGCGCAATGCATTTATTAAGCGAGTCGTTGGACTGCCAGGGGACACGGTAGAGGTTATTAACGGCACAGTGCTGATTAACAATGCACCGATGGATGAGCGCTATATTAAGGCTCCCCCTAATTATCAGTGGGGACCTGAAACCGTTCCTGACGAAAGTTATATTGTCTTTGGTGATAATCGTAATAACAGTGTCGATAGCCAT
>JAHQVZ010000081.1 GCA_019634055.1 Leptolyngbyaceae cyanobacterium MAG.088
AGTTCTCTTTGGCGGTCATGGAGCAATCCTCAAACGGACTATTTTTACCCCAGTCAGCCTGGTGGGAGCGCTATTTCTAGTCCCCATGGCGCGGGCTCAGGCCTTTTCAAGCTTAAAGGCTGTGCGGCCCGCCATTCACGTCTTTACTAAACTGACCTGTGTCAGCCTATTGTGGTTCACGATTGCTTACACCCAGGCCTTCAAACTTCACATGCCGGGACGCTACACCAGCCACTGCATCATGATAGCCATCCCGATACTGGCGGCCATCACCTGGACAACCCTCTTAGATACCATTTGGAGCAGGCGGCTCCCAAAAACAAGACCCATAGCAACCTATTCTCTACGGACGATAGCCGTCTTAGCGATCGTCATTCCTCTGTTTTTTTACTATCCGTTGCTGCTCAAAAAATTTCCTAAAACCCTCTACATGACTGGGAAAGCAGCCCCCATCTATGAGTATTTACAAACTCAGCCGCCAGACAGCCTGGTGGCCTCCCTCGACTACGAAGCCGACAATATTCCGGTCTTTGCCAAACGCCCCACATTGATAGCACCAGAATATGCAACCCCCTTTCATTTAGGCTATTACCGCCAGATACGACAGCGGGCAACAGACCTACTACACGCTCATTACACCAGTGACAAAGATACCCTCACAACGTTTATTAATCACTACGGCGTCGATTTTTGGCTAGTGAACAAAGCGGCCTTTAACCCTAACTATTTGAACCACCATCGATATTGGCAAAACAACTATGCACTAACGCCCCTTAACCAGAAAAATCTCAAGCAATCTAGTGTACTTAGCAACCATATTCGACAGTGCGCAGTGGTAGAAACCAAACGCTTCTGGTTAGCCCCTAGCCCCTGCATAGTCAGTGAAAGTATGACAACAGACACCCCCTAACGACGGCATAACAGATGCGACAGTTAGCAGTATGATCGATTGCGCCCCCAAGTCTTGCAATCCATGACATTTCGTTTGCCTCGCTGGCTGATCGCACTCTACAAATCATCTTGGACAGCCGTCATCATCGTGGCTGTGTTAGGCCTGATCGGAGCCCTTAACCACAGTATGTGGCGTGATGAAATGAATGTGTGGCTGATTGCCCGAGACAGTCCAACCTGGGGAGCGTTTGTAGAAAACATTCACTACGACCGGGCCCATCCAGGTCTATGGCACCTGCTAGTGGCCGGACTTTACCATGCATTTGGGCACCCCATCGCCATGCAGGTGTTTCATTGGCTGCTGGCCATGGGCAGCGTCTTGCTAGTGTGGCGTTTCAGCCCCTTTAGTCACTGGCAAAAGTGGCTGTTTACCTTTGGCTATCTGCCCTTCTATGAACATCTGCTAATTGCGCGTAATTACGCTGTCGCCATGGTGCTGTTGTTTGCCATTTGTGCCCTGTGGCCCCAGCGGCAGCGGGCCTATTGGCCCCTGGCAGGCCTGCTGGTGTTATTGGCCAATAGCAATGTCTATGGTTTTTTGATTGCGATCGCAATCGCCCTCACCCTAGGCTTGGAACTAGTATTCGAAGCTAAACTCCGGCACAACTGGCTGGATATCGTATTTAGCGCCATCCTTATCATTGCTGGCTATGCCATGGCCTTCTATTTCATATTGCCCCCCAGCGATGTTGCCAATCGAGCATTAGAAGGGTATGTCACCGGTTTTGACATCCGCCATCTGCTAAGGGCCATCGGTCGCCTATTTGGCGGATATTACGTTATCATCCCCAACGGCAAGCGTTATCTCGATTTGTCAATCTGCGCTGCAATCACCCTGGGCTCTTGCTTTCTGATTTTCCTCAAACTCGTCAAAAAGCCCTACCCCTTAGCGTTTTATCTACTCGGTAACGGCATCGTTTTAAGCTTTACCTATGCCAAATTCATGCCCCTATCGATTCGGCATTTTGGCAACTTTTATCTGATTCTGATTGCAGCCCTGTGGCTAGATCAGCACTACAGGCCCACCCTAGCCATCACCCGTCGATTGCCGATTCTAGACACATGGCAACAGACATCGCAACGCTGGTTTAACCGCATATTTGCGACTATTTTGGTGGCCCATCTCTTAGGGGGCCTATTTCTTTTCACCATGGATCTCAGGATTCCTTATTCCGCTAGCCGTGCAGCAGCAGCCTACATGCGAGAGGCCAATTTACAAGACGCATTTATTGTGGCTAGCCGTGATGCCCAAATGGCTTCTTTGAGTGGCTATTTCAACCAGCCATTTTACTTTCCAGAACGCCAGGCCATCGGTAGCTACACCTTATTTTTCAAGGGCACACGCCGAGAAGTCGAACAACCAGAAGTGATCCGCCAGGTCAGCCAGCTGATTACCGAGCACCCCAAAATTTTGCTGATACTCCACAAAGAACTCAAAGTACCAACGCCAAAATTGACCATTGAACCCATCAAGGCATTCAAAAAAGCCTGGCAAAACGAAGAATATTATCTCTACTGGGTAACACCGGCCCAGTAATCCTCAAGCAATGGCCAGGTAGGATTTCCGCCAAAGCCACCCACCCATAGACCTAATGCTACAAGCGTCCTAAGATTCAGAGTCGGCGGCAGTAGGTTCAGCGCTGTCGTCAGCAGAGCCTGTTACATCAGACGTCTGATTGGCAGAATCAGCTGTTCCCGATTCTGCCTTTGCTTGAGCACGCTGTTCACGCTTTTTACGCTCAGCCTCTAAAATATCTTTCATTACTTCCTGGGCTTGGGCCATTTTGTCCAGATTACTCCGGTAAAGCTCCAAATCCTTATCGACCTTATCAGCTGGCAAAGCAAGCATTTCAGCGGCTGCTTTTAGCATTTCCTCACGCTTATCTTTTTCATCTAACGACGAGGTATCAACGGTCTCAAATAAAGTGTAGAGGCCAACAGCCATAAGACGAGTGTACTTAGCACTAGCTTTATCAGCTACCATATGGAGCTTGCCTTGTAAAGCAGCACCGTCCACAGCCTTGGCATTAGCCAACTGACTATTGAGGTCACTCAAGGACACATTAGCAAGGTCCGTCTTCAAGGCTTCGGCATCCTGACGATATTGCTGGGGATCGCCTTCAACTGCTTTACAAATAGCCGAAAAAATTGATTCCTTATCCCGCTCAGGGTCATACCCCGCCATAAATCGGTCAAAGCTGGTCACCACACCAAGCGCATAGAGAGGGTTGTAGACAAAATCAACATTGACTGAAAGTAAATGCATCTCCACCATTAACTCTTCAATAACCCTGCGGTAAAGAGAGTTGATAGGACGAGAATGGAAAGTATAGAAGGCTCGCTTGGTATCGGAAACCGTACGGAGGTTAGTCACAGGTGGGGATAATAAAACGCTAGACATCATTCTCTACTGCGGACGAACTTTTGCCAAGAATCGCAAGTCCAGGCAAACGATTGCATCTTGCAGCATGATCAGGACAGTTAATATCCTTGACAGCCTTAGATTGCAGCAACTAACAGCTATAGGAAATGACCTGGTCCGTTAGGTCTTTTCCTATAGCTGTTTCGTAATGGATGCCTATACCACCTTAACGAAATTGACAGCACTATGACAGACTGCATGTGATCCCCAGAGCAATGTCGGGATGAATCACCTGTATTCCTAACGGCTGCCTAGCCTAAAAAACCATCGGTTCAGGCGTTGCCTTAATGGCTTCTTCCTCGCTGTCGTAAATAGCAAACACAGAGTCCATCATGGTGACTTCAAACACCAACTTTGATTCTGGATGGACATTGCATAGCTTAAAGCTTCCCTCTAGCTTGTCAGCGTCTCGCATGCCAGCAACCAAAGAGGTTAAGCCTGAACTATCAATAAAGTTAACTTGACCAAGATTGATAATGACATGGGGAGTGGTATTGACAATACACTCCTGCAACTTCAAACGAAACTGCCACGCTGTTGTGATATCTAAACGCCCCTGGGGTGAAAAGACAACGATACTGTGATTGCTCTCAGGTGGGTTGACTATTCTTTGCTCCATGGTGACCGTCCCTTCATACCTAGTGTCTAATGTCTAATTGGCTGACAAACATAAGCTAAAAGCTTATACCCGTACATATAATGATGCCCTTGTGTCAGAGAGAAAGAGCTGAGGTATTATTGCTTGCGACAAATTGCCGACTTTAACCGTTACCTATAGAAACTAATTGTACAAAAGTACAACACGCTCAGGATAACGTGCATAACATTATGCATAAAAATCCGGACTACATCAGGACATTTACGCAATTGACTGAATCCTCGAAAGTGTCACGCTCAGCAAGTCTTCTTAGTATGTTTATTGATGTCAAAAAGTCGCATGGAGTTCCAGACATTATAAAAACAGTGGGCAACTATTTAATTATGAGTGCCAGTTAACCCAATCTTGCGGCTTTAAGAAGATATCGTAGAGCTTCGCTTCAGGAGTCCCTGGTTCGGGGGCATAGCTATATTCCCAACGCACCATGGGAGGCAACGACATCAAGATAGACTCGGTACGACCGTTAGTCTGCAAACCAAAAATGGTGCCACGGTCATAGACCAGATTAAATTCTACATAGCGCCCACGGCGGTAAAGCTGAAAATTGCGTTGGTGCTCACCGTAGTTAGTATTGCGACGCTTCTCAACGATAGGCACATAAGATGGCAAAAATGCATCTCCGCAGTTGATAGCAAACGTAAATAAGTCTTCCCAACTGCGCTGAGCGGGCTGCCCCACAAGCTGACTATGCTTCGCAGCAGGTCCATCTTGCTTTGGACCGCGATATAAATCACCAGTGCCATCTTGGTAATCGAAGAAGATACCACCAACACCACGGGTTTCTTGACGGTGCTTGAGATAAAAATACTCATCGCACCAGAGCTTAAAGGTGTTGTAGTACTCGGGGTGGTTGCGATCGCAAGCATCCTTCAGAGTCTTATGAAACTGAACGACATCTTCCTCAAAGGGATAGTAAGGAGTCAGGTCAATACCACCGCCAAACCACCAAACCGGACCCGCCTCAAAATAACGATAGTTGAGGTGAACCGTCGGTATATAAGGATTTCGAGGGTGCAACACCATCGAAGTACCCGTGGCATAAAAACCATGACCTTCGGCTTCAGGACGCTGCATCAAAATTGAAGGAGGCAGCCGATCGCCCCAAACCTCAGAAAAGTTAACGCCGCCTTGCTCAAAGACGTCACCTTGCTTCATTACCCGCGAACGACCACCACCACCATCGGGGCGCGTCCACTGGTCTTCCATAAATTGACCAACGCCATCCACCTCAGCCAGCTTCTGACATATACGATCCTGTAGCCCCTTAAAACCAGCACTAACCCGCTCACGCGAATCACTGGGAGGAGCAACGGGAGTGAATGCCTTCTGCGTAGAGTTCTGCGTAGAAGCGATGACCATGGCGACTAGAGCTAAAAAACAAATTTAAGTAAAACCGGTGCTGTAAACAGCCTCCAAAACCTTCAAAAACATAGGATTTGAAGTACAGCTAATAATGATAATGAACCACGATTTGAGAGTTTTTTAACCAAGTTGACACACAGTGTGACAATCCTTGACAAATGCCTAAAGCTGTGTGACGACTTAGTTTGCAACTTTGAGCCTAGGCGACCAAGTAGGTGAAATGTTAACCCAAGGTTAAAATGCCTTTCAAGGTAAAAAATTACTTGGTCAAAACCTAATTAATCATGCCCCTGGCAATCGACATTGCTCGTTTTGCCCATGGAATAACGTACGAACTGTCATTCGGGGCTACAGTGATTAATCTGTGAGACCATAGGCGCATCATGCTTCGACTCTGGTTTCAGTCACTCAAAAAACGCTTCCATCACACTCCCCCTAAGGTTATCGAACCATCAACCCTGATCCAGAGGAATAAACGGATCTTGGCAAAGCACTATCAAGTCAGCAGTACTGCCTCTATAGATGTGCTGTGGCAAAAAATGAACAATCTGGCTGACTTAGCCTCCTGGCATCCACTCATTACGGCTACCAATGCTCCCAATGGGCAACAGGCCACACCAGGTTTGATTTATCGAGTATTCGCCCACTGGGTACCGGTACCCATCAAAATTTTTGTCGAAAGCGTACTGCCTGGCGAATGTATTAGCATTCGTGTTTTTCCAGTTCCTGGTTTAGAAGAACGAGCCATCTATCGTCTGGAATCCGCTCTATGTGGCACCCGCATTTCCTACTCTGTTGAACTAAAGGGCTGGCTATCTCCGGTTGCCTGGTCATTTCTGCGCCCCTATGCCGCCAAGGTCGCCGCCGCCTTAGCCCAAGCCGCTGAGCAAGCCACCACATCAAGCATTGTGCCCAATCAATATCGAGATATTTTTAGTTAATTACCATGTGGTAGAGGCATTACAGGCAACGCCCCTACCAACCATCCCCCTGGGACATGACGTCTTAGAATAAACTGTCTGTAACTATTTTTTTGCCCGTTCATACCTGTCTTTCACCAACATGATGCCGACAACTGAGGCAATTCTGGACGCGCTGCGCCCTGTTCAAGATCCCGAGCTACAGAAAAGCTTAGTGGAGCTCAACATGATCCGTAATGTGACCGTTGATAACGGTCAAGTGAGCTTTACCCTTGTCCTCACGACTCCAGCTTGCCCCCTAAAAGAATTTATCGTCGAGGACTGCGAGAAAGCCGTCAAAGCCCTACCAGGTGTAACCTCTGTTGACGTTGAAGTAACGGCTGAAACCCCTCAGCAAAAGTCAAACTTGCCGGACCAGCAAGGTATTGACAAAGTTAAAAATATTTTGGCCGTATCCAGTGGTAAAGGTGGGGTGGGCAAAAGTACTGTAGCCGTCAACCTTGCCGTTGCCCTTGCTAAAGCAGGTGCCAAGGTCGGCCTACTCGATGCCGATATTTATGGCCCCAATGCCCCCATCATGATGGGTTTAAAAGATGGCAACGTTGTTGTTAGAGACGGTGCCGATGGCCAGCAAGAATTAGAGCCAGCCTTTAACCATGGCGTCAAACTCGTTTCTATGGGATTTTTAATCGATCCTGACCAGCCTGTAGTGTGGCGAGGACCGATGTTAAACGGCATCATTCGTCAGTTTTTATACCAGGTGCAATGGGGCGAGTTAGATTATCTCGTTGTAGATATGCCCCCTGGTACGGGGGATGCCCAGCTAACTATGGCCCAAGCCGTACCCATGGCGGGTGTCGTCATTGTGACGACACCTCAAGATGTGGCCCTGTCTGATGCCCGCCGAGGGTTAAAGATGTTCCAACAGCTAAACGTTAGGGTATTGGGCATCGTAGAAAACATGAGCTACTTTATTCCCCCTGACATGCCCGACAAGAGCTACGATATTTTCGGCTCCGGAGGTGGCGAGAAAGCGGCCGAAGCATTAGGGGTACCTCTATTAGGTTGTGTGCCATTAGAAATGCCTGTAAGAGCAGGTGGCGATGAGGGTACACCAATTGTGTTAGCTCAGCCCGATTCTGCATCAGCAGAGGCGCTCACGAAGATCTCTCAGCAGGTAGCAGCTAGGGTCTCGGTAGCAGCATTAACCTAAGGTTTTATATAGTAGAGGCGTTGCATGCAACGCCTCTAAAGAAACAGACAAGTTTTGCGTCTATGGCTCAAACTACATTTCTAGGCAAATGGTTTCATCGTGGATTATATCCTTGGCGTGGAATTGACTGGCTATTATTGTTTTTTCCAATTTGCATCACACTCTTTTCGAGTTTGTTGATTGCTAGCACACGGTTATATACCAGTGAAACTGACCTGGCCTGGAACCATGTAGTTATGTGTGCGTTCGGTGTGGCCATCTGCATGTGGATCGCCCGCAGTCGCTATGAGTCTTTGCTCGATTGGCGTTGGGTCATCTATTTAATTACCAATGCTTCTTTAGTCGCTGTCATGTTGATTGGTACCGTAGGGAACGGTGCCCAAAGTTGGATCAGCATTGGTGGCTTCAACATTCAGCCTTCAGAATTTGCCAAAATTGGCATCATCATCACGTTAGCCGCCACCCTCAAGGATAGAGAATCTACGACATTGGGGGGCTTACTTAAGGCGCTGGCCATTACCGCTGTCCCTTGGGTACTGATCTTTTTACAACCTGACTTAGGGACCTCCTTAGTATTTGGAGCCATTGTGTTAGGGATGCTCTACTGGAGCAATATGAACCCTGGTTGGTTGGTACTTTTAGTGTCTCCCATTGTGGCGGCGATTATATTTAATCTCTACATTCCGGTATGGATAGGCTGGGTCATTTTGATGGCCGTAATTGCCTGGATGACGTTGCCGTTAAGGTGGTATAGCACATTAATTATCGTTGTCATCAATTCAATTGCAGGTAAAATCGGCGAACTGTTGTGGGACTTACTGCAAGATTATCAGCGGGATCGTTTAACACTGTTTTTGAACCCTGAACAGGATCCACTGGGGGGTGGCTATCACTTAATTCAATCGCGAATTGCCATTGGCTCGGGGCAGCTATGGGGTCGAGGATTGTTCCATGGCACCCAAACTCAGCTGAGTTTTATTCCTGAGCAGCATACGGATTTTATTTTCTCGGCCCTGGGTGAAGAGCTTGGATTTATGGGTGCTCTGGCTATGGTGTTGGCCTTTTGGTTTATCTGTCTACGGCTGATTATTATTGCCCAGAATGCGAAGGATAATTTTGGCTCACTGCTAGCGATTGGTGTGCTGTCGATGATTGTATTTCAGGTGGTGATCAATATTGGCATGACAATCGGTTTGGCACCGATTACGGGGATTCCGTTACCGTGGATGAGCTATGGACGATCGTCATTGCTGACAAACTTTATCGGCATTGGCATTGTAGAATCGGTGGCGAATTTTCAGCAGCGAATGAAGTTTTGAGCCCCCTAAATACCCCTAAAATGGGGACTTTGAGCTCCCTAAGTCTCCGATTGGGGGGCTTTGAATTAATGCAATGAATTTCTAATTTGGTGACTTGATAGGCAATTCGAAACTGGACGAGTTTTTACACCATGGTGATAACCCAACCTACGGTTAAAATATTGTTTGAACCTCTAATGAAGCGACACCAATGATAATTTTGCCTGGCTCTCCGGTAAAGGTAACTAACGTAAACGATACTTACTATGGGTTTCAGGGATTAGTGCAGCGCATTACGGATGGCAAGGTGGCTGTACTCTTTGAGGGAGGTAACTGGGACAAGCTGGTGACCTTCAAAATGTCTGAGATTGAGGTGGTTCAGCCTAAGCGTGGTAAAGGCAAAAAGAAAAAATAGGATGTAATTTTCTAGTTATGGTGCTAACGTACTAAATGCGTTTGTACTATGTTTCATAACTATGCGTCTTCCTCTACCGCAGTTGGCTGACCGCGATCGCAATCCGGCCCACATTGCTGAGGTGATCGAAACGGCAACCACTGAGTTTCTGGCTCAATGCTTAGAGCCTGAAGATTTAAGTTTCCCGGCAATGCCCCCCTTTGGGAGCTGGGTAAAGGCCTTTGATGAGGAAGCGGGCAATCAAATTTATGGCGTGGTTTACCATGCCACCACCAGCCCGATTGATTCGGTGCATCGGGCGCGGGCGTTGGGCATGACATTGGAAGATTTGCGGCAGCAGCAGCCGCAGATTTTTGCCATGCTAAAAACTGAATTTCGAGTGGCGATTGTCGGTTTTGAGACGTCTGAGAGGGATCGACGCAACTATCAGCATTTGCCACCGCGACCGCCCCAGGTGCACCAGGCGGTGTATCGCTGTGAACCGGATGAGGTGATCGGCTTTACGGATGAGTTGGATTTTTTGCGCACACTGTTGCAGGTAAGTGCAGTTCCCAGTGAGAGTTTGGTGGCCGCAGCGATTCGTGAGGTGTATCAGCTGCGGCAATTTGATAGAGATTGGCTGGTATTAGCCGGACGGACAGTGGGGACGTTGCTAAAGGATGATTATGATCGACTGCGGATGATTCTTAATCAGATTCATCCTTAAATCTTATCTTCTACAAAATAGTAACGGCATACCACGACTCACGATAAAGTCCCAAGGCCATGCACTGACGCTTACCACCACTCATTGCCCTTAGCTGGGACTATTGTTACGCAGTTCCCTAATTACATCTGCATAGTATTTGCAAAGAGTTTTTCTCTAACCGCTTTTTGGTCAGAATCAGAGGAGTGAGCGTGGCTTCGACCAATGACGAAAACTGGAAGACAATTCATTATGGGGTTGTGATCTCACGCACAACCCAAGAAAAATTGATGGCTATAGTAAGGAAGGTTGGGATGACGGCTCAAATACATCAGTGTGAATCACACCGACGTAGAGTAGTCTCATAAAAACCGTCTCCTTATGTTTAACCCTCTATATCTAAACCGAAACCCTCCTTGCACACTAGTGTTTGGGGGGTTTCTTATATTCAGAAGAAATTAGCATCTTCAGGAAAAATGAGCCGTTTCTCTCTGAAGCGACATAGGTTTGTTCTAAGTTGCGACTTCCAATTTAAAGACTCACCACGCTGTGATCTCACGCACAACCAAAGAAAAATTGATGCCTATATGAGCAGACCTTAGGTTTATCCTCTCAGAGATCCTATTTTCCTTATCTCAGGCCTATGATAGGCACATAGATAAAACCTTTATTGCAGACCCCTCTATTACTCTCCTATCTCCGAGTAGATAGGAGTCTTCTATTACTAACTCTCTATATCTAACCCGAAGCTCCGGTCACCATTAATGGTAACCGGGGCTTCTATATATATAGGGAATAGTCAGATTGATTGGGACATTGCATCAGATGCTTCTAGCCCCATAGATAAAATGATGACCCATGAGTTTTATGAGCATTTGCAAGCCGCTATTGCTTGAGCTACCTAAAGCACATTTCAAACTACGATTATTTTGAGAGAGATTCAAGGACTCTCCTATGAAGAGATTGCCAAGGTTACCGGTGTTTCCTTGGGTACTGTTAAATCTCGCATCGTTCGAGCGCGCTATCGTTTGCAACACGACCTGAAACATTATCTAGATAAGTGGGTGAACTCAATCTTTTATAAGATACAAATAAGCAGTTTGACTTCGCAGATTTTGCCCCCAAACCCCCAATTCTGGGGGCTTTGAGTCTAGCCTCCCCCAGAATTGGGGGACGGGAGGGGGCCTCGACATCTGA
>JAHQVZ010000010.1 GCA_019634055.1 Leptolyngbyaceae cyanobacterium MAG.088
CTGCTCCAAAATCGACCAGTGATGGACCGGGCCATTGTGATGAGCGCCGGTGTCATTGCCAACTTGCTATTTGCTTACCTTGTCTTTGTCGTTCAGTTCACGAGTGTTGGCGTTCCCCAAGACTTTGTATTTGAGCCTGGTGTTCTGATTCCCCAAGTTATGTCTACCACTTCACCAGCCGCTCAGGCTGGTATCAAGGCAGGAGACATTATTCTTTCGGTCGATAGTCAATCGCTGAATAAGGGGAAGGAAAATGTCCAAACCTTAATCGACATTATTCAAACCAGCCAAGATCAACCCGTTGACTTGTTAGTTCAGCGTGGAAAACAAGAAATTAACCTGACGGTAACACCGGATCTATCCCCCGAAGGTAAGCCAATTATTGGCGTTCAACTATTGCCTAATAGCAGAGCCATCTATGAACGTTCCAGTAATCCTGTAGACGTACTCAAGTATGCGGCTAATGCATTTCAAAATGTATTTGTGCGCACAGCTCAAGGTTTTTTCGACCTGGCAACCAACTTTTCGGAAATGTCTAGCCAAGTATCAAGCCCTGTGGGAATCGTGGATCAGGGTCGTACCATGGCAGACACAGACATTATCGACCTATTTCCGTTCACTGCTTTAATCAGCGTTAACCTGGCCATTATCAATATTTTGCCCCTGCCAGCTTTAGATGGTGGTCAACTAGCATTCCTATTGGTAGAAGCCTTGATGGGCAAGCCATTGCCAAAACGGTTACAAGAAAGTGTCATGCAAACAGGTTTACTGCTGTTTCTGGGCTTAGGGGGTATGTTAATTGCTCGTGATATTACCCGTTTAGAAATCTTCCAAAATGTTTTTCAGTAGGCTCCCTTATTTCTCGTGACTGCTGACCAGACAAAACGCCCGCGCCTTACTAAAAAGCGACGGGCCTTAGCAATTCTCGAACAGCTCAAAGAGTTATACCCTGAAGCCCCATGCTCATTGGATTACAACAATCCATTACAGCTGTTAATTGCTACCATGCTATCGGCCCAATGCACCGATGCACGAGTTAATATAGTCACCCCCGATCTATTTGAACGGTTTCCAACGGTAGCAGACTACGCTGAAGCAGACGTCAGTGAAATAGAGCACTACGTTAAATCAACAGGGTTTTATCGTAATAAAGCCAAAAATATTCGTGCCGCCTGTGAAAAAATCATTATTGATTTTGGCGGTGATGTGCCACAGTCAATGGCCGAACTCATTAGCCTGCCAGGGGTAGCCCGTAAAACGGCCAATGTGGTTCTGGCCCATGCCTTTGGTATCAATGCTGGGGTTACTGTCGACACCCATGTCAAACGCATCACCAATCGCCTTGGACTGACCAAGCACGACACCCCGGTTAAAATTGAGCAGGACTTGATGAAACTCCTACCTCAACCCGACTGGGAGAATTGGTCTATTCGCTTGGTTTACCATGGCCGAGCTGTCTGTGATGCCCGCAATCCAGCCTGTGAACGTTGTCAGCTATTTGAATGGTGCTCGGCTGGCAAAAAATTAATTAAGGCGAAAACGATTGCTAAAACGGCAAAAACTATCAGAAAAAATACCTAGGCGGTTTGTATCTTAACTATTGTCTTTTCTTAGCAAGTTAGGATAGTTCATATCCATTGAATGCGTTACGCTACGCTGCTGATGTGATGCATAAGTGTTCTGATTTATAAGAATACTTGCCGTGTAAATCGTAATAATAGTTATAAAACCCTTTGACTTGAAGCATGATCGTTGGGGTACTTGGCTTTAGCATACTTATTTGTATGGTCGTTCTATTCAATTGGCTGAGTAAGTTTAATCTTGAAGATGACTTCAACGAGCGAGAACGTTAAAGTCATGCTCTGATGAGTTCACTTTTGCCAAATTGGAAGACATCCTCTAATATAGAAGGCTCTGATCAGTATCGGTAACCCCTAGGAAATTATCAGCCCAATGGCTAAGAAAGGCATGATTGCGCGCCAGCGGAAGCGCGAAAAAGCAGTTGCAAAGTATGCAGCCAAGCGTCAGGAACTTCTAAGTTCCTTTAGGTCCGCTGGTTCTCAAGCAGAAAAATTAGAAATCCACCGTAAAATTCAACAGCTACCTCGTGATAGCTCACCCTCACGCTTACATAACCGTTGTTGGTTAACAGGTCGCCCTCACGGTTATTACCGTGATTTTGGCCTTTGCCGCAACGCTCTGCGCGATATGGCTCATCAAGGGCTGCTACCTGGTGTAGTTAAGTCTAGCTGGTAGGTTGAGCGAGCCTAATTTATGGGTGCTTAATTTTATAGGGTTAATCTAAGTGTATTGCCCCTATCATTATTAAGATATTTTAGATTGAATCGGAGAGGTATTAATTATGCCTCTCCGATTCTATTATTTAGAGACAACTCGCCTACGCATTCGCCCCGACTAATTGCACGGGGTTGGCCTTGCTTCCATTTCTGAGAACTTCACCCCTGTGGCAACCATTGCAAGACAACCAACGAGCTGATTCTCTAATTAATAGAGCCTTTCAAGCATTGCTTGTCCATCGTCAAACCACCTATTTAGTGGTTGATCGACAAAATCATTTACTCCATATCTGTGGAGATTGCCTCAGTTTGATAGCTACTCAAACTGAATTAACCATAGGCAAAGACATCGTCCACCTACTCCCTACTTCGCTACGATTGCCTGTCAAGACATCCCTACAGCAGGCAAAAAAGCATGGTGATGCCAAACATAGTGGTCAGGTTACACGCACTGATAGTCATGCTTACTCAGTCACCATAGAAGCTTGTTTACACCCGGCAAATCAGACGACAGAAGAGTTTTTAACAATTTTGATTGAGCGAGAACCTGGTGATGGTCCTTTTGTTACTGAAACAACAGAACTGATAGAAGTCAACAAACGGCTAAGAGCAGAAATACTAGACCGGCAACAAGCTGAGCAGCAATTGGCTCAAAAAGCGGAGGCCTTAGCCCATTCAAATGCTGATTTAGAGGAATTCGCCTATGTTGTTTCCCACGATCTGCAAGAACCCCTTAGGGCAATGACCGCCTTTTCTCAGCTGTTATCACAGCGCTATGGTCAACACCTGGACACATCTGCTAAACGATATATAAAACATATTGTTGACGGCGGCACTCGAATGAAAGCCATGATTGATGGCATTCTTGAGCTTTCTCGTATTAACAGTACACAGTGGAACAATACGCTCACCGATCTAGAACAAGCGCTTAAAATTGCTTTAGAGAACCTCAAGCTAATTCGACTTGAAACTCACGCAACTGTTACACACAATGCCTTGCCTGGACTCTATATTGATAAAAACCATATTGTACAGCTGCTACAAAATCTGATTAGTAACGCAATTAAATTTCGAGGTTCAGCACCACCCCATATCCATATTACGGCGGAACCGCAAGCTAGAGGCTGGCTATTTAGTGTCCATGACAACGGTATTGGTATTCCACAAGACCAACAAAATCGAATTTTTAAGCTTTTTCAACGCTTGCATAACCAGCAAGAACAAAAAGGCTATGGGATCGGTTTAGCTATCTGCAAAAAAATTGTGGAGCACTATCAAGGTGAAATCTGGCTAAAATCGTCTCCAGGAGAGGGGTCTACTTTTTATTTCACCCTGCTTATAGATGCTTATCAAGATGAAACTTAATATTTACTTATGAGACATATTTTATTTTCTTAGCTTAGTTATGATCCTTGCTTTACAGTGAACAATAGGTATCGGCATGGCTGACCACATAAGATGGACGTAACCATTCTTCTAGTAGAAGATTCACCTACAGATGCGGCGATATTGTCTGCAGCGTTTGACGATGTGGGCTGTCATGGGCCTATCCAAATTGCGCACACTGGAGACGAGGCCCTCACGTTTCTAAAGCAATTTGACAACAGCATCCAAGCATATCCTCAATTGATTTTGCTAGATCTTAATTTGCCTGGAAAGACAGGGCACGAAGTTCTAGAGGAAATTAAGAGAAATGTGATCTGGCAGACTATTCCAACCATTGTGCTATCAAGCTCTGCTACACCTAATGATATTGCAAAGAGCTATCGGCTCCATGCTAATGCTTATATTACTAAACCTACAAATTTTAGTGATTATCAGCAGATTGCTCAAAAAATTCAGGACTTTTGGCTGAAGACAGTGCAGTTGCCCCAAAATTTATAGCGCTGTAATCGTTTCGCTACTCAACACAGCGCATAACAAATAAATTGTCAGCGTATGAAATCAGTGCTTGCACTATAGCTACTCATATAACAACTATTCTTTCAGAATAGGTATTTTTGCGATATTCAAGTTGCAACAAGTTTTTTTACTATAGCTCTAGGCTAATGAATACAGTCAATGTAGTCCTTTGGCAGAGAGTCTGTTTTTTATTCTTTCTCTGCTATATAGCCAATATCTGTGAGCGTGTATCTGGCAAGCTAATGCTATGAACAGATCAGTCTGACAAATAAAAACACTTATTCCATCTTTTTTTAATACACTCCTTCACCTTAAATATACCTAAGAAACCAATGGCAGCAGGCATAGACGCATTACTGATTGAAGACAATCTATCGGATGCACAGCTTTTTCAAGAACTGTTATCGTCATCTGAAGTGATCAAAACTACATTGCATCATACTGAGCGATTTAATGAAGCCATCAAGGCCCTGGAATCGGAGGATAACAATTTTGATGTGGTTTTATTGGATCTATGCTTGCCAGATGGTCAAGGCGTAGAGCTGGTTAAGCAATTAAAAACTCTGGTGCCTAAGGTGCCTGTGGTTGTGCTCACAGGAATTCAAGATCAAAATGTTGCGATCGCAGCACTCCAAGAAGGGGCCCAAGATTACCTGGTCAAGTCGGATACGTTCTCTACTGAGCGACTACAAAGACTAGGCTATGTTGATGTTGGTAATTTACTGGCTAAGACAATTCAGTATGCCATTGAGCGCACAGAACTTACAAAAAAGCTGGAAATCAGTGAAGAACGCTATGCTCTTGCGCTGCAAGGGGCCAATGATGGTATCTGGGATTGGGATTTAAAAACCAATAGCATTTGCTATTCTCACCGTTGGCAAGAAATGTTAGGGCTGGAACATTGCTCTTTGAGTAACAGCCCTGAGGAGTGGCTATCTCGCATCCATACTGAGAACAGATTAGACTTTGAGCATAAATTACAGGCTCATTTAGCGTCCTATGGGCCTAACTTTCAATGTGAGTATCGTATTCTTCATAACGATGGTGATTATCGCTGGATGTTAACGCGGGGCATGGCCCTGTGGAACGACGCGGGGCATCCATATCGCATAGCTGGTTCTCAAACTGACATTACTGAACGTAAAAAATTAGAACACTCTCTCCACCAAGAAAAGAAACTGGCTCAAATTACCCTTCACTCCATTGGTGATGCCGTAATTACTACCGATGAGCATGGCAATATTAAAGACTTTAATCCGGTCGCTGAGCAACTAACAGGTTGGAGAGCTAAGGATGCCAAACGCCGCCCAATTTCGGAAGTGTGCCAAATCGTTGATAGTAACACCAGGCAACCTCTAAAAAATCCAGCGTTACAGGCTATCAAAGAAAAAAAGGCCATCAGTCTAAGCAACCATCCCACCTTGATTTCTAAAACGGGGCAAGAGTTTGCCATTGGCGACTCAGCTGCACCGATTCGCACCGATAGTGGTGAAGTCTTAGGGACTGTACTTGTTTTTCATGATGTAACCGAAGAGCGAGGTAGGGCTAAACAGCTTGCCTGGCAAGCGTCTCACGATCCGCTCACGGAACTTTTTAATCGTAAAAAATTTGTCAGTGCTATAGATAGTGCCGTTAATGAACTTGTTGATTCTGATGCGCAGCACATGCTGTGTTATCTGGATTTAGATCATTTCAAAGCGGTTAACGATACTTGCGGCCATGCGGCGGGTGATATGCTGCTGCGTCAAGTGGCTGACCTTTGGCGAGAAAAAATTCGTCAGACCGATGTCTTAGCTCGTTTAGGCGGCGATGAGTTTGGTTTACTGCTATATAACTGCAAACTGGAGCGTGCTACCCAAATTGCAGAGTCATTTTGTAACAGTATCCAAGGATATCGCTTTCTCTACGATGGCAAGGTGTTTAGTATTGGTGTGAGTGCTGGCATTGTCCCCATTACGTCTAACTACACCAACAGTGAAGATGTCATGAAATTAGCCGATGCAGCCTGCTATACCGCAAAAAATAAGGGACGAAATCGGGTTCAAGTCTATCACCCAGATGACGCTGGTATCAGCCGACAAACAGAAGATGTTCAATGGTTTTCGAGGGTGACAGAAGCCTTAGATGAAGATCACTTTCACCTGTATTCTCAGACGATTGAACCGGCTATCCCTAACGCGACGGCGGTTCGTTTGTGTGAAATTTTACTACGTCTACCCAATCAGCACACCGGGGAGATTGCACCGCCGATGGCATTTTTGCCCACCGCTGAACGCTATAACCTAATGCCTCGGATTGATCGGTGGGTAGTAAAGAGCTTTTTTACCTATTTGGTATCCCATACGCCTGAACCTCAAACAATTTACAGTGTCAATTTATCGGGGTCTAGCATCAATGACGAGAGCTTTATCGACTTTTTAGAAGAGCAGCTAGAACAGTATCCTATAAATCCTCAAATCCTTTGTTTTGAGATTACTGAAACCCTGGCGATCTCAAACTTACAGAAGGCCGCTGACTTGATTTTGAAACTCAAGAAAATGGGGTGTCACTTTGCCCTAGATGATTTTGGCAGCGGTATGTCCTCGTTTAACTATTTAAAGCACTTGCCGGTGGACTACCTAAAAATCGACGGTAAATTTGTCAGAGACTCCCCGACAGATGCCGTCCTCTGTGCCATGTTGCAATCGATCAATAATATTGGTCACATTATGGGATTAAAAACAATTGCTGAATATGTTGAAAACCCAAATGTTTTAGAAACAGTGCAGTCCTTAGGCATAGACTATGCTCAAGGTTATGCCATTAGCAGCCCACAGCCGCTTAGGTCGTAATTCCCTGCAGCAGGCAATAATTTCCTACAGCAGGCTAAGTTTCTTTGCCAACTACCCCTAGGTTCATACACCAGAGCGAGCATTTCGTTATATTGCTTTAGCATTGCTACAGCTAACCCATGCACAATATAAGGAAAAACAAGACTCTTGCTGAAAAATGTGAGAATCGTAGCTATGTTTGCTAGGATTGCCCCTATATTGTCGCTAGTTGGCTGGTGTATGCCAATAGCTACAGGTGATAGGGGCAGGTCTCTGACAGGTATTTTAGGATGCGTTATTGGGAGTTCTTAATTCAGCAGGAAGGCGATCAAACCTGGCTGCCTTTGGAATCAAGGCAGGTAGAAATTTTAGAAGGGCGCTATCGTATGGCAGCTCATACGAGCTATGACAGTAGGTCTGTGGAAATTCGAGTTAGCCAACTCCTGCTTGATGAAATGCCCCCTCGCCGTCGTGTTCGTAAGCGCAAAGCTAATACCAATGATTCAGGCCTGTTAGCTATTTTTCCATTTATGCAGCTGAGCCCTGGGCACTGGGAAATTGAATGTAATAGCCCTGATGTTATCGATGACTTTCTAGGTGAAGGGGGCTGGCAATATTCTGTACAGCTTCAGGTAACGCCTCGTGATGAAGATGATTGGGATCCTGACTGGGCTGAGACAGCCGTTGACCATGATCAAAATCAATCCCTGGGGGCTGGTTCTGAGACCCTGTCTGACGATGATGATATTCCAAATAATTTAACGACAGGTACATTTAGCCAGGAAGCTGAATGTCAGTTGAGGTTAAAACAGCAGGCCTATGTTACCCAACTGGGGCAATCGCTGACCTTAGCTGGCCAATTCTCACAAACGGCGGGCCCTCCCCTGACTAACAGCCAGCTTGTGGTGGAATTACGGGATCCACAGACAGCCACCTTAGTGAAGGATGTGGCCTTTGATGTGCCAACTCGCCCATCGTCGTTGCCATCGCCATTTGCAGTTACTGTTACCTTGCCGGATGAATTATCTACTCAGGTGCTTTTAGGGGCTATTTCACTGGTTGGTCAAATTAACTCAGCGGACCATACAGCGTTAACGTCGGCCTCTTTTACAGTTACCCTGGGGCTGGCTCAAATGCTGGATGCGATCTCAAATCAATCTACCCTGGGGTTTGAAGAAGAAATTTCTATTTTTCCAGGGTCTACCGAGGCATTTGTGCCGCCTTCAGAAAAAGCAGAAGCCCTACTTACAAGTGATACCCCTTTTGTTCCCAAAGAAATCATTCCTGCTGAAGGATTAACCCTGCCGCCCCAACTTAAGCCCCCTGGTGATGCTGAGCTTGATGATCCCGATCGCCAGCCAGAACTACCCAGGTTTCCTATCGGTAATGATAGTTCTGACGTTAATCAAGCTGGTGATGCTATGCCTGCTAGAACAGCAGCATCAGCTGAACATACTTTAAACACGTCTGCAGCAGACCTGCCAGCAGCAGACCTGCCCATAGAGCCCCCAGCAGAAGAGGGCCTATTAGAGACGCTACAGGATGAATCTGCTGATATCGATGAATTTGATTACCCTGACCCGCCCTTAGGGGAAGACTCTTCTCCGGCAAAGGCTGCGCCAGTAGATGCACGGCTAGATGAGCCGCTGCCATTTGCTGAGCCTAAAATATTTGAACTTAGCAGTATCGAAGATGACGATTTAGACCTGGAACTCGCTACGGCGGCCCTGGAAGAGCCGACCTCTAATGGGGAAATCTTTGCCGCAGCGTCGCCGCCTCTTGAAAGTTCCTCAGATACGGGCGCATCTAATGCGGGCGCTTTTGCTAGTGAAGCCGAGACAGAATCCAGGTGGAATCGGACTACTGCTAGTGGCGCGACCAGTATTGATCGAGCCTTTGAGGGCTTACAACTCAGGGAACGATTCTGGCAAAAGCTGAGCTTGTTTACCCAAGATGGCTACCGTCAGTCTCTGGAGGTAAAGCGAGCCTTACAATTCTCTGAGCCCCGCACCGAAGGTAACCGACAGAGCAATGAGTTTGTAGTGCATGAACCCACCCCAAAACCGTCTCGTTGGAGCCCTAAGAAAGACGAGCAGAAAACACCAACTGAGCCAGTTCAAGTCCTGCCCCCGGCCTTAGACGTCCCCCAGCAAGAACTGGTCGCTGGCGATTGGCTCGCCATCAGGGTGCGTATCCCTGCTGGAGACTATCAACCCTATGTCAAAGTATGGATGAACGATTTACAAACACGTACGGTCATTGAGCCCCCTCGTTTGTTGATGCAGTTTATTCCCAACGACAATAATGAACTTGAGACCCTGATGCGGCTACAGGTTCCTCAAGGGTGCTTAGAGTTGCAATTTGCTGCTATTTCGGTTGATATGACTACCCTGCAAGAAAGCCGTAAAGTTGTTCAAAACCGACGGGTGATGCCACCGGACGATGCGCTATCAGTTTTTGATGATTGGGATATTTGATTGATTTTGTCGGGGCGTTGCATGTAACGTCCCGACATATCTCGTATATTCCATGCAAACTTTCTACACAATTGACATATGCCGCCTCAAATCGCAGTAAATTAAGTGCTAGGTCTTAGACCTACATCCAAGTTTAAATTCTGAACTTGTTCAGGGAAAATGTAGCTCTGGATGTGAAAACGGCTAAATCTTTAGAGCATTTGCTCGCTATTGAGAGATAGGAGACTCGATATATGGATACATCCCTTTTGCCCCAGGTTATGGTGCCCATCGTAGCGATTCATGCGTTTGCGTTTATGATCGCTATGTTCTTGTATGTAGAGCAGGAAGAAACGTCTGCATAGGTTGTCACTATATCTGTCGAACCTATCTAAAAATACTTACCTGTAGCAATCTGCTGAATGCCTATCTCCAAAGGAGGGACTGTGCCAACGGCAGATTGCTTTGTATATAGTAATAGTCTGTTATCTACAGTTTTAGGCCTCATCAATGGGTTGAGCCGCAGCAAACATTCTGATGCATATATGGAATGGAAAAGCCCCTCAGGCTAATTTAACCTGGAGGGGCTTTTCAACGCCTATTTGACTCTTTTTGAGCATCTAGCAATAGGTTTACTACGGTGTAAGAACGACCTTGCAATTTATCTAAATTGAAAATCGTCTAGATTTACAGCTAGTTAGGGTTATACACCAGAACCAACACCAGCATAGGCACCATAGAAAAATAGACCAACCACAACGAGTACGCCTGTGCCTGCAACGGTTGCTACAATCCAAAGGGGAATTCGGCCATCCTTAAGCATGTATTTATCTCCTCTATGTATTACCTGAATTCATGAAAATGAGTGTAGACGGCTCAGCCATCTACACCCGTCAGCTTTAGTTAAAGAAATAGCTGGAAAACAGTAAACCTGTAACAAAAACTAGAAGCAAACCAAGGAACAAGGACGTTCGGTTTAGCTCAACAGGCTGCTTATTTGGATTCGGGATTCTATCCACAGTGATCTCCTATCGCTGAATAAATTGCATCGCAGCAATGGCACCCAAGAAAAAGACTGAGGGAATGCCAAGGGCGTGAACTGAGAGCCAACGCACCGTAAAAATAGGATATACGATGGGCTCGTTCGGATTACTGCTGGTCATAAGGGGATTCCAATCTCAACTGACAATCTACAAAAGGGGTTAATTACCAAACTGGGTAATTTGATTATCCGCTTCATAGCGGTTATCAAGAATAGGTACCTGTACCTGGTTGTTAGGAAAGTACTCGTTGGGACGAGGGGTACCAAAAACGTCGTAGGCAAGACCAGTGGACACAAACAACCAACCGGCAAGAAACAGCGCGGGAATGGTGATGCTGTGGATAATCCAGTAGCGGATACTGGTAATAATGTCTGAAAAAGGTCGTTCTCCGGTATTACCTGCCATGGCTCAATCTCCTCTTAACAGCGAATAGGCGTAATAACATCCAAACTAGAACTAAAGGTCTCCAGAATGGAAAAACTGTAGTCTAAGGTGTGGGAAGTATTTATTAACATCATAAAGAACAGAGCATATCCCTATCAAGCAACGATTAAGGATTACTTCATGTTTTTGTCCTTTAGAGTTCATTCAAAGATAAATACTATTGGGCTTAAACCTTTGCATTTTCAGGGGTATAGCGCAGTAAATAGCCCCGTTGACCCAGCACAAACCCCTGATTTTTACCGAAGAATTTAATTCGGTATAAATTAGACGGTACATCACCAGCTTCGTCATCTTTTAACCAGGTTTCACCGCCATCAGGGCTCATTAGTAGGGTACCGCTTCCCCCACTTACCCAAAGCTCGTCATCGTTGCGATAGCCCACATCTAAGAAACCCCAGCTAGAACCAATTTCAGGACGAAGCGGCTCTCCCCAGGTTTCGTACTTAATGGCGTCAGGGGCATTATCAGGCTGGCTAAACTGCATTTGTCCACCTCGGGCAATGAGCCAAAGATTGCCATCGCTGGTAAAGCCCATATTTTGCAAACGCTTGGAGTTTTCTCGATTATGGGGTTGCCAACTTGCTTGGCCTGGTTCCCAAGTAGAGTAGAAGTTCCCTCGCGAGGAAACGGCTACATAGCGACCGTCGGCACTGCGGGTCATATTGCGCACCACACCCACGGCTGCCTGCACCAGTGCCGTCCAATTGCGACCACTGTCTTCTGTACGATAAATTGCGCCTACATCCGTGGCCATTTCAACGGTACCTTGCCCCAGGGCTGTCACCATCAATGGGCCACCGGGGAGCTGAGCACTCAAGGGCACGTTAGCCCAAGACTTACCGCCGTCGGTGGTATGCAACAGTACACTGGGCAAGCCAGATACCCAGCCTTCGTTATCGTTAAAGCTTACAGAGGTAAAGGTATAGCGCTGATCGCCAAGGTCTAAAACCTTTTGCTCCCAAGTTTTACCAGCGTCATTGGTTTCAAATAAGGTGGAACGACTACCCACTAACCAACCGTGGTTGGCATCTTTGGTAAAGGCTACATCCGAAAAGGTAGAGTCGGTTTCCAGGGCAATGGTTTGCCATGGATTAGCACCTAAGGACGGTAGGAAAAATTTTGTACAGCCGACGGTGAGAATTGCGATCGCAATTAACATCAGTCGCTTTAGCCCGATGGCCCAGCGCCCATTAAAAAAGCCCGTTAAACCCGTTTGCATTTCCACTAATTTAGACAAAAAACAATTTTTTTAGACATGAAATTCAGCTTGAGCAAACGAGGCGCTTTTCCAAAAAGGTAACTCGTCCACTCGACAAAGCCTTACTTTAGACCGTACAAACTCATAAAAAAGATAAAGGCTGTCGCTAAAGCCCCAAAGATCAAAATATTTTTCTGCCCTGGTGTGAGGACATTGACCCCAAGACCGTAGCCTAAATTTTCACTAAAGCCCGAAGGTTTACCTGCCGGACCAACATTACTAAATAACTTAGGGCGTGAGCCACACACCGGACAACGCCATTTGAGCGGTAATTCGCTGAACGGCACTCCCGGAGGAATATCGGCCTTACCATCCCCTTTAACTGGCTCATACATATAGCCACAGGGACGACACTCATAACGATCCATCTCATAGGGGGTGAGTGGCGCAGACGGTTCTTCAGTCTCAGGTGCATCCACCGGTGGATTAGCATCAGGCTCAGTACTCATGAAAGGTTCCGATAGCGTCATGTAAACAATTATTACATACGAGCTACGACTACTGACATATGTAGAAGTCGTGATCCTCACCTTAGGAAAATTCTATAGATAAAGCTGGTAATTTTTATCGTCAGATTTTTCTATCACAGGCGGATTGGCCTACACAGCCGACTAGAATAGCAGTAAGCTTATTGGGGGCGAATAGGCCGTTAAGAGGAAATCACAATACACGCGTGTTTGTACTAACTGGATACGAATATTTTCTACTCTTTTTGATTATTTGTAGCCTGGTACCTGTTTCAGCATTGCTGGCAGCTAAGTTACTGGGGGCCAAGGGCACGGGTGTTGCTCGACGCACTACTTACGAGTCTGGGATGGAGCCCATTGGTGGTGCCTGGATTCAATTCAACATTCGTTACTACATGTTTGCCCTAGTATTCGTCATTTTTGACGTTGAAACCGTCTTTCTATACCCCTGGGCAGTCGCCTTCCATAAGTTGGGTGTACTTGCCTTTATAGAGGCTTTGATTTTTATTGCAATTTTGCTTATCGGTTTGGTTTACGCATGGCGTAAAGGAGCATTGGAATGGTCATAAAATCTCCGTCGGACAGTTCCTTGATTGGTGATAACGAGCGGTTGATGAATCCAGCCGCCCCGCCAGCCGTCACACAGGAACTTTCAGAAAATGTCATTTTGACCACCGTTGATGACATTTACAACTGGACCAGGCTTTCCAGTTTGTTTCCGTTGCTCTACGGCACCGCCTGCTGCTTTATTGAATTTGCTGCCCTATTGGGGTCTCGATTTGACTTTGACCGCTTTGGACTAGCGCCCCGGTCTAGTCCGCGACAGGCTGATCTGCTGATTACAGCTGGTACGGTCACTATGAAGATGGCTCCAGCGTTAGTCAGGCTTTACGAGCAGATGCCTGAGCCCAAGTATGTGATTGCTATGGGAGCCTGCACCATTACCGGTGGTATGTTTAGCGTTGATTCACCATCAGCAGTACGTGGTGTGGATAAGCTAATTCCTGTGGATGTATATATCCCTGGCTGTCCCCCACGCCCCGAAGCAATTTTTGACGCTGTTATTAAGTTGCGCAAGAAGATAGCTAATGAGTCCATGCGCGAGCGCGGCGTTTTGGAGCAAACTCACCGCTACTACACCCGCGATCACAAGATGGAGTCTGTGGCTCCGATTCTGACTGGTGAATATATCCGTTCTGACAGCCGTGAGGCTCCTCCCAAGGAATTGATGCAGGCTATGGGGATGCCGATGAATTTACCCGAGTCGGGGAAAGTCGCTCAGGAGGAGGAAAAAGGTAATGGCTGATGAAGAAATTAAGCCTGCCTCAGAAGAGGCCGGTACGCTAGTTGAAGCAGGCCCCGTATCAAGCTGGTTAACTGAACAGGGATTTGCCCATGAGATCATGGAACGAGATCACCTGGGTGTAGAGCTCCTCAAGGTGGAACCGGCGTTTTTAATCCCTTTTTGTACGGCACTTTATGCCTACGGGTTTAACTATCTGCAGTGTCAGGGTGCCTATGATGCAGGCCCTGGCCAACCCTTGGTTAGCTTTTATCATCTGCTTAAGGTTAGCGATAATGCTGACCGTCCTGATGAGGTCCGCATTAAGGTTTATCTGCCGCGTGAAAATCCTAAGGTTCCTTCTGTCTATTGGATTTGGAAGGCTGCTGATTGGCAAGAGCGTGAAAGTTATGACATGTACGGCATCATCTACGAAGGTCACCCAAACCTGAAGCGTTTACTGATGCCTGAAGACTGGGTCGGCTGGCCCATGCGTAAAGACTACATTTCACCAGATTTCTACGAACTGCAGGACGCTTATTAAGGGCACACAATGGGATAGCAGTCAGAAGGACAGTGGCCCCTAAGGCTCACCCTCAGCTGGTGTGATTCCGCTCAGTGCTGTAGACGCATCATGGTGAACATTGAGGTCATGATAAATGTGTCTACATCGAAATCTTGAATTTGTTGTTCAATAAAATCTCGCTATTCAGCCCAGCATCGAAGCAGGTTTGACACACTTTTAGAAAGTAGGTCAAATTCTGTTGTTTTGCCCTGTTGTGCAAAGAGTGAACGCCGAACAGTATCAATGTCGAATAACAATTCCCGTTGAGCGGGATCACGTACCAGGCTTTGTACCCAACCCACGACAACCAACCGTTGCCCTTGGGTCACTGTATCGACTCGATGTAGTGTCGATGAAGGATAAACAATGGCGCTGCCAGCCTTTAATTTATAAGCTTTTTCATCATCGGCTGCTTCGATGACGAGTTCTCCACCTGTGTAAGCTTCAGGATCATTGAGAAACAGCGTAAACGAAATATCTGAGCGATAGCTGCCCATCATGGCATTATCTGCATGGGTACCGTAGGACATCCCCACACCATAGCGGCTAAACCGCAAGTTATGAATTTGTTTAGGGCGCACGGCTATTTGAAACAACGGATGACGACTGAGGGCGGCTTTGACAGTTGCTTCTAGGTCTGGGGTAGCGCCCCGTTTTAGCTGTTGATTGTGCTTAACTTGTTTGGCATACCAGCCAGCTGTTGTTTTGCCATCTACAAACTCAGCCTTAGCCAACGCCTGCTGAATTTGGCTTAGTTCTTCTGCAGACAGGACATCAGGAATTTGAAACAGCATTAATTAAGGCCTAGTACAGCTTATTGCCAACCCACTCGGTCAACCAGTTTAACCACCTCAGGGTTGTTACGACCGTAGGCAGACACATTCACCTCATCCACTTTGAAATCACCGAGTTCTGCCACAATGGGATCCATGTCAACACCTTCCACAACAGGGTATTCGTTATTGCTATTGGCAAAAACCTGTTGGGCTTCAGAACTGACAAGAAATTCTAAAAATGCGATCGCACTCTCTGTATGCTTCGCGCCTGCGACCATCCCAAATCCGCTAATGTTTACATGGGTTCCTCGGTCCTCCTGGTTTGGGAAGAACACAGCGGTCTTTGACACCACATCCTGGCTCTCGGGTTCGTCAGATTTGGCGAGACGAGCCCAATAATAATGATTAGCAATTGCAACATCACACTGGCCTGCCGCTACCGCTTTAATTTGATTCACATCACCCCCGTCAGGATCCCGGGCAAAGTTATTGACTAATCCTTGGGCCCAAGTTTCTGTTTCTTCTAGACCAATGGTTTCAATCAAAGACCCCAACAGGGATTGGTTATAGATATTGCCAGAACTACGAACGCATACGCGCCCTTGCCATTCGGGCTCAGCTAGAGCTTCGTAGGTGGATAGCTCTGCTGGATCAACTGCTTCTACGTTATAAACGATTACCCGCGCTCGCTTGGTTAAGCCATACCATAGACCGTCGGGATGGCGAAGATTGGCAGGTACTTTTTCATCTAACACAGCCGATGAAATTGGCTGAAAAATTCCTTCCTGTTCCGCTCGCCAAAGTCGCCCTGCATCTGAGGTGATAAATACGTCGGCAGGACTGGCTTCTCCCTCGGTTGTGATCCGCTCAATCAGCTCATCTGACTTACCTTCGACGATATTAACCTTAATGCCTGACTGCTGGCTAAAGCTTGCAAAGAGGTCATCGTCTACATCGTAATGACGGGCTGAATAAACATTAACAACGGCATCTGACTCCGCAGGTTTTGAGGTGGCAGCCTCTTGCGACTGATTATTACAGCCTGCGATCGCAAATGACATCACAGTGGCACAAAAGAAAATGAACTTATGCGACATGGTCAGCATTAATAGGAAAGCTTCTCAAGTAATACCTTAGCAGCTAATAGAAAAGAGTCCCAAGTAATTCTATCGGAGGAATTCAGTCTGCTAAAACGCAAGTTCATCTAGTGCCTTTTTTCAAAAGCATATGGCATTCAGCGGCTGGAAAACCTAGGTTTCAAGTTAACCAAGCGCTCTGATTCATCCCAACTGGACTGGGACCTAACCACATGAAATGGTTGAATGTGAGTCTCTATTATTCTTCCATGAACTTTTAGATATTATTTGCAATAAGATGAAACTATTGCAAATGGCCAAAGATTTCGCTATATTCGCATTAAGCTTAAGTTAATGACATTTCACAGAGGAATGGTTATGGTCTCCTATACCCCTGCCGCAATGAAGGCTGAGCTTCACGAACGGGGATGGCGTATGACTCCTCAAAGGGAGACGATCCTGAATACGTTTCAAAACGTTGCCAAGGGTGAGCACTTGAGTGCTGAAGAGTTATGCGAGCTTCTCAAGGAAGAAGGCGAGCCCATTAGCCTGTCTACTATTTACCGCAACCTTAAGCTGATGTCACGCATGGGCATTTTGCGAGAGTTAGAATTAGCCGAAGGTCAAAAACGTTACGAAATTAATCAGCCTTCTCCTCACCATCACCATCACCTCATTTGTGTTAGATGCAATAAAACAATTGAGTTTAAGAATGATTCAGTTCTGAAAGCTGGGGCTAAAATGGCCGATAAGTCGGGTTATCACCTGTTAGACTGTCAGCTGCTTATCCATGCGGTTTGCCCTGCCTGCCAACGCTCGATTATGCCGGTTTAACACCCTCTCTAGCCATGGCATCAAGCTTAAAAGCTTGGGCAGGGCGGTGAATTGTGATTAGCGCTTAGCCGACGACGACTAATTATCTAGGTCTTCTTCGTAATCTTCGTAGGGGCCGCCAACGCTGATGGGTGTGCCTACAACTTGAGCATCAGCAATATCAATATTCTCAAGGGATGCGTTGGTGACATCGGTGAAATAGAGCGCCGAGCCAGACAAATTGGCACCATCTAAGATCGCAGACTCAAAAACGGCGTTAGTCAAAAAGGCATCGCTTAGATTCGCACCTGCTAAGTTGGCATGGGTCAAATCGGCACCCTCTAGATTACTTCCAGAAAGGTTAGCGCCTTGTAAGTTTGTGCCTCGCAAATCAGCTCCAATCAGGTGGGATACTTGCAATTCGGCACCAGCAAGATCGCAGAAGGCACAGGAACCCGTCATTTTTAGGCGTTGTAGATCTTCTTCTGAAGCAGCCTGACCTGGGAGCACAACAAAAACGGGCAAAATTAAAGCAAGCAATGTGCTACGTAGAAACATAGGTCATCTCCTCAATGGGTCTAAAAACAGTGTGATCTTCCAAGAACGTAGAGGTCTAGGAAGTGACAACACTTGAAGCGCTTAACTGTACCAACCATGTGTTACACCGATCGTGACACAGTTTCTTGGAAATTGCCTAGGTGCTTAACAAGCCATAATTATTCGGTTTTCAGTACAAAAGCCTATTTTTTATCCCTGGCTAATGCTGGCTAGCCGCTACAGCCTTAGGGTTTTAACCTTCGTGAAAAGATTCTAGACTGACTAATTTTGACGCGGCCACTCCTTCAAATAGTTGGGGTTTCATCATATAGAAATGCTAGAAACGCAAATGAAATCAGCTGCATCGCTGAACTTAATAGTAGATAGGCATAGTAGATAGGTAGCTGATTTCATTTGCGTCCACGCTACAACCCCTGGGTGTCTAAGACGGTCATTTCATCCAACAATGCCTTCATGAATTTTTCGGGATCTTTCAGGTCCATTTCAGAGAGAGCAACCATTTCTTCAAGGCTATATAGATCGTCACTATCAACTACTTCGATAATCCAGGAGAATATTTCTTCAGGATGTTCAAAGAGTTCCTCGGCAAATTCTAGGGGGCCTTTACCTGATCGTTTAGCATCTACCTTAGATGCTAAACATAGCCCTAATAGTCTGCCTAACGTGGTTTCAGGGGTGGTGCATAAGAGAAATGCCATTGTTTGGGTCAAAAGCTGTTCTTTCTCCATCGAAAGATCTCCCAGATTGACTAATTGTGAATGGGGGTAAACTGTTCACGCTCGCTGCGCGTAATATAGCATGGGAGCTAAGTTGGTTTTGTGCGCAATGGCAAGAGTAGGGTGAGATGAACAATCTTAAGGCGATTGTTGTTGGTGCCGGTATGGGGGGGCTAACGGCTGCGATCTCACTTCAACAGGCCGGCTACACCGTTGAAATTTACGACCGAGTGCGAGAGCTGCGCCCTGCTGGTGCAGGTATTTCCCTTTGGTCTAATGGTATCAAGGTGCTCAATCGACTGGGGTTGGGGGCTGAAATTGCTCAGATTGGTGGTTCTATGGAGCGGATGGCCTATCTGACCCACGATGGTAGATGCTTGAGCGACTTTAGCCTTACTCCCTTGGTGGAGACCGTAGGGCAATGTCCTTATCCGGTGGCGCGCACTGATTTGCAACAGATGTTACTACAAGCATTTGGGGCAAAGAATGTGACTCTTAATACTCGCTGTGTGGCGGTGGAACAAACGGATACAACGGCGACGGCAGTTTTTGCCGATGGGCAACGGGCAACGGGTGATCTTGTCATTGGTGCCGATGGCACCCACTCTGTTATTCGCAATTATGTGGTTGGTGAAACGGTCACCCGTCGCTATGCGGGCTATGTAAACTGGAATGGGCTGATAGCAGCTGCACCGGAGTTGGCTCCTGACAATAGCTGGGTGATCTATGTCGGCAATGGTCAGCGCGCGTCTATGATGCCTGTGGGCGGTGGTCGGTTTTACTTTTTTCTAGATGTGCCGTTATCCTCAGCGGTTCAACCCCAGCCAGATATGCGGGCAGAATTAAGTCATTATTTTGCCGGTTGGGCTACACCGGTTCAAACGTTAATTCAACGTTTAAATCCTGACCAGACTAATCGTGTTCCTATTCATGATGTGGAACCGTTGTCTCAGCTAGTTAAAGGACGTGTAGCATTGCTCGGGGATGCCGCCCATAGCAGTACGCCTGATTTGGGGCAAGGTGGGTGCCAGGCCATAGAAGATGCTTGGGCGTTAACCACAAATTTGGTCACTACTAATATCAGTGTGGCAGATGCCCTTAAGCGTTATGAAGCTGAGCGTAAAGAACGTACGGCAGAGATTATTCTCAAGGCACGTGAACGGGCAGATATGATCCATGGCAAGGTCTTAGAGAAGACGGAGCAGTGGTATGGGGAGTTAGCCCAGGAAGATGGCGGTCGAATTATGGCTGCGATCGCAAAAATAATCCAAAAAGGCCCATTTCATTAAAATTTAACCCTTCAAGTCCACTATGGCAGGCAAGCTTACCACCCACGTGCTAAATACGGCTCAAGGCTGTCCGGCCGCGGGGCTAACAATTGAACTTTGGCAGGGTGGGCATCTCGTTAAAACAGTCGTTACGAATGCCGATGGACGCACCGACACCCCCCTACTCATAAACGAAAATTTTACCGTGGGTGTTTACGAGCTGCGATTTTCTGTAGGCGATTACTTCAAACAACAATTCAGCCATTTGCCAGAGCCCCTCTTTCTCGATCAGGTGCCTATCCAGTTTGGGATAGCCGATGCCACGGTCCACTACCACGTCCCGCTGCTGTGCTCTCCCTGGTCCTACAGTACTTATCGAGGCAGTTAAATCAGGGCCATAACATCTATGGGATATCGCATTATTGACATCAACCAAATGCCCCAGGCAGAATTTGTTGCAGCCCTCGGTGGCGTATTTGAAGCTACCCCCAGCATTGCAGAACAAGTTTGGTGCCAGCGTCCGTTTGAGGATTTGTCTCAGCTGCACCAGGCCATGGTGACCATTGTGGAGCAACTGCCCGAGGCATCTCAGTTAGCGCTGATTCGAGCCCATCCTGATCTAGGCAGTCGGGTGCAAATGGCCTCTGCTTCTGTAAAAGAACAGGCCAGCGTTGGTTTAGACCGGCTTAGTCCGTCGGAATATGAGCAGTTTCAACAACTGAATGCAACGTATCAAGCCAAATTTGGGTTCCCCTTTATCATGGCAGTCACTGGGCAGAGAAAGGAGACCATACTTGCGGTGTTTGCACAACGAGTGTGTAATGACCCCGTTAATGAACGGCAGCAAGCCTTGTTAGAAATTGGCAAAATTGCCCGTTTTCGTCTTGATATGCTCTTTGCCTAAGTTTGTTTAGTAAGCTCGCATTATATAAAGTTTCTGCCAAGCGTAGTGAATTGATATTTCTGGCTTGAAGTTAACTGGGCTAGGTCACCCACTGGTTATTTGGGTTGCAACCCATTGAACAATAAAAGAGACAGACTATGGCAGCAACATCGTCACCAGCTTGGATAGGGAAAGAACTCAATGACCGCTATAAAATCCGTAAGGAACTCGGTAAAGCCGTTGGTCGCAGAACATTGCTTGCTGATGACATGCAAGAGACATGTCCTGTCGTTATTAAGATTCTCACCTTTGATAGTGATTTTGAATGGACTAATTTACGACTGTTTGAGCGTGAAGGCGAAGTCTTAAAATCCCTTACCCATGAGGGTATTCCTAATTATTTAGACTACTTTGAAATCGATTTACCCCATGCTAAGGGGTATGCCCTCGTGCAGAGTTACATTGATGGGCAATCGCTACAGGCACATGTGGAAGCGGGGCGTCGCTTTAGTGAAGCCGATGTCATGGACATTGCCCAGCGGCTATTGGCGATTTTGCAATACCTGCATAATCAAATGCCACCGATTATTCATCGTGATCTTAAACCCAGTAATATTTTGCTTGGGGATCGGTCTGCCCATAGCCAGGGAGTGCTTTATCTAGTAGATTTTGGTTCTGTCCAAGTCCCGTTACTGAATGCCTCGGGGACTCTCACCATTGTTGGCAGCTATGGCTATATGCCACCAGAACAATTTGGTGGTCGTGCAGAACCGGCGTCGGATCTATACAGTTTGGGGGCTACCTTAATTTTTCTCATGACCGGGTGCCATCCTGCCGATTTGCCACAGAAACAAATGCGGATACAGTTTGAGGCTAAGGCCAAGCATATTAGCCTACCAATGCGTCATTGGTTACGCTGGCTGACCAACCCTGATATCAGTCAGCGTCCGTCATCGGCAAAAGACGCCCTCGACGGCTTACAAACTATTGTAGACAGGGGCACATTCAGCCCACTGGTTAATCACCCCCTGGCCCAGAGTCGTATTTTAATTAATCAACAAGACGACAAGTTAGATATTGTTATTCCGGCAAAAGGCTTTCGTCATAATAAAGCTGGTTCCTGGTTAGATTTAAGCGTTCTTGCCATTACGTTTAGTATTGCCTCCTCTCTGTTAGGAGGTGTTAGTTGGATAGTTTATCCGTTGTTTTTTGGCGTTGCCCTGGCTTGGGCCTGGCCCGTTATCTGGCTCTTGTCTAGCATTATCAGCATTCTTTCAGGGTTTGCAGGTATCACCTTTTTGCCCACCCCGGCCAGGAAACATTTACTCGATCAAGTCCATATCTATTTGAATGACAATCAGTTGCTTATTTATCGAGAGACGTTAGCGTTGTTGCGATCGCGAAAGACGCTGTTTAAGGCTAAACCAGACAATATTACAAAGTTATACCTAGATACCTCTACACCGGCTTTCGAAATTTATGCGGCCAACAACTATTGTCGCCTCAAATCTGAAGATCTGGGCCTGACACAACGAGAATTTAACTGGATTGTCCAGGAACTGAGTGAGCGCCTGAGTATAAGCCTATAGCCCATGGCTTAATGCCTCAGAACATTGGCCAAAAGACGCTTATGCAAATACTACGGTGCGATTGCCATAGACTAGGACCCGGTTTTGCAAATGTAATCGCACCGCGCGGGCCAGCACGACTCGCTCTAAATCTTTACCCTTGCGGATCAAATCACTAACCTGGTCGCGGTGACTCACGCGCACCACATCCTGCTCAATAATGGGGCCTGCATCCAAGTCTGAGGTGATATAGTGGCCAGTGGCACCAATAATTTTTACCCCCCGCTCATAGGCACGATGATAGGGATTTGCCCCTACAAATGCCGGTAAAAAAGAGTGGTGAATGTTGATTACCCTGGGAAATTGCTCAATAAACTCAGGACTAAGAATTTGCATATATTTAGCCAGCACCACTAAATCGATGGAATGCTCTTTGAGCAAGGCCAGCTGTTTTGCTTCCTGCTCCGCTTTAGTCGCTTTAGTGATGGGGATATGGTGAAAGGCAATCTTAAACTGTTCAGCAATGGGGCGAAGGGTTTCATGGTTGCTGATAATCAGTGGAATGTCTGCCGCTAGTTCCCCTGCCTGGTGTCGCCATAGTAAGTCGAGTAAACAGTGATTTTGCTTGCTCACCCAAATCGCTACCCGAGGGATCTGGTCGGAAAAATGAAGCTCCCAGGACGCCCTTAATGGTTTAGCGATGGAGTCAAACGCTGGTCCAATCAGATCTTTGCTCAAATTAAAACTCTCTAGCTGCCACTCAATGCGAGATAAAAACAGCTCTGAGGGTTCATCTCGATGCTGGTCAGCATGGACAACATTACCCCCATTGGCATAAATAAAGTTCGCAATCTTAGCTACCAATCCTTGTTGGTCAGGACAAGAAATTAGAAGCGTCGCAGTGGTTGAGGTCACAGTCAGACATTCCTACATAACCCTGGGCTACGTCCAGTACCGTTAATTTTCCTTAAAAAAGCCATAGGTGAACTGTGGACGCAGTTTATGACATCAACTATCATGCCACGACAAACTGCACGATGTTAGTTGTTTTATCGTAAACCTCTTGATGCATTAGGCAATGTGCACGTCACCTTGGCGTTGTCGCTTAACGCGTTCAGGGGATACGAATTATCCTAACCAATGTGGCCAAAGCTAGCAGCAAAAACAGCAAGCCGGGGACCCCAACTTGCTGCCAACTATGCTAACTCAACGAATTGAATGAATCCGTAACCTACGGGGTCACTTACATCCGCTGCTCAAGGAAACCAGTTAGACGCCCTAATGTATCGTTGAGCTTTTCATCTGTTGTGGGTTCAGCATCCACTTCCTCAGTGCGCTTCATTCGCTCAAACGAACGAATGATCATGAATAAAATAAAGGCAATTACAACAAAGTTGATAACTGTCGATAAAAACAGACCGTACTTAATGCCATTGGCAGATAGATCGGCAATATCTGAAACACCAGCCGCATTGAGGGCAGGGGTGAGCAATAAGGGTGTGATGATGTCCCCAATAAATGAGGTGATAACAGCACCAAATGCACCACCAATAACAACGGCTACTGCTAAGTCAACGACGTTACCACGCAGCAAGAAATCACGAAAATCAGTCATGAAACTGCCAGCAGAATTAACTGCTCGGGAGCGAGCTTGATTACTAACCATCAGATACGTATTCCTTAACGAAAGGGGAGCAAGTGTGTCGATTAAATCACGTAGACTAAATCACATTGAGACACTTTTGTACAGTTAAGATATCTCAACAAAATCAGCATAAATAAGCCACACCTGTGGGTGCAACTTTTCCTTCATCAAAGTGAATTAATGGCAGTATACCAGTGTTTATAAACTAGCCCAAGAGTATGCAAATTACGTTAACTTTTATGGGCCAACGTTCGTAGGTTTTTAGATTTTTTATGGGCCAACGTTCGTAGGTTTTCAGATGTTTGAGAAAGATAGCTGCCCTGGAATTGAGTGTGTTTTTTTAAGGCTGAAATACAGTCTGAGTAGGCAGAATACACAGACTGCTGTTTTTGGGGCGTAAACACAGCGTCGTTTAAGGTCGGTGGGTGAAATTTTCTGCGTAAGATTTTGCCCGCTTTAATTGTCTCAGAATTATCTCCATATTTCAGGCGGGAGGTATGTTTTGCCACTGTATAACTATCGGAAAATGGAGCCGTTGTCCCTAGAAACCTTTGGAAAGAGTCTAAGGTCCGCTCAGTATCACCAAGCAAATCTTCGTATCTTAATGTTAGGCAACGTTGGGGGCTATTGATCTGGGTGGCGAATGTTTCAAGGGTTTTTAGCCGTTTAAGGTAGTAGGCTATCCACTTATCGACCTCCTCAGGTGACTCATGCCCCGAAAAAGACTTCACCGTGCTGGTGTAAGTGGCTGCTGGATCTCGCAAGAGAAAGATAAATTTAATCTGTTGATTTTGCAGAATGCTGTCGGATATGGGGTATTCCCAGACCAGTTTGTCTACGATATACGTGCATGCCAACGGATCGAAATCATCTAATACGGCTGCTGTTCTATAGATCAGATGCTGCAGGTCGTGGTTTGATGCGTAGGCCACATGGCTTTCTCCATAGCCTGTTACCTCAGCGTGATTGTAGAGAATATGCCCTAGTAAAGAAGACCCAGAACGAGCTGGGGCCATGACAAAAAGATAATTTAATGGGGTTTGTCGTTGTCTCAACGTTTTGCTAACAAAGGGGCCTAGAAAGCGGTAGGCATAGATCTCAAACAGTAGAAAACTCTCAATTTTGGAGATGAACGTTCTGATGCTGACAGGAATCAGCTTTCTTAGGTAGCGTCTAACCATGATGCCTTTTTCCCATAATGACTCTCGTCTAAAAGCAGTGAAACAAGTGTTCGTAGAACGGGCATGGCTCACCGCATGCCTATCCCGTACATTTACTGATGCTTGTTTCTGCTGCAGGTACGCCGATTCACTAATCAACCGCAAATATCGCTAGTTGAACGTATCAATATGAAGAGACGTCATTATTAATACTGAGGTTTCCCATCAGTATTAATAAATATGACAGTGAAATTACTGATGGGGTGATACGGCAATTAATGGTTATCCATGCAAAGCTCTGTAATTTTATGTAATAGAGGCTGCATGGCTTACGTAGCAAGAGTTTTCTAAATTTGGCTTAACCCTAAAGCCCATGGTTTTGTATGGATAAAACGACAGGAAACCTTTGAAAGTCGGTTGGGGATGTCTGTAAAAAAATACACCTAAACGGCAAGGAATTCCTGAATTACGTCATTACTAAGCTGATTGGTGGCACCTGAGGCAACGATGCCCCCCTTCTGCATGGCGTAGTAATAGTCAGCTTGACGAACAAAATGTAGGTGCTGTTCTACTAATAAGACGGAAATGCCGGTGGTCTCAATGATACGGCGCACTGCATTTTCAATGTCCAAAATAATTGAGGGTTGAATCCCTGCGGTGGGCTCATCTAAAAGTAACAACTGAGGCTGGCCCATCAGAGCACGGGCGATGGACAATTGCTGCTGTTGACCACCGCTGAGATCGCCCCCCATGCGCGATAGCATGGTTTTTAGTACGGGAAACAGTTCAAAAATTAGCTCAGGAATTTCTCTTTTCGCTTTGGGCGCTCTCTTGCCCAGAGCTTCTAGACCAATGACAAGATTTTCTTTGACGGTTAACCGGGGAATTATTTCACGACCCTGGGGCACATAGCTAATGCCCATGCGGGCTCGGTTATCGGCAGTGAGAGAATTAATGGTTTGGCCGTTGTATGCGATCGCACCGCTCCTGGGGGATAACAGCCCAATAATATTCTTCAACAACGTTGTCTTACCAACGCCATTGCGGCCAATCAAACAAATCATCTGTCCTTTGGGGACCGTGAGATCTACATCTCGCAAAATATGACTTTCACCATAATAGAAGTTAAGCCCCGAAATCTTGAGCATGGGGGCCTTAGAGGACTCTGTAGAGATAGGTTGGGAGGCGGTTGTGGTCATGGGAAAGCGTTTTTTAATGGGCGTTACTAAGCTGTTCTAAGGTGGCGTTTTCTAGGCGACTTACGGTGTCTGCAGGCAGGTCGAGTAGTTTCAGGAGCGTCTGGTATGTCAAAGCTTCTCTCTGATTAATTTGATTGACACTAATGATTTCGTAACTCAGCATTAGCGCTTGCTCGCGCTGGTTAGGAGTTTTTAGCTGAGGTACGAGTTCTTCTAAAGGAATTCTCTTGGCGAGTAAATCTTTTAACTCGGTTTTGAGGACGGCTTGTTCAGCTGATTCTTGGGCAAACTGACGACTGAGGCGATCAAGAATGATTTCTTGCTCAGCTGGTTCGAAGTTGCCATCGGCCCAGGCCATGGTGGCTGCAATGCGCAGTAACAACATTTGGTCGGACGTAATTGAGGTTTCAGTGCCTAGATACACCTCAATTACCCGAGGATCGTTTTGCACCTCGTCCATGGTGCCTTCGCACAATACTGAGCCTTCGTGTAGCACGGTGACCTGACGCGCAATTTGACGAACAAATTCCATGTCATGCTCAATGACAATGACGGAATGGCTTTCGGCTAAGGCAATCAGAAGTTCGCCAGTGCGTTCGGTTTCTTCGTCGGTGAGCCCCGCCACAGGTTCGTCCACTAAGAGCAGATCGGGAGACTGGGCGACCAGCATACCGATTTCAAGCCATTGTTTTTCGCCGTGGGACAGCAGGGCTGCTGGTTTGTCGGCTTTGTGTTCGAGGCCAATGGTTTCGATCAGACCACCCACCGTGCGCAGTTCGGCTTGGGGGGTAGGTTTAAGCAGGGTGGCGAGGACGCTTTTGGTTTGGTTGCAGCATAGTTCCAGGTTTTCGCGGGTGGTCAGGTTGAGGTAGATGCGGGGGGTTTGGAACTTGCGGCCAATGCCGAGCTTAGCAATATTGTGTTCTGCACGACCGCTCAGTTTTTTGCCTTTGAACCGGACTTTACCCTGGGTGGGTTGAACTTTGCCGGTGATCACATCTAGAAAGGTGGTTTTGCCTGCGCCGTTGGGGCCGATAATGACCCTCAGCTCACCTTCGTTCATAGAGAAGGTCAGGTTGTTGAGGGCTTTAAAACCGTCGAAGCTAACGGTGAGGTTATCGATTTCGAGGATTTTGTTAGACATTGTGGGAAATGCGTGGGGGTTATTTGCCAGCGAGTTCGTGTTGTTCGCGTTTGACATCGGGGTCAAGTTCCAGATCTGGATAGGTGCTGAGTTGGGGCTGTAGACCCAACAAATCGCGAATTTGATGGACCGCGTCATCTCGTAGCCAGCCCACAATGCCCTTGGGCAGCACCGTCACCACCAGTAAGAACAGGGCTCCTTGAAAGAATAGCCAGACTTCTGGAAAACGTTCACTCAGTAGGGCCTCGGCCCATTTAACAACCAGGGCACCGAGCACTGCACCACCGAGGGTGGCGCGCCCACCCACGGCCACCCAGATCACCATTTCGATAGAGAAAGCGACGCTCATATACTGCGGTGTAATACCGCTGGATTGAACGGTGTATAAGGCACCTGCGGCACCCGCAATGCCACCAGCTACAGCAAATACCAGGACCTTAAACATCGCCGGGTTATAGCCAGAAAACCGAAGCCGGTTTTCGTCATCGCGAATGGCAATGAGCAAACGGCCAAAGCGACCTCGGGTAAGCCAGCGGCAGAGACCATAGGTGAGGGCCAGCACAATGACGGTGGCGACATAGAAGGCAAACTGCATGCGATCGCTACCCACCTGCTGCCCAAATAAAATTGTCGTATCGGTGGTGAGACCGTTGGTACCGTTGATCAACTTTTGCTGACCGTTAAAAAAGTTGAAAAAGACCACCAGCATCGCCTGGGTCAAAATCGAGAAATATACCCCTCGGATGCGGTTACGAAACACCAGGTAGCCCAGCAGTCCGGCTACGATACCCGGTATCACCACAATGGCAATCAGTGTGACCGGCAAGGAATAAAACGGCTGCCAAAACCAGGGCAGTTGGGAAACACCATAGAGGCCAAAAAATTCTGGCAGACCCTCTCCCGCTAAATTTAACTGCAGGTGCATGGCAAATGCATAGCCACCCAGGGCAAAGAAAATCCCCTGACCAAGACTTAGCAAGCCAGTGTAGCCCCAAATCAGATCGACACCTAACGCCACAATGGCCAGGGCCAGAAAACGGCCCAATAACCCCAGGCGAAAACCAGACAAGATTAACGGGGCAACAAAAATTAGAAACAGGGTGAGACCAATAACGATGCTGGCTTCTAATGTGCGTTTGCGATTTTTGTTTGTAGCTCTTGTTTCTGCCATCGTTACACCTCCACCGAGCGGCCTTTTTGGGGAAATAAGCCAGCGGGCTTAACTTGCAGAAAGGCAATAATCAACGCAAACACCAGCACCTTTGCCATACTTGTTTCTGCAAAGAATAAGGCCGTATCAATAAGGGGTTGCAAGGCATCACTGGACGGCAATATCAGCACTAAGGTACCAGAGCCCACAATGTAGGAAACAATGCCAATGAGCAACGCCGCAACAATACTGCCAATGAGCTTACCAACACCACCGACAACCACCACCATAAAGGCATCCACAATATAGTTGCCGCCCAGGTTTGGCCCCACCGAACCCAGCAATGTCACAGCACAACCGGCAATGCCAGCCAACCCAGACCCCAGGGCAAATGTAAGGGCATCTACCTTTTTAGTCGGAATCCCTAAACAGGCACTCATATCTCGGTTTTGGGTAACGGCACGAATCCGCAAACCCCAGGCCGACTTATTTAGAAACCAGAATGTCCCCACCAGGCAAATGATTGTCAGGGCAATGATAAAGATACGTGCAGCAGGAAAGGAAAGAGTATCGGTAACGCTAATGCTTTCTTGCAACCATTTAGGCGCTGTTACATCTACATTGCGAGCACTAAACCAGGGCTTTTCTAGAACCGGGTTGTTGTTGAGAGCACGACCCACGATAATGCCAATGGCAGCAGATAGCACTAACACCAGAAAATTGGCCAGTTTCTGACGAGGTCCCAGGTTGACAAACTTGTTGAGAATGGCCCGTCCACCAAACAACAGTGCGCATATGGTTAAAACCCCAAAGACCAGGGACCAACTGACGCTGCGCACAAACTGTTGGAGAATCAAACTGACCCCCCAGGTGGCTAGCAGGGTTTCCAGGGGCCGCCCGTAGAGTAGGCGAATCACAGTGCGTTCTAGTAATAACCCCACCAGTGCCGCCACTAGAAACGAGAGCGGCAGCGCTAGCCAGATATAAAAATCTTGCATCCCATCGCCAAGGGATTTGAAGCCATTTTGCACTACATAGGTAGTGTAGGCACCAAGCATCATCAGCTCCCCATGGGCCAGGTTGATCACTCCCATGAGACCAAACACAATGGCTAGACCAAGAGCCACAATTAAAAGCACGGCACCAATACTAATACCGTTAAAAATGCCGTTGATTAAACCGTCAAGCACGAACTGTTACCTGTCAAAAGATAGTGAGTAGTGATTGGTGAGTAGTGAGTCGGGTCTGTCGGTGCATCCCCTTGTGGGTACCCTGGGATATCGGTCGCAGGCAACCCGGATTTCGTATGAGTGCAATGGGGCATGATCTGTTAAATCGATAAAGCCAAACGAATTACACGATTCACCATTCACGTGTGAAATCAAAAAAGGGAAGAGCCCCAAATGACTCTTCCCTTTTGACTAACCTACGAAAGCCTTAGGCTTCCTTGTACTTGCCGCCCTTAGCTGGGTCGGACCAGTCACAGGCAAAGCCCTTGGTATCAGGAACAAACTGGTTCCAGGGAATTGGATCCACAGGACCATCAGTTGCCGACACAATATCAAACAGACCGTCTTCGCGGATTTCACCAATGCGCACAGTCTTAGAAATGTGATGGTTGGGGTTCATGGTAACCGTACCGCCAGGGGCTTCAAATACCTGACCGTAGGCCGCTTCACGTACCGCTGCAATATCAGTAGTACCAGCTTTCTCAACCGCTTGCTTCCATAGATAAACCATGATGTAAGCAGCTTCCATGGGGTCGTTAGTTACCCGCTCATCGCCGTACTCAGCCTTGAAGCTAGAAACCCACGTCTCGTTGGCTGGGCTTTCTACGGTCTGGAAGTAGTTCCAGGCAGCATAGTGGCCCTTGAGGAAGTCAGGACCGATGGTGCGAACTTCTTCTTCTGCAATACTCACGGACATGACAGGGTACTTGTCGGGACCCATGCCAGCACCCTTAAGCTGCTTAAAGAAGGCCACGTTACTGTCACCGTTGAGGCTGTTGAAGATAACGCCACCGTCGGGTAAGGCCGCCTTGATCTTCGTAATAATGGGGGTTACCTCGGTGTTACCCAGGGGTAGATAGTCTTCACCAACGGTAGTACCACCTTTGGCTTTAAGTTGCTCTTTAATGATGGTGTTAGCAGTCCGAGGGAAAACGTAGTCAGACCCTACCAGGAAGAAATCTTTCCCTTTGTTTTCTAACAACCAGTCTACAGCGGGCTCAATCTGTTGGTTGGGGGCAGCACCCGTGTAGAAAATGTTCTTGGAGCATTCCTGACCTTCGTACTGTACGGGGTACCACAGCATGTGGTCCTTCGCTTCAAATACGGGCAATACTTTCTTACGGCTAGCAGAGGTCCAGCAGCCAAAGACTACAGACACCTGGTCCTGATCGATTAGCTTTTCTGCCTTTTCAGCAAAGGTATCCCAGTCAGATGCGCCATCTTCTTTAACGGCAACAATCTGCTTGCCAAGGACACCACCAGCTTCATTAATCTCTTTGATAGCTAGCTCTTCAGCATCCACTACGGTGGTTTCACTAATGGCCATGGTGCCACTTAAGGAGTGAAGAATACCCACTTTAATGGTATCGCCATCGCTACTAGCAACTGCGGGGGCATCCCCGTCAGCGGCTGGTGCATCAGCTGCGGTGTCAGGATTCCCGCATGCCTTCAACAAAATGCTGGTGCCTACGGCGGTAGAGCCGTACACCAAAAACTTACGTCTATTAATCCTCGTCATCGAGCTTACCTTTTAACGACTCACACACCTATATGTATCAAGAACAGCCACTTAGACATAGTCTGAAAAAGTAGCGGTAGATACACGTATTTGCATCGTGATGGTAAGTCTTGAGGAAATCTAAGAATGTAGCGGTTGATACGTTTGTGACTTCTACAGATTTGTTTGGGTTTTATGCCCTGTCTTTGCCAATCATAAATCTCAGGCCTAAGTGGACGATTTCAGAGAATAATCGCCAATAATTGAAGGTTTTCTAGACAGGCTGGGTTACACTCAATCGTCCATGAAATTTAATGAACTGCTGGATGGTCTCTAGGCCATGGTTTGCCTTGAGGTTCGTAAATACGAAAGGTTTATCCCCGCGCATGGTTTTGGTATCCCGCTCCATCACCTGGAGGTCTGCGCCCACCATGGGAGCCAAATCGATTTTATTGATCACTAACAGGTCTGATTTAGTAATGCCGGGGCCTCCTTTGCGAGGGATTTTATCGCCTGCAGCGACGTCTATAACGTAGAGGGTAAGGTCTACTAGTTCTGGGCTAAAGGTGGCGGCCAGGTTATCACCGCCACTTTCGACAAAAATTAGGTCTAGATCGTTAAAGCGTCCTTCTAGATCTTCAATGGCCACCAGATTAAGGGAGGCATCTTCCCGGATGGCAGTGTGTGGGCAGCCGCCGGTCTCGACGCCGACGATGCGACTATGGTCGAGCAGGGCCTGGCTACGGACCAAAAACTGGGCGTCTTCCTGGGTGTAAATGTCGTTGGTGACCACGGCAATGGAATAGTCATTGCGCATGGATTTGCAAAGGGCGTCGACCAGGGCGGTTTTGCCAGAACCGACAGGACCGGCAACGCCGACGCGGTAGGGGGAAGAGGGCATGGATGTAGGGAATAGGGGATCTGGGGTTGTCTATTACAGGGTTAAATTACATTACCGCCTGGACGGTGGGCTGGATGATATGGCTGGAGAAATTTAAAAATTTGAGCTATTGGTCTGCCAAGGGCCAATTTCTAAATGAACTAAATGAAAAAGTTTTTGGCAAGCTAGCTTTCGTGGTGGAAAAACCACTGCCTAGCAAAGCGCACTGCCATTTCTTAGCTGCGAAATAGTCGGGTGTAGAGGGTTTCGTGTTGCATGCTTGCGATCGCACTACCCCAGCCACTGACATAGAGTTCGTCATCTTGTAAATTGACGCTGGCTTGTGCTGTGGTGGTTAGCTCTGGGATCATCTTTAGCAAACACCGTTGGCCATCGGTCTGGCCCAGGGGTACCAGCTTGACGGCTGCCCCAATCAGGTTAGTGGCCCAGCTTTGTAAATAGCCGAGGGCCATCGTATAGGGATCGATCTGCCAGTGGGCGGCGATGATGCCAAAGGCGACGGCAAAATTGCAGGGGGTACCGCAGGCGTCGAAGCTGGGCTGCAGTTCGGGGTGTAGGTTTTGGGCCAGACGTACCAGGGCGCGACCCATTTGCCAGCTTTGCTGCCGGAGTTCGGCGGTGTCGCGGCTGGCGGTGAGCCATTGGTTCCAGTAGGCGAGCTGGTCAGGGGTTTGGGCGTTTTGGTGGCTGCGCGTTGCGATCGCAACATCCAAACGCACCGCACCATAGCGTAGCTCTTGCACCAGCCACTTATGCAAGGCCGCACTGTCAGTGAGATGGCCGTGCAATACCAACGTTTCTAACCCTTCTGAATAGCTAAACGCACCCACCGGCAAAGCGGGACTGGTCAATTGCAGTAGCTTTAGTAAGGCCTGCTGATCAATGGTGATGGCCATAGGCCCCCGACTCTGGTTGGAACGGTGCAGTCTCAGCCGTTACCGATAGGCCCAGCTGATGCAACATAGCCTCCAGCACCGGGTCTGGTGCCAGACGCAAATAATCAGGCCCCACCTCTAAGGCCACATGACGGTTCCCCAAGTGGTACGCCGCTTGTAACAATTGCAACCCCGAACGGTCGGTAGTCGATACGGCCGATTGATCATTCATCACCGCTCTAACGGTCAACACCTGTTCAGGTTTTGCCACAATTCTTAGTACTTGGGTATGCCCTTCTCCGGTCAAGCAATCCCCATCCCGCAACGTCGTTCCTCGCGGCAGTTCCAGATAGATTTCATCCTCGTCACCCTGGTCCAGATGGTCAATAGCTGCGTCTGTAATCTGACCGTTACTGTCCGTAATCCCACCGGAGAACCTGTAGCGATATCGAGAGCGGGTACGCTCATCTGCTGATAAAGCTAGCGTTAATGTCGGCTCAAGTGCTGACGATCCTTTTTGAGTAAAGACGTACACCGAAGTTTCACCCAGACAATGCCTTAACAGCATGCCATATGTCCGCCTTTAGCAAAGCTGAACTTGTGTATGCCGCCGTTTAAAACTGTCACAGCCACATACGGATTTTCCAAAATTGGCACTGAGGAAAACACCATCAATGTCATCCGTATTTTCTACTAACTCACGTCAGCTTTTTATACGAATCTTCCAGGCGCGGCTAGTCCAGTCAACGAAATTTGGATTGCATTATTTGCCAATTACTTTTCATTAGTTATGGCTTATCAGATTCAATTTGTTCCCTCAGTTACTCCCGCTAAACCCCAACCCCAAAAAACAACACCCACTAATGCCTATGAATCAAAACCATCTTTTGACATGCGAGCGGCTTTACTATTAGCCGCCATCGAGAATTCCACATTTGGCCTTGTGATTGTTTCCCAAGATGGAGCCATCTTACATAAAAACAAACGGGCAGAACTCTTTTTAGAAGAGCTGGCTTGCTCTTCTAACTCTAAGGTAATTCCCAATATTCTTTGGCGACCCTGCCAAAGTCTCATGGAAAACCAGCAAGATGAATCTGATCTCTTTCCTGCCGATTACACCATTGTTTTAGAAGATGAGATCGCCACGGACCATGGCGATCTCATTCATCGGAGAGTGCAATGGTTTGATTGGGATAATAGCGACTACAAACCGTGTAATTGTTTTCTCATTACCTTAGAAAATCGTCAGCAGTCTCTGACCGCCATTGCCCAACATGAGGCCCAGCGGTATGGTCTCACCACACGTGAAACCGATGTATGGTGCCTTAAGCGTATGGGCAATAGCTATAAAGACATTGCCCAGAAGTTGTTTATTTCTGAAAATACCGTCAAGAAGCACCTAAAAAGCATCTATGTCAAGAAAGAACAAGCTAGCTGGTAATGTGCGCTAAAAGAGGATGGGCAGTGGGCAATGGGCCGTGGGCAATGGCAGTGGGGTTTGCAGTAAGGGCGTTCTTGAGTAAATAACATTTCTGCCTTTATGCCCTACTGCCTAACGAAGCACACTGCCCCTATACCCCGTTTGGATATTGACTATATTTACCTCTAGTGGTCCGTTAAAATTAAGACTCTAGGATGGGGCTGTAAAGAACAAAAAGGGATAAAGCGTCACGCTTTATCCTGTTCTCTTCATCAGTGTCCAATCCTAATTTTGGGTCAAGGTCCAAGCCTGATTTTTGGGTTTGACGCTTTACTAGGGGATGCATTGAAAGGTTGACTGAGCTATGAAAATAGATGACATTTGTTTAATTATAGGGACTCAAAAGGGTGGTACCACCAGCCTTTTTAACTACCTGTCTCAGCATCCACAAATTGCGGCCTCCAGGATAAAAGAAGTGGACTTTTTTTATCGCGATTCTATCTGGGAAAAAGGAATTGACTATTATGAAAGTCTATGGAACTGGGAGCCGCAAACACATCGTATAGCGCTAGAAGCATCTCCAGGCTATACGCAATCTTTTGCAATTGTTGAAAAGGTGATTCAACGGGTCAAGACCCTGGATGCAAACTTTAAATTTATCTACATCTTGCGCAGTCCAATCCCTAAAATTCAATCAATGCGAAAGCAGGGGTTTTATCAAGGTTGGTATGCTAAGTGGCTAGCCCAAGAAACCCCGGATACTGTTCCGACCAGGGTGCTGGAACAAACCAGCTATGCCACTATTATTCGCCATTTTGAACAGGCATTCTCATCGGACAACATTTTGTTGTTAAAAACAGAAGACCTTAGAAAGACAGATGATGCTAATGCTCTAATGAAAAAGACTTGTCAGTTTCTTGAGATTGATGACACCTTTGAATTTTCGCTTAGCAAGGTGCACAATGCTCAAAATTCTTACCGACAGGATACCTTTTGGCATTTTTTGAGAGAGGCACAATATCTGACGCCTTTAAAGACGCTTATACCTGATGGCATTAAAAACAATGCGCGGAGGCTTCTGTCTAAACCCATAGGCAATAAGAAAAAAACGTTGCCACCATTGACCGCCACTCAAAAGCAATTTATTCTCGATGCCCTCAAGGATGACATGCGACAGCTTGAAGTGACCTATAACCTGGATGTCTCTGATTGGACTAATGCGATCGCATAAGCCCAACCCATGGGCACTGGCCGTAACCCATTTGGCAGTTGTCGCTTTACTATTAAGGTATTCATTTATGGTGACCTGTGCCTATGCTGCCTAAAGATGACCTGCTTAAGGGGGCCGAAAACGTCAAGACCTTAACCCATGTTATCGATCAAGCCGATCAAGCCATTCGCACATGGGAGCCCGTCACCACTGACTTTTTGTCACCGCCAGAACTCTACGAAGCCCAGGCTATCTTTGGTCGCCTTACCGATATTCATACCCAGCCCCAGGGCGGCTATCCTCAAGCCGAGCGACAGCGGTTAACCATTGCCCGCACCGAAATTCCATTAGATGGTCAGCACATTCCTCTGGCTTTACTCAGTGTGGCGGGTAACTTTTTGTTTGATACCGCCACCCACCGTGACTTTTTAGGCTCGCTGCTGGGCACCGGCATTGTACGTGAAAAAGTAGGCGACATAATTGTACTGGGTGAGCGTGGGGCTCAAATAATTGTTGTACCAGAGCTGGTGGAATTTTTAGGAATGAGCCTGACCCAGGTACGGTCGGTGCCTGTAAAAACCAAACCCATCGACTGGAGCGAACTACGGGTACGCGAACCCAAGAAAAAAGAAATCACCACCGTCGAAGCCTCTATGCGATTAGATGCCGTCGCCTCAGCAGGCTTTGGCATGTCTCGTAGCAAAATGGCAGACATGATCACCGCTGGTGATGTGCGGGTTAATTGGAAACCGATTTCCCAGTCGAGTCATGCCCTAAAGTCAGGCGATTTAGTCGCCATTCGCGGTAAAGGGCGGTTAGAAATTGGCGATGTCATGATTACTAAAAAACAACGTTACCGCATTGGGTTAACCCGTTATGTTTAAGGGCAATGGTCACTGCCTATTCCCCCACATGGGTAGCAAAACAAATCAACGACTGTGCCCCTGCCGCCGACTCGCAGTCAATGCCCGAGAGCCGTTGGCTGAGGCGAAATCGCCAGGACCCTTTGCCAAACTTTCCTTGTAATACTTCAGCGCCTAAATCATGGTTATGGGCATGTACGTTAACCCTAAAGCCAAGGGGTTCTAACACATGTCGATAAAAATCTGCTTCTAGACCATCGCCCGGTTTTTGATGGTGAACCTCTGTAGCATGACGAGCAATACGATGGTCTTCGGGTAAATAATGGGGGCTTTGCATCAGCCAGTAAACGGGAAACCGAATTTGTCTGAGCCATAAACCCAACCCCATAAAATGCCAGGCAGAACGCTGTGGATCTTGATCGGCTAGTAAGATGCCCCCTGGTTTAACCAATCGGGCCGCCTCTGTGAGCACCTGGGCCATATCATCACAATGGTGAAGTGTGGCATTGAGCATAACAATATCGGCACAGTTATCCACTAGCGGTAGATTATGGGCATCGGCCAATAGGGGCACATAGCCCACATCTGCAGCCATTTTCAATGCCCTAGGGGAAATATCCACACCGATTAACATTTTGGGATTGCCCCCCAGGGTGGCATAGACATTGCCAGGCCCACAGCCCACATCCACAACTACCTTGTCATCCCAGCTGCCAGTTACCGCCGACCAGCGAGAACGAAATGTCTCATCTCGATGGTGAGTATCAAAATAATATTGGCACCATTCCGGGTTTTCTAAAAATGCAATATTTGCCCGCATCCCTTTGGTGTAGCGGGGAAGCGGATGTTCAGGCAATCCTTGATCATTTAAATGTATATATTCATCGGCCTTAAGATATGGCCGCAGTTTAGAGATAACGTTGGACATCAGCAGCCAGGTAAGATTTATATATAGCGTTGTGCACTATGGGCACAACTTAGCTAACCGTTGAAAATGTTAGATAACAGCAGCTATGTGCGCCGCAATCTGCTGAATACAGTCGACAGCTTTTTCTAAAACCTGATCTATGCCTAGTAGTCTGTAAGGAACTATCAAGCAGTTCTGACTCAACTTTATCTACTTTAGAAAAGTGTTTTTTATATTCACACAATAGATTTAC
>JAHQVZ010000011.1 GCA_019634055.1 Leptolyngbyaceae cyanobacterium MAG.088
CCCAACAGACGTTTCCTCATCGCCAGCGCGTCTTGATAGAGGGGTTCGGCATCGCTGTAGCGCCCTTGATTTTTGTAAAGCACCGCCAGATTGTTGAGACTAGTGGCAACATAGGGGTGCTCGTCGCCCAACAGACGTTTAGTCATCACCAGTGCGTCTTGATAGAGAGATTCTGCCTCGCCGTAGCGCCCTTGATTGTAGTAGAACCCCGCCAGATTGTTGAGACTAGTGGCAACATAGGGGTGCTCGTCGCCCAACAGATGTTTCCTCATCGCCAGTGCGTCTTGATAGAGAGGTTTGGCCTCGCTGTAGCGCCCCTGCTCGTAGTAGAGCGTCGCTAGATTGTTGAGGTTAATGGCCACATCAGGATGCTCGTCGCCCAACAGACGTTTACTCATCGCCAGTGCGTCTTGATAGAGAGGTTCTGCCTCGCTGTAACGACCTTGATTGTAGTAGAGCGTCGCCAGATTGTTGAGGCTAGTGGCCACATCGGGATGCTCGTCGCCCAACAGACGTTTATTCATCGCCAGTGCGCCTTGATAGAGGGGTTCTGCCTCGCTGTAGCGCCCTTGATGTTTGTAGAGCACTGCCAGATTGTGGAGGCTAGTGACCATATCAAGATAGTCTCCCTCTAGCAGCTCTTGATAGAGCTGATGGGCTTGCTGCAACAGAGATTCTGCCAAAGCATATTGTCCTTGTTCTCGCAGGTAGTCTCCGATGCCATTAAACAACCGAGCGGCCTCTAATGATTGACAGGCCGAGGCCTCACAGAACTTAGCCAGGACCTGTGTATGGGGTGTCAATCGTCTTAAGAGGGGCCAGTGCTGAAAACTGTCTTGATAGTCAACACTGACATCCTCATCCTCTGGAACAAGCTGATTGATGGCTAAGATGGCTCGGTTAAGCCAGCCTTGACGGGTCTGTTCTGTTTCCATTTCAGCACGGGCCACTTCTTGCACCAGGCGATGAATGCTATAAGTCTTGTCCGCCTGGTCTACCCGAATCAGGGAATAGGTGCAAAGCGGTTCCAGCACCTCGTTAACAGCCAAGGGATCCAGGGCCGCTTCTGCAAGCACTTCTGCCAGGGCATTCCCCAGTTGGCTTCCCCCTTGAATTAACAGTTCAAAGGGAATGCCGTCAGGGTGGAGAAAGGCACTAACCCGCAGCAAATCGGCTGAGGCGGGGGCGGTTTGTTCTACCTGCTGAAAATTGAGAGTCCACGCCGTCGCAACAGAATCGGGGTAATTGCCCAGCTTGGGTTTAGCAGTCTCCAGACGCGCCAGTTTACGTTTTTGGTAGCTGGCGAGGTAATCCTGAAATCTTGCTTTTTTCGCCACGATATAGGCGGCAGCTTGCTCCAGGGCCAAGGGTAGATAGCCCAGCTCTGTCGCCAATTGACGAGCAGCTTGGATGGCCACAGTGTCCTCAACCGAGGGCTGAGTGGGTAACTCGCCCCGACCAGAGCGTCGCCACAAAAAGGCTAAAGCTTCTGCTGGTTCCAGGGTTTCCATCTCTACCGGACGGGTGATGCCTAACGCCTGAAAATCCTGAGCCCGTGACGTGACGAGAAAATGACCTTGGGTATCTGTTGGCTCAGATGTCGGCTCAAATGTCGGTTCAAAGCGGGGCTTAAAGGGTTGGACTAACTCTGGTTGGTCAGCGTTGTCAAAAATCAGTAGCCAGTTCGGGTGTCGCGTTAGCCACAACTTCACGGCTTGCACTACGGTATCTGGGTCTGGATCATCCTTCTGGCGCAGGTCTAGTAGCTGTGCGATCGCCACAAAACCACTATTCAACTCCACTGTCGTATCTGCACGCACCCAAAAGACTGCATCGTAATCGTCTCGATAGCGATAGGCATATTCCACGGCAGTTTGGGTCTTCCCAATGCCGCCCAGCCCACTAATCGCTTGAATCTGAGATATCGCAACGGCGCAGTCTTGATTCAGTTGCTGATGTAAGGTCGCTAAAACCGCCTCGCGGCCCGTGAAAAATGGATTCCGCTCGTAAGGTACATTCCAAGGCTTTGGCACGCTAGGAAAGACAGGCTGCTCATTACGCTTCGCGGCCTGATCAGGCTTGGGGAAAGCGGGCTCAGCATCAGGCTTTAAGCGCTCTGGCAAAGCATCCAAGAGCGCTTGCCGAGCATCGTCGGCCTCCAGCGCCACCAAATCCACATAGACAATCGGTCGCAGTAGTCCACTCGGTTCGCATTCCCGCACTTTAATGGGAATAATTTTGCGCTGCAAGCTCGTGGGGTCCTCCGCAAAGGCAGCGGCCCATTCAGGCTGGGTGAACTCGGCCTCCAGATAATCCTCGGACAGTACCACGAGGGTTTTATCGGTTTCGGCGGCGGCTCGCTGCATGTCGAGCACGAAGTTCCCACCCGGTCGGAAATCCCACGATTGAATAACGGCTTTATGACCTTCTTCTTCCAGGGTCCAAGCAATCCACTCAGCCCAGGCTTTATCGGCTTTGTTGTAACTGACAAAAAAGCTAGGCATTGCAGGATTGAGGGAGGATGAACAGACGTCAATCTAAAGGCATTGCCACGATTATAAGCTGGAAAAACTACGGGAGAGTTTCATCCTCGCTGTGCTAGCCGAGTCATTGCTGTACGGTGAAAAGCGAACACCCCAAACCATGATCGCCCCTATTTCTGAAGCGAACTAAACAATCAGGCCGTTGACAATAGAACAGAACGCAGCCCCTTACTTAATCTGCATCGCCGCTCTTTCCTTTTCCTTACTCGCCATCAGGGCCTTAGTCGCATTAATCGAGCGCTTTGTCGCCGTCGATAGCTCATCAAACTTCCAGCTAGCCTTACCGCCCGGCTTATGCACACCAAATTTATAAAAGCCGTCATCCTTTCCAGCTAAATCCTTCATCGCCTTATCCAGGTCCTTGGTATCACCCGACTTATACTGATTCGTCAGCTTACAAGGCTTTAGCGTCCCGCTCGTTTTGTTGTTAAAAGCCCACACTTCGCCATCCACAACCCAAAAATGTGAAAACGCACCCTTCTCTTTTTTCGGTTGTGCCTTACCAAAGCCCTTAGCCATAAGCGATATCCATCATTTATTTTTCTTCGGACTTAGATTATACCGACCTATGAAATAAGCACTCTTTTGAAATAGTTAAAACTCATTCGACTCTATGGAATGCTTATCGACTCCCATCAGTTCGTCATCGCAAGCTGCCACACCTCATAGCCAAAACGGTTCAAATGCAACCCATTGGTTGTGAGTCCATCCCACAAATTACCCGTATCGTCGCTAAAAGCAAGTCACAAACATCAACACCCATCTCAAGTATCGCTGCCGAATCGCTTAAATCCTTAGCGCTTATCTTATGTGGAGAGCAATATATTATGAGTGATCGCACTTGCACCTTAACCAAACGAAATCTCTACCTCAAAATCGACGAATCACACCAAATAATGAGCTGAGGTAAGGGGGCAGTATTCAGCAGCCGTATTCAACCAGTAGTTTTCAAGTAAACTTAAGCGACAGCTTGATTTGAGAGTGCTCCTGCGATGGATATTTCTAAGCGCAATAACGTCAATGTTTTAGGTCAGGGCAATCGCACTCTACTATTCGTCCATGGCTTTGGCTGCGATCAGTCGATGTGGCGTTTTGTGACCCCAGCCTTTGATACCGACTACAAAAGTATTGTGTTTGACCTCGTTGGGAGCGGGCGGTCTGATCTGTCTGCGTTCGAGCCCAAAAGGTATAGCCAGCTAGAAGGCTACGCGCAAGACATTTTAGAGGTGATTGAGGCGCTGGGGCTGGAAGATGTGATTTTGGTGGGGCATTCGGTAAGTGGACTCCTAGGTGCGATCGCAGCCATTCGTCAGCCTAAAAAATTCAGCCACCTGATCATGGTTGCGCCATCTCCTTGCTACCTCAACTATCCGCCCAACTATATGGGTGGTTTTGATCGGGCCGATATCGACGAAATGCTTGACCTCATGGATAAAAACTACATGGGCTGGGCCAGCTTTTTAGCCCCCGTCATCATGCAAAATGGAGACCAACCTGAACTGTCACAGGAATTAGAAGAAAGCTTTTGTTCAACGGATCCGATTACCGCCAAAGCCTTTGCCAAAGCAACGTTCTATTCAGATCACCGTGCCGCCCTGCCTAAGGTACAAACGCCTTGTTTGGTGATGCAGTGCTCTGATGATGCGATCGCGCCCGACGAAGTGGGAGAATACATGCATCAACATCTTGCCAACTCAACCTTTGTCAAACTCTCTGCCACCGGACATTGCCCTCACTTAAGTCATCCCACTGAAACAATCGCGGCCATTCGTCAATACCTAGATACCCTTTGAGCAAGCTACTGAGAAAGCTACAATGGATCCCGCTCTAGAGACTGCGCCCTGTGGCTATCTTCGCCTGTCGGCTACTGGCATTATCGAAGCTGTGAACCAAACCCTTGGGCAATGGATAGGCACTTCCATTCAGGTACTAGAAGGCCAAAAAATTAACAAGCTACTGCCAAAATCAGGCCAAATTTTCTTCCAGTCGCATGTGTTTCCCCAGCTTAAGCTGAGTGGGGAGCTAGAAGAATGCTACTTTGAGCTGCGCTCTCACACAGGTGATCGCATTCCGATACTAGCTAATTTTCGTCGGGCTACCCCTAAAGGGGCAAACATCCAGCCGTCTAAATTGGAGGAGGACAGGCAAAAGGACCTGCCGACATATGACGTTATTCTCATGCGCGTGCACAAGCGTAAAGACTTAGAAAATGCTCTCGTCCAAGCCAAACGCCAAACCGACGAAGCGGTTGAATCACTTAAACAATCCAATGATGCCCTGAGTCGATTTTCAGGCATGGTTGCGCACGATCTAAAATCGTCGATTCGGCAGATGAAAATCTTTTCCCAATTAGCTATTGCGAACCTTACCGATGTCTTGGACGACCGTAGCCAAGATATTTTAAATAGGCTCAACCACAGTGCCGATCGTGCTGTTTATTTTGTGGATAAGCTGTTAGAGTATGGCAGCTTAGAAGCCATTAAAGGTCCTCTAAAACCAGTTGATCTCAACAGCACTGTAGAGGTTGTTTCTAAAACTCTCGGTGATTTGATCACAGAAACTTCGGCAACGATTAACGTTGGCAATTTACCAACTGTACTTGGCCTTGAAACTCAACTAGTGCAGCTCTTCCAAAATCTTATCAACAATGCGCTAAAGTATCGTGCGCCGGATAGACAACCTGCCATTGAGATAAAAGCAACCAGAACAACTAATACAGAATGGACGATTTGGGTTCAAGACAATGGCATGGGGATCTCACCCAAATACCAAGATCGTATTTTTGATATTTTGTATCGACTGCATGGCAGCGACTATGAAGGTGCCGGGATTGGTCTTGCAACCTGCCAATGGATCGTTCGCAACCATCACGGAACTATCGGCGTAGAGAGTCAACTGGGGCAAGGCAGCCGGTTTTATTTCACAGTGCTGTCTGCTGATGTTGATTTGTAACTGACGTTTGATTTGTAGCTGACGTTGATTTGTGATCGTGTTCTGTTGCCAAAAGACAAATGCCAAAGACAAATGCCAAAGACAAAAAGATCCAGCCTCGTCAGCCCTATCCATCCATTAGTTCGTCATCGCAAACTGCCACACCTCATAGCCAAAACGGTTCAAATGCAACCCATCGGTCGTGAGTTCCTCCCGCAAATTGCCCGTATCGTCGCTAAAAGCAGGATGCAAATCCACATAGGTGACCTGCTGCTCTTGTGCGATCGCCTCAATCTGAACATTCAAGGCGCGAATGCGATCGCTCGGGCCGCCCAAAGCATCTCAAGACATCTGCTGAAGCGATTATCTTATGCGATCGCACTCACAACTCAGGCAAGCCAACTAGGGCTATCGATAATTACATAGATGGGAGTAAACAGAGAACACCTATAACCAATTGCCCAATAAAATATATGGAGACCAGTAGATTGGGTGACTATATTGAGGTGATTGCAGCAATCTAAGCTGGGCTTGTCTCAGTGCTTCTGCCTTAGTGATTGCGGGGTCAGTGAGCGCCTGGTAAAAATGACCCATCAGTTCAGCAGAAGCTGCATCATTCACTGACCATAGGGTTGCTATGGTACTACGTGCACCGGCCTTCACAGCTGTTCCGGCGAGGCCAAGAGCGGCCCGTTTATCACCTGTGGCCGTTTCACAAGCACTCAATACCAGTAATTCAATCGCTGTTTCTCTACTGAAAGAGCTATTTTGGAGTGCCTGGTCAAGTTCAGTTACATTGATGCGGTTATCCCAAGACAACAGAAAAGTATTTTCTGCAGTAGAGCTAAATTGGCCATGTGTAGCAATATGCACGATGGGAAAGGTCGAGGTTTGTAGTTCTTTAACTAAAGCCTCACGGGTAAAAGTCTGATTTAGTAGTACTGCTCCTTGAGAGATCGCTGCCTTAACAGCTTCAATCTCTGAGAGGACATAGCTCAGAGGCGAAAAGCCTTGACGCGCCTCCGAAAGACCTGCTGCTAAAATTTTCAGGTTGTCCCTTGGAATAGGCTGGGGAGAAAGAAGTTTTAACCCAGGGGTTAGCGCTACACCATAGTCTTCAATCAAAAAGTGCTGCCCATCATATAAGGCCGCCATCGGGATATTTTGTAAAGCCTGATCTAATACAAAAACAAGTGTTTTGACGCCACTGCTTTTAAGATCTGTCGCCACGGGTCTGATGAGCCAATCATATAGCTGCTGGGAAAGCGCAAAATAATCTCGCCGACTGCTAATCACTAATGCCTGACGCAGCTGCCCCGAGAGCGTTTCAATCGATGCTTGGGAAACAGCCGTTGTATAGTGCTTTAAAGGTTGTTCTGGTAAGCGGAGAATCACCTCTAAGCGATCGTCTAAAATGATGGGATAAAAGATAGCCGCCTGAGGGTCAATTTCATCGATTTGAATCGGTTGGGTATCTAGGCATGCTTCTTTAAAAAAATCATCCAGTTCGGCTAACTGAAGTGATTCAATCACATCTCTAGCCTTTTCTAAATTCGCTTGGGCCAAAGGTTTATTGGCCTCTGGTTGCAATAAAAGACCCACCAGTTCTCTATAAATAGGCTCAATGCTTTCTTGGAAAGAAAATTGAACATCTGAGTTCACGGTCGCCAGATCGCCCCGCAATGTTTTCAAAACGTTCACGGCGTCACTGTAGGTAGCAATGGCCTCTGACCGTTTACCTTTCTGATTTAAAATCCGCCCCAGTTGCCATTGCCATTGGTATACCAACTCCGGGGCATGTAATGTTTGGGCCATGTTCAATGCCCGACCGGTCACATCAGTCGCAATCGCCCACTGGCGTGTTTGTTCATATAGTTTCCCCAAACCAGCTAGGGCAGAGGCTTCTGCCTTGCGATCGCCAATTTCTTGAGCCTGTTCAACGGCCTCAGCTAATATTGGCGCAAGGGTAATCGCATCAGGCCCGATATCCTTGGTCTCAGATTGATGCGATCGCCCTAAAGTCTCAACCAGCTGGATTCGACCATAGATGGAGGTGTGATTAGCTGGTAGCTGATCGAACTGAGCAAGGATTGATGGCCAGAGGCGTCGTACGTTGTCTGCTTCTCCGGTCGATACCCATAGGCTCAACTGTGCTAGCTGGGTCCTCAGGAATGTCTCCGTCGGTAGAGATAAGCTGACGGCCTGTTGGTAATAGGCGGCTGCCGCTTCCACATCATGTTGTCCTCGTGCTGTATGACCAAGACTAAGAAGGGTTTCACCTATCTCTTCTTGCAGTTGTAAGGTTTGGGCAGTCGCTAAACTTTTGGTCAGCACTTTCTGCGAGGCATCCATCTGTCCCACCATCCGGAGCAGATTCCCCAATCGCCGTAAGGCAACAACTTCCAGCTCAGAGTGAGGATCTTCTTGCAGAGCATCTTCCACGCTTCTGAGTAGGGTGACCGCTCGCTGGTAAAAGCCTAGGTCATACATTGCCTCAGCCTGATTGAGCTGAGCCTGAATTTCGCCCACCGAGTTATTGATTTGTTGATAGAGACTTTCAGTTTGTTGCCAACTATGTAAGGCTTCTGCAGGCTGCCCTTGATTGAGCTGTAGATTACCTTGGTTGTTCAGAATCTGGGCCTGCGCCGCAATTTGTTCTACCGATGCATGAGTGCCAAGACCATGAGGCATTTTCTGTAAACTTGTGGCCATCGCTTGTGAGGCTTCGTCCCATTCTCCCAAGGCTTGATAGGTCAGGGCCAAATGACTCAAGATTCTGGCCTGATTTAGAGTATCGTCTTGTCGTTGGTAAGCATTCAACAATGTTTGCCAGGTAGCGATCGCATCCGTGTATTGCCCTGCCTCATAAAATGCTTGTGCTTGTTGGGTCATCTCCGAATAGGAGGCCTCAACCTGGGTGATTAGCAGCCCTCGAACTGTGTTGTCCGCAGTAGAAGGCTGTCTTAATGAGGAGACATTCGCCAAACTAGGTAAGGCAATGCTAATGGCTAACCCTAAGGCCACCAAAAAAGAAAATACCAAAGAGCGCTGGCGATTAAACGACATATTTTTGACTAGAAATGGCAAGCAATATAGACAGTGTTTTCAGTCATCTCAACGACATCATTGAAGGGCACAATTAACTAGATATCCCCTGACAACTAGCGTAAAAAGCCCCGGGTGAACCAGCACCCCTGGCAGCATCTGCCGGGGAGATGAGCGCTAGCCTTCCATATTCATCCGAGCCCAAGCCCTGGGCTTCTATTATCTGCACAGGTGCCTCTGTTGAAATAGACTCTGTTGGAATAGCTCCACTGCTCGCTGAGTCACCTATTTGTGGTTGCGCTTGGCCGACCGGAGCAGCATCAGCAAAGAGGCGTCTTTCCCTAAGCATTCTTGCGGGGGTTGGTGGCAGCCCGCCTCGTCCACTAACCGTGAATCGGTTAGCGGCTAAAGAATTTGCTGTGCCACAGGCATGACCCACCTGATGTGATAAATCTGCCAAATTTTGGGATAAGGCAACCAAGCCTTGACCAGGATCAACCTCGGGATTTGTGATGGTAACCGTACCATCAGTCCCAAACTGAGAGCTGGCATCAATATCATTGGTGCCATTGCCCAAGGTGGCTGGTCTTTCGTCAAACCCCAAAATGCCGGTAGCGTTAATTGTAATATTGCCACCCGGACCATTAATAGCACTGGCGGCAATGTCACCATCTGAAAAGGGAATGCCCACTAAAAAGTCTGAGTCAATCCTGACGTTACCACCACTCCCCCCCTCTCCAGCCCGTGCCGAAATGACGCTACTGTCCCGAAGGATAGTACTACCTGCCAGCTGCAAGGAGACATTCCCACCATCAGCAGTTTGTGTAGAGGCCGTCACTTGAGCCTGAGATGACAGTCTTAGCTGATTACCCGTCACCTCAATGTTACCTGCCTGTCCATTGACATCTCCAATGGCAAAAAGCCCTGAGGAACCGATAGCATCACCAACAATCTCGATACGATCGGCGTTATTAATCGTGATATTTCCAGCAGTTCCGCTAACCAGAGCAGAGGCACTAACGAGTCCACCAGCTAATAACTGAAGCCTCTCAACCTCTATCTCAATACTGCCACCCTCACTCATGGAACCATTGCCCGTGGTACTTCCGGGCTCAACCTGACTAAAAACACCACTGTTCCGTTCATCAGGAGCGCGTCCTACGAAGGTTGCAGCCTCTCCACGGAGGGTAATCTTCCCACCATTTCCGGCACTGCCGAACGTCGTAGTTTGCACCTGGGAGCCATCAGCAAGAGTGATCTGGCCTGCATCGAGTTGAATATCTCCAGCATCTCCCACATCAGGTGTTAGTATCCCGATGCCTTGCGGGGCATTGGGATTTTGCCAAAATTCATTAGCGACTGCCGAGATCTGAGAGTTGCCTTGTAAACTCGCTGATTGAGTTGCCGTTATCTCCAAGCTACCGCCCGTTCCTGCCCCAAACGTATTGGCCAAGATACCAGCATCTTGTAAATTCAAGCTGACTGAACGAAGGTTAAGTGAACCACCTTGCCCAGTTGCCCCTGGCCCTACTTCAGTACCAATAAAGCTTGCATTCAGCGTGACATCATTAACGGGGCTCTGCTCTAGTCCTTGAGGACTCATCCCTTGAATATTGACATCACCACTATCACCAGGACCTTTGGTTTCAGCGGAAACCACTGAGCCATTGCTCATGCTTAAACTATCAATCTTGAAATTGACTGATGCCCCTTGTGCTGGTGTCAGGGTAACCCCCTGAACCGTGCTGTTATCTAATGTGAGCGCTGTCGCCTCAATGTCGATTTCACCACCTGCCAGGGGGCCCAGCGTCGCACCGAATAAACCCGAGCGATCCAGTGTTACTTCGTTCCCCTGTAGGTCAATCTGACCGCCCCCGGGACCTCCCACATCAATCAATGAATCGCTCAACTGAATATTTTGGAGCGAGAGAACCCCTTCGTACCCGAATTCAAAGCCTGGATCCGTTGAAGTTGAGTGTATGCTCACCTGACTGCCAGATCCTACACTTCCCAGCGCAATCTGCCCGCCCAGGGCAGTCAAGTTACCACTCTCTAGCGAGAGGTCTCCACCAAATAAGGCAAGGGTTTTAAAGGTATTGACCCTTAAGCCCGCAGGTGCGCCCAAAGTATTGCCAATCGGAATGCCAGAGGGCAGCGTACTGGCCTGGGATTGATTTACCAGGGGCGCTACCGTGCTACCAAACTGTAAGCCAGTGGGTGCACTGATAGTGAGCTGAACCGGCACTGTAGAATCTCCAGCGACTAACTGTGCCCCATCTTCAAAGCTTAACCGTTCAGCAGTCGTGGCAATAAACGAACCACCGTTGAGATTTAAAGAGGCATTCTCGCCAAAAACAATCCCCGATGGATTTAGGAGAAATAGATTAGCGCTACCGGTCACTGCTAAGCTGCCCAAAATCGTAGAGGCTTGGTTCTGACCGCTTACCCGCGCGAAAATATTACGACTGCTGGCATCATCTAAGGTGACGGTGACACCCAAGGGGATACCGAACTCACTAAAGCTATGGAAAAGGTTGCCACCGGCAACACTAGAGCCAGTTATTGTGCAGTCGGCACTACAGTCAGCACTGCCAGACACAATTGTTGTACTCGTCGTGCCATCGGGGATTACGCTCAGTTGACCGTAAGCTGCCAACGGAAAGAATGCATTGCCGACTGCAATACTACCGGCTAATCCCATCAAATGACCTCGCCGTTGCAGCACTGCTCTATTCATAAAGAACTCAATTGTGGAGTTGTCATATCGCACAGTCATATAAACGCACAGTCATATAAACAAGAATGAGCAGGGAAAAGTACAGAATTGCTATAGGCCCTCGAAATCTGAGGTGATTTTAATCGTCATACTTGTAAGGTGCCCGAGCATTATCAGTAAGGCGCATACAATGCCTTGTACTGAGGCAAAATCTGTCATAGCTCTCTACCGCAGCCTTACGCCCAAACTGTTCAAAACAGATTTCACTGATGGAATTGTAGAAGAAGCTCAATACGTGCAGTCTACTTTCTCGTTTTCAGAATGCCTAGCATGTAAGGAAATAGCGAATATTTTCAACGATATCTAAGTAGTCATATAAAGTTGCCATGCCCTTGACAACATACAAAGCCTGTAATTTACGCACTGCGTTTTAGCCAATCGCGCTGTATTGATGTAGAAATACGGATTCAGAACCCTCAACAGGCTAAATGGAATAGTTAGGGGTATGAAATTTCCCGCAATTATTAACAGAAAGCCTACGTCAATAAACTGAACTGTTCTGTAGAAAGGATCTCCCCTCAGCTTCTCAGTTTAGGTGCAGTCACGCTAGTTACACAGAGAAAGCAAGCATCAAACTATACATTCAACCTTACGTGTAATTAGCAACTCAAATGTTGAGTTAGGTACCTGAAGGTATTTTTTATTTCACGGTACGTAGTTTATCCCACTACTGGACTGATTATGTTTTACCAATATCTATATAGGACGAGACAGTCTCGGTTGCTGACAACGATGTTAGTCGCTGTCACCTTTTGGGTCTTCGACCAACAAAGTAGTAAAGCAGTGACTTTCAACTTCAGCTACGGACAAAACACGCCAAAAGAATTAATAGACAGTACCGCATTGGCCGGGGATCTCTGGTCTTCCCACTTGAGCGACAATGTTTCGCTCAACATCCACATAGATTTTGGAGAACTTTCGGATGGGCTCTTAGGCGGCGCTCGCCCTAATATGGTACGGGTAAAATATGAAGACGCTCTAAC
>JAHQVZ010000082.1 GCA_019634055.1 Leptolyngbyaceae cyanobacterium MAG.088
TACCTGCTAGACGATCATCACCAAAACCACCGAACAGGCTATCATCACCTTTGCCGCCCCGTAGCCGATCGTCGCCGATGCCGCCCAGGAGGCTATCATTACCTTTTCCACCTCGCAGCTGATCGTTGCCAATACCGCCCAGGAGAATATCATTATCGAGTCCACCAAATAGACTGTCGTTACCTTCGCCGCCTAAAAGAATGTCATCTCCAGATCTACCACGCAGGATGTCATCACCCTCTTGACCAATCAGCTTATTTGGTTCTCTATCCCCAAAGAGTGTATTGCTTCCAGTATCACCGACAATCTCTTCAAGCTCTTCTAATAGTGCCAGATCAATGTCAAGAATAAGATTATCGTTCCCTTGAATACTCATTTTCCTCGTGTCTGATAACGGTTTCTGTGACTTGTTCAAAGCCTACGCTGATTCTATGAGGTCTCTAATAAAAGGGAATCAGTGAGAACCTCTCAGCCAATGTTAGGAGTATATGAAGCTAACGACATTCAATTTAAAAGAGATATCACTGAGCAATGAAATACCTGATTGGCTTAAGTGGTTATGGAACATGGTATGCGCAACCGTAAAAATCATGGTTACATTGCTAATCATGAAAAAGATAACGTGCAAGTCTTGCCAACAGTTCCTTTAACGCCAGAAGATCTACGGTTAGACTCACCAAGAGTAAACTTAATTGGCAATATACTGATATTTAAAGCGTTGCTGAGGACAGCTACAGTCTTACACAAGAACCTTCGCTCTGAATTTGAAGTCGATGTTGGTGTCATGGCTGTGGGTAAGAAACCAGTGGGTAGTTTTCATTAACCATTTAGATGCACTGTCGCAGGGAATCCATTAACTATATGAGGCAATGTATCGGTTTGTTTAGGGGACGGCAGCAGAGCTCGGTATTCATCCTAGTGATTTACGCTGTGTGTGCAAGAATATGCAGCGAATTACATCCCCATAAAAGCTTTGAGCGCCAGCTTATGACGGTTCTTTAATCGTTTGGAAACCAGTCCACCTTCCTGAATCTGTTTAAGTATGCTTTGCGAGCATTGTCCCTTCGCAGCTAGACTACCTGCTGGCATAAGCTTGGCCAGGTCTTTTCCTGTTAGCTCACGGGCAAAACGATAGTTGATTACCGACTCATGGATAATAAAATCTGGGACATCAGGACCTGGTTGGAGAATACAAACAGTTTCTGACTTAGGCTGACGGCTATTAATACTGACGAATAAATACCGAGTTTTACTGGTTTTTGCAATTGCAACATATAAATGCTTCCCTTTCGGCGGTGTCTTAATCAAAAATGCATCGCCGAGACGAATAGAGAGGCTAGCCATTCAAACCCTCGTCCCCTAAAACTTTATCAAAATAGGCTTCACGCATGACATCCGCTTGAATACGGACAATCTCGGCATCGCTTTTGCCCAAATTTTTAAGAATTTCCTCCACCACAATTGGAATAGCAGATCCACCTGGATCTTTCCATTCTGGTAGATCATGGGTCCATTCAGCTACCTCAAATGGGTCTAAATGGCCAAAGGTGTCATACACCTGTTGAAGAATCTCTTGTTCTTCATCACAAAGTTCACCATCTCCTGGATCATCGAGAAGAAAAACACAATTCTCTTCTCGATGAGAGATAAATCTAGACCAAAGAACTAGGGCATCATCGACAGGTTGCCCCTTAATCAGGTCATATACCCCGCTGAGTACTGGCCCATAGTCCATAGACACATAGTGATCACCCGTAATCGGCTGTTCCATTTGGGCCAAAGCCACCCGATCAGCAATGTATAGCATTTTTAGCAATCCCAGATACTTCATCGGTTGCCCATGACGTTTCAGGAGGATGGCCGCTGCCTCTACGGTTTTTTGTGGATGAAACTGAAACTCAATAGACATGGGAAGTTTTACCTGATGAACTCTCAGCATTGTGCACTTCGACCTAGTACATCTTTATTGTAGGCATTACTGACAATTACCGTCATCCGTGGAGAGCAAGGGGGAATGTTCTCTAAAAACGTTGATAGTGAGCTGAATCATGCCACAATCTTGAACTCTGTGGGTAAGCTGTAGGCAGTTCACCCTAAGGGCAGCTATGCGCGATCGCATTGACCAAATCGTTCAGAATCTAAATAAAACCATCGTTGGCAAAGAAGCCCCCATTCGATTGGTACTAGTAGCACTTCTGTCCGGTGGTCATGTGCTGCTCGAAGATGTACCCGGTGTGGGTAAAACCTTGCTGGCCAAATCCCTGGCACGCTGTATTGATGGCAAATTTCAGCGCATTCAATGTACCCCCGATTTATTACCTAGCGATGTGACCGGCACCAATATTTGGAACCCCAGTAGCGGCGCATTTCAGTTTTTGCCAGGGCCAGTTTTTGCCAACATACTATTAACCGACGAGATTAACCGGGCAACACCTCGCACCCAGTCGGCCCTATTAGAAGTCATGGAAGAACATCAGGTCACCCTCGATGGCGTTTCTCGACCGGTGCCCGACCCCTTCTTTGTGATTGCCACTCAAAACCCAGTGGAATACCAGGGAACATTCCCGCTGCCTGAGGCCCAGATGGATCGATTTGCCCTCTCCCTAAGTTTGGGCTATCCCAGTGCTGACGAAGAACTAAAAATGCTACATAACCTGTCCCAGCCAGTCAAACCTGCTGATTTAGCCCCTTGTATTACCCTCGACGAAATGTACAGCCTGCAGCAGCAATGTCAACAAATTAAAGTAGAAGAGTCGGTGCAACAATACATGATTAACCTGGTGCGAGCCACCCGCGACCATGAAGATGTCGCCCTTGGCGTTAGCCCACGCGGCACCGTCGCTCTTTACCGTGCGGTGCAGGCCCTGGCTTTTTTAGAAGATCGAGACTATGTTTTGCCCGATGATGTGAAAACTCTGGCCGCCCCCGTCTTAGCCCATCGATTGATTGCTAGCGGTGGTCACAAAAGCGCCCCAATCATCGACCAACTGTTAAATACAGTCGCGATCCCATAGAGCAGTCGCAATCCCATAGAGATGGGTGTTATTTTTCTCAGCACGTCTTCAGAAAAATCTAGTATCCTTTGAACGTTGCATTAATATCTGTCAGCAATGCGAAAACTGTTGGGTCTTGCCTTCGTAACAGCTCTACTTGCCATCAGCTGTGCCTTAATAAATCCATCTTTATCCAGCCAACCCCCTGCCAATAGTCAGAGTGATGTGATGGCAGAACTACACAAAGGGGATGCCCCGGTCGCCTCTCCGGCAGCAAAAGATGTCGATCCTGATTCTGTCGTCACAGAAGATATCACCTACGGCACTCTGGATGGCGTTCCTTTTGAGGGGTACCTGGTTAAACCCGTCGATGCGACCGAACCCTTACCAGGGCTGATCGTCATTCAAGAATGGTGGGGCCTCAACGAAAATATTCGCACTATGACGCGCCGGTTAGCGGCAGAAGGCTACACCGCCCTAGCCGTTGATCTCTACGATGGCCAGGTGGCAGAAACCCCTGATGACGCTAAAATGCTGGTGCAAGCTGCCATTGGCAACTCCGATCGCCTTACCCAAAATGTAGTAGCGGCTTATAACTACCTGACCAATGAACAGCAGGTACCCACAGTAGGCAGCATCGGCTGGTGTTTTGGGGGTAGCTGGTCCCTAAATACTGCCCTGGCCTTGCCTGCTGACCTCGATGCCGCTGTGATTTACTATGGTGGTCAAATTTCCACTGATCCATCGGTTCTTGAACCGTTACAGATGCCGATTCAAGGTCACTTTGGCTCACTAGACAGCAATCCCTCTCCCGAGACGGTCCAGGCATTTGAAACCGCGTTGAATGATTTAGATAAAAGCTCCGAGATCTACCTGTATGAGGGTGCCAATCATGCCTTTGCTAACCCTTCCGGCACACGCTACAACGCTGAGGCTGCAGACCTCTCCTGGCAGAGAACTGTAGCGTTTCTAAAGCAGTATTTATAGGGCCATTAATGATGCCTACAGATCAAGATCTGCCGAACCCTGTAGCCCTGGAGGCATGGCTGACGCTATTACTCTTCACTAACTCCATCCTCAATTTTAATTTCGACGAACGATTAGTAGTCGCTCAGTCTAGCCTCAATATCGATCTGTATAGCATCAGGCACATCTGATAATAAATCGTAGCCTGTAGCCAATTCAATCCGATCAATCGATGTTTGATAAAGCTGCCATTGCTCATCTAAACGATCACCATTGGGCATATCTACTGCAATCACCTCGGTGTCATAGGTAACGTTATCTATAGTGGCCTCACCATCAAAGATAATAATGACCTTCCATGTGCGACTGGGCGGGATAACGCGGTCCTTAGCAATGGTTTGTTTTTGACCATAGACACCCCCAATGATGTAAAGCGTTTTGTTGTGTTGGTAAAGCAGATCACGACAATAATTTTCCAGTTCTTTCCACGGCCCACGATTGTTCTCAGGCGTTTGAGGAAAAATATTAGTCATTAAAAATGTTGCTGAATTATCTTTTTTACTGAAAGTACGATCCGCTGAGGGCACCATGTGTCCACGATCGTAGCCACTGTTGGTATAGTCTCCAGGCGTAACCTGGTAGGTACCTTTAGGCAAAATGCCATCGGGGCGAAAATCATTTTGTCGTTCGGTCTGGCCCACCCAATCGCGGCTCAGTACCCAGCTAGCCCAGCGCAGCACACCATGACTTTGACTATAAGCAAGCACATATTGCTCTCGGTCAATGATGTAGTTATCAATATTTTCCTGTCCTGCATGACTAGGATTCCCCAATGCAATATGAGGGTTGTTAGAAAAATAAGTTTCCCAATCTAATGCTGGTGTACTTTGAGGTAGTCGTTCACAGGCACGACCGTTGCCATCTCCATCCAGGTAATAAGGATCCCCTTGAAACTCATCCAGGACTAGCTGAGCTAGATCTTGACTGACAAAATCTCCGCAGTCACAGTTTTGTTCAACACAGGGGGGCAAATGAGCATTGGGGTCAGCCAAAGTGGCCAGATCATCACATCCTGTTACACTCAGCAGCAAGATAACCGCCTTTGCCGAATGCTTTAGCCAACGTGCTAGATTCTGATACCTCAACGTTTTGTCCCAAGTGGTAGATTTTCACCCATGAGTTTACCCTGGTGTTAGTACAAAGATATTGCAAATATTACAAAATGCGTCCAAATGCGTCCTTTGGTATCCCCCATGGAGGGATGGGGAAACGGCAGTATACTGTTAACTGCGCTGGACGATTTCGCTAACGGATTTTTCCAACGAAGCTTCTGGCAGACGACCCATCAACTATTTAACCGATTGGTGACTATGCTCAACAACGCAATTGCATTACTAAATGCTTGGTTCCCACCGACTGAGGTCCATGCCCACTGTGATGGTCCCTGTGGTGTTTACGATCCGTCGGCTGCTCGCATCACCGCTGAAGCTGTGCTCTCCATGACCAAGAAAATTTTGGCCCTTGAGGAGCCTGCGGATGCCGCTGGTAAAGTAGCTTACGCTAACACTCTTTCTCGCTATATTGCGATTAAGGAAGAGCAGGCTCAAAAGACTAAAGATGATTTGCTCATTTTGTGGACTGACTACTTTAAGCCAGTACACCTGGAGTCTTATCCTGACTTGCACGATACGTTTTGGAAGGCTGCTAAGCTTTGTTCTGCTTGCAAGGTGGAAGTAAGCCAACAGCACGCTGAAGAGCTAATGGCCGCTGTTGAGAAGATCCACGGGATCTTCTGGGCAACTAAAGGCCGTGACGTGACTTGGTATACCGCTAGCTAATGGTTTATCGCTAATAGTGTAAAAAATCCCGCAAAGTGAATGCTTTGCGGGATTTTTTGTGGATTTAGGCAATGGGCATTAGCAGAGCGTAGTGGAGCCATATTCGGAGGGTTATGGAGCAATGGGGAAGACGGGCAGTGCCCACCGATCAAAAAGCAATTCCCAAGGCTGGCTGGCATGAATATCTTCAATGGTTATTGGGGCATCGACGACGATTTGTAGTGAGAGAAATGTCGATGATGCCGACATTACTGCCAGGAGATACGGTCTTGGCTGAGATGGATGCGGCGGTCAAGGTGGGAGATGTTGCGATCGCATCCCACCCTACTCAACCTGACATACTCCTCATTAAACGCATACAAGACATCTTCTATGACGGTGGCGTTTACTTAATCAGCGATAATACAGAGGAAATCAGTGCTCAGGATAGTCGCCATTTTGGTGTCTTTGCAGCGAACCAAATCCATGGTCGTGTGACGAGCCATTTAGCCTCACCCCCCGGACGCACTCTATAGCCTTTATTAATCGCCCCATGGCTGCTCCCATTACCATCAGTCCCGCCACTCGTGATGACGTTCCCCTGCTGTTTGAGCTGGTCATGGCCCTGGCTGAGTATGAAAACCTGGCCCATGAGGTAACGGGTGCCCCAGAAGACCTAGACACATATCTCTTTGGCCAGCATCCTAGAGCCTATGCGATCGTTGCCCGCATTGATGGTGCACCGGCTGGTTTTGCACTGTATTTTTTCAATTTCTCCACATTTCTGATGAAACCAGGTATTTACCTGGAAGATTTATTTGTTTTACCTGGTTATCGACGTCGAGGTATCGGTACTGCAATTTTTCAATATCTTGCCCAAACTGCCTTAGCTAAAGGCTGTGGCCGTTTTGAATGGAATGTATTGGATTGGAATCAGCCCGCTATTGATTTTTATATGTCTAAGGGAGCCACCATGCTCAATGATTGGCGAACCTGTCGCGTGACTGGCAAAGCGTTAGAAGATTTGGCTATCCATGATTTAAGCTGAAAAGTATTGATATAATCCATCAAACATAGACTTTTGCTCAGCGGGTAATCGCCTCACAATTTTACGTTTAGCCAGATTGACCGGTACCAACAGAACTTTACCGGTTATACAAAGCTGTTCTGTATCGTCAGTAGCGTCATAAATCTCGTACAGCCAGGTTAATTTGACACCTTGTTGAACGTCCAAACGAGTTTTAACCAGGCCCATAGAGCCCAAAGTCAACGGACGATGGTATCGCAACTGCAAATCAACCACAGGCAAGTCATAGCCTGCTTGAACAAAGTGCGCGAAGTCAAAACCTAGAAAGCGAAGACATTCTACCCGGGCAGCCTCCATCCATTGAATATAGTTACCATGCCAAACAACACCGCCGTAGTCCGTGTGGTGGGGCTGAACCCGAAAACCATAGTCAAACCAACGGTATGTCATAGATAAATCAACTATCAAACTACAAATTGTGAACCCTGCTTCAATTTACGAAAACAGGGTGCTTATCATAGATATTTATACATCCTTAAGTGTTCATCCAATAGGGTTTAGTCAATGCTTGAAAAGATTTTGCTCGCTAGTACCGGTCCTGGGAATACCGAAACTTTGTTCAAAGCCCTTCTGGAAATACCTTTGATTCAAAGATCGCAGGTAACCGTCCTTAAGGTTATCCCGCCTAAGATGACGGCTGGCAGCATGGAAGATGACCGTACTGCTGCTGAACAAGCACTGGCAGAAGCCGTCGCCCGTCTAGATATTGAGACGTCCAAGGTCAGCCCCATGCTACTCGAAGGGGATCCTAAATCTGAAGTGTGTAAAGTCGCTGATGAACTGGATGTGGGCTTAATTGTAATGGGCTCTCGCGGGTTGGGGGGACTCAAGGCAATTTTAAAAAATTCCGTCAGTCAGTATGTGTTTCAGCTATCTTCAAAACCCATGCTCCTGGTCAAAGACGATCTCTACAGCATTCGACCAATCAAACGGGTGTTGGTCGCCATTGATAAATCTGACATGGCTAAGGAGTCTCTAAAAGTTGCGATCGCCCTCACCCGCGATATCAAAGATAGTGAGTTAGTTTTCGTACACACCTTATCCAACCTTCGCACCTCTCTGGCTGAAGCAATCAATGCTAACCCTGAGACCGATCCAGTATTAGCACCAGCCATTGCTGAAGCAAAGCGTTATCGAATTAACTATCGCTGCGTTTCCCCAGAAGGAAAGCCTGGTCAGCGCCTATGTGAGCTAGCTGACCAACTGAGCGTGAACCTGATGATAGTAGGATCGCCAGACCGTCGTCCTTCTATCGCTAAAGGATTACCTGACATTGATCGGCTATTGGGAGGGTCCCTATCCGACTACATACGTATTAATGCTCCCTGTCCAGTCTTGTTAACCCGTATGTCCACCAATTAACTATCGAGCAAATGTCCTCCATGGGGACCTCCTACGCTATCCTTGACCCACATTTGCAATTTTTGTAACTATGGCGTCTTTATCCCACACCATCGAAGCAATCCTATACCTTAAGGCAAAGCCACTAGCAATTGCCGAAATTGCCGAATATGCTAAATGCGATAAAGACGCCGCCGAAGAGGGTTTGATTCAGTTAATGGGAGACTATGCTCACCGTGAAGGAGCATTAGAAATTGCCGAAACTGAAAATGGCTATAGCCTACAGTTACGTCAGCCATTCAAACCTCTCCTGGATGAGCTAATTCCTTTAGATATCGGCTTAGGTTGCTTGCGAACACTTGCTGCTATTGCAATGCAGGGACCTATTAGTCAGACAGACTTGGTTGATTTACGCGGATCCGGGGCCTATGGGCATGTGCACGATCTGGTTGATCAAGGATTTGTGCGCAGACGTCGGCAATCAGATGGCAGATCTTTTTGGTTACAAGTCACAGAAAAGTTTTATCAGCGTTTTGAGATTGATAAACTTCCGCAAATTAATTTACCTCAGGTCACTAAAACAACCGCTGAACCTATTACCGAATCAGTAGACAATTCTGCGGAAATTACTGATGAAACCACGCTTGATTCAGACTCCAAAAATGGCTCTAATGCTTCTCCTGAGGCAAGTGCAGGGGTAGAGCCAGTAGCCCTTACTGAAGCTTAAAAATTTACTAAGGAGTTAATTCCTTATTAAGCTATCGTTAACCAATAGGAAAGGGTGGGGCATCTTGAAGGTATGTCGTTCACACTGATATTCGTATAAGTGCTGGCTGAAATCGGCTTGATCACGCTAAGGTAATTAGAAGCAATACATAACCATTTATGTTTAACCCTGATAGCGCCCAATTCATCGGCATGGGTTCTGACGATGCACAGGTCAATCAATTATTGAAGTACCTGCAGCATCAGCCACCTGAGGTTCTTACTCGCGTTGCTCAGTCAGTGAGCGGTGAGATAAAGCAAATTATTTCTCAAAATGTGCAGGGTCTAATTGGGGTGCTTCCATCCGAAGGGTTTAATGTACAGGTTACGACCGACCGTGAAAATTTAGCAGGGTTATTAGCCTCGGCTATGATGACGGGCTACTTCTTGCGACAAATGGAACAGCGCATGGAGTTAGAATCCACTTTAGCTGGCGTATCATCACTAGACACTGAATTGGATAGCGACTTTCCAGAATTAGACAGCTAGAAAATTTATTTATCGATCTCAGGTGACGTTCGTCTAGAGACCCATCAGCTTGAAACTTTTCTAGTGGTTCATTAAGCCTAAAAGTTATAACTATAAAGCCAGTCAAGAATAAATAATCAAAGGGTATGAAGAGTTATTTACTCTTCATACCCTTTGATTAATCTTGCCTTTTAGCTTTGACGCTGCACTAGTATTGCGTCAAGTTTTAATTTTCGGGTAGAGGTGTTTCTTAGCAATGCAGCTTTCATACTTGAAACACTATTCACCACTCACTATTCACGGTCCTAATCCGAATATTTAAGTTTGACAGTCTACTAGTTTAGATTGCTTGGCATTTTAGTAGGCTTGACCTCTAATGTTTTAAGTTTACCTTTGCGCTCAACTTCAACCTTCAGAGCTTTGCCAATGCTGCTGGCTTCAACCTGAGCTTGCACATCAGTAGCCGTATCTACTTCGACTTCATTGACCTTACTGATGACGTCACCTCGTTTGATACCTGCCACTTCAGCAGGTGTATCTTCCATCACACGGATAACCATGACCCCTGAATCAGCTTCAATCTCAAAGTCAATATCTTCGCTCTCATTAATGCGTTGCTGCATTTCTGGGTTCAGATTAACCATCTGGATGCCCAAGTAAGGATGCTGCACTTCACCATCTTTGAAAAGCTGATCGCCAATCCGTGTAGCGGTTTCAATCGGAATAGCAAACCCTAAGCCCTGGGCTCCAGCACGGATAGCGGTGTTCATGCCAATCACTTCACCTTGGGCATTGAGGAGTGGTCCACCCGAGTTACCTGGATTAATAGCAGCGTCAGTTTGAATAAACTGCACACGCTTGTCAGAAATACCCACTTGAGAACTGGTGCGCCCTAAGGCACTGATAATGCCAGCGGTGACGGTATTGTCTAAACCAAGAGGATTGCCAATAGCAATTGCCCATTGCCCGGCTGCTAAGTTATCGGTTGACCCGATAGGCGCTGTCGGCAAGTCATCTCCCTTTATTTTGACCACAGCAACATCTGTGACAGGATCAGTACCGACCACTTCGCCCTTAAATGTACGTCCATCGTTCAAGGTGACATCAACCGTTGTGGCCCCTTCAACCACATGGGCATTGGTCATAACTTGGCCGTCATTGCTGAGGATAAAACCAGAGCCAGTACCCTGTTCAAGGCGTTCAGGTAATTCTTGCTCGGGAGTTGGAAACTCATCACTAAAAAATCGTTTAAAAAGAGGATGTTCAAACGGTTCTGCTCCCCCCCTAACGGAACGTGAAGCATCAATGCGTACAACAGCAGGCCCTACCTGTTCAGCTGCAGCTGCAATAAAATTAGGATTATCAATTGGAGGATAGGGACTACTTGGCTGAGGTTGAGCTAATGCACTTGCAGGCTCAGTTGCCGTTCTTAAAATTGAAGTGGCGATCGGCAATTCACTATCCGGTTCCTCAACAACGGTCTTGAAAAAGTAGCTACGACTGACCCAGCCAGCACCACTGCCCAGTAGGAGTAAGCCCAAATATAGACCCAATTGTTTTGGAGAAATTTTCATTGCTGCTTCCTCATCAGATAGATATGAGGGCTGTAATGCTCTTACCTTAGCGAAGATTAACGCAAATTTGGCTAAAACACATACTATCTAAATCTGCTTTGACCATATTACTGAATGCTGGTGCCGTATTTAGCTATATGTCCTGACTATGTATTGCGGAATGCGCACTTGCTGTTTGTTATCGTCCTGGGTGCTCTAAAAATGAATGTATTCCAAAGATTTTATAAATATCTACTACTCCTGTCCGGGTCTAGTTTAATTTGCGTCAGTGTTACTAAGCCTGTGCAAGCATCCCCCTGTCCTCCAGCAGCGTTGTCTCAGGTGGTTAACCACCGCGTAGAGAGTGGGGAAACTTTGAATGGGTTAGCGGCTCAATATGGGTTACTACCCACAACACTGAGCGCAATGAATCCTAACGTGTCAGCTCAAGGCAGCTTACCTAGAGGGCGAGTGATTGAAATACCGCCTTTTAACGGTAGCGTCGCACAGGTTAGATCAGGGCAAACTTGGCAGTCCTTGGCTGAGCGCTATGGCTCAAGAGCCGATCTGTTATTTGAAATCAATGGCTGCCCTGACACATTGCCCAGTCGTGTATTTATCCCGGGGGGTAATCGTGTGCCTAGTCAAACAGCGTCAGCGTCTTTGACATATCCGTTACCAGCACCTACCAGGCTTGTACTAAGTTATGGCTGGCAACCACATCCTCAAAAAGATGAGCTGATGTTTAACAGTGGGATTGCTTTTAGTGCAGCACCAGGAACCGAAGTAAAGTCAGCGGCCAATGGCATTGTGGCGTTTGTTGGAGAAAATAATGGCACCTTAATGATGGTCGTCAACCATCGTAGTGGCCTACAAACTCGCTATGGCAATCTCAATAATGTTGAGTTTAACGTGGGTGACTCAGTTACGGCAGGAGGTCGTTTGGGTACTGTAGCGGGTAATTCTGCAGAGTCGTTTATGTATTTTGAAGTTCGTACAAACTCTAATGAAGGCTGGGTTGCGCGTGATCCAGGGTTGTATTTATCTGAACTAGATTTGCAACTTTAGGACAAGGGGATAGAGCCCTGTCATTCTGTTGATCGCAGGCAGGTTTCTGCCCAAGAGAATGGTCAGTTAAGTAGAATGTCATTAAGTTAAAACGCTTGAATATCTGAAGAATTGCAGCATAACGCTAGTCATCTTGATAAAGAAGGCTTACAATGCCGGTATTCTATGTCAAATGCTGTGGGTGAGGGTGCTTTTGTAAGGAACGTATTGTGCTATGGCTAGGCATCCAATGTTGTCTGAGCGATTATCTAAGACAGTAACAGTTTTTTTTAAGGGGGCTTCGAGACGTGTTTCACGTTCTCGCAGCAAACTAAGCCGCCATCGTTCTGCTTCTGTAAAACCGAAGGCTGGCAGTTCAAAATTGTCCACGCCTAAGATAGACCGCTCTGCGAAAGAGAAAGCTAGTACGTCTCCAGAGAAATCCTCTAAAGCTCCAGGGAAATCCTCTAAACTCCGTACCTTTTGGTCCAATCTATTTTGGGTGCGGCCATGGTTGCTGGTCATGGCTCTATGGCTAACGTTTATTGTCATGATTGCGATCGCACTGACTGGGCTGTCTAGTCCTGGTCGTGAAATGGTCTTAGATCCAGTTGATAACAGTCTTGTTGGTCATCCATTAAGTGCACCTGATGCAGCAGCAGCCTCCCGACTGGTCCCCTCAGATAATGCTGTCTTGCCTCAGCGAGATCCAGCCGCTACCTTACCCCCTGCTGCTCAGCGCTCCATGCCTGCCTGGCCATTATTACTAATGGTTGTAGCTTGTGCTGGCGGCTGTATGTTGATGTCTAACCAGGGGTTATTAGCGTCGTCAGACTCTCGCCGAGGGCGACGACGGGGTGCAAATGTTCAGCCGACGACTCCTCGTACCGTTGGGCAACGAGCGGTACGTTCTACCAGTAAAAGGAACCGGCGCACACGGCGTCTGACAGGCCAGCGTCCGGCATCCCAGGTAATGGCTTTTCGTCCTGGCAAAAGATTACGTAACACGACGCCGAAACGGAGACCCATGGCGTCCAAGCCTGTTTCCTTTGCAGTTAATGACCATGACAAGGATGAGCCAGCACCATCTGTCACCGTAGTACCTGATAATGAAACCTCTCCTCTAGATTGGAAGGAAGGAAGCTTAGCCCACAAATTAGACGTTCGTCAGACACGATCGATTCGATCCTTTTTATAGGATTTGTAGAACGTTTTTCGGGCATTGAGTGGTGTAGATTAAAAAATTTTGACTGGTCTACCGGTTATTTACCATCCCGACTATGTGACCCCTCTACCTGCAGGACATCGGTTTCCGATGCCAAAGTTTAAGCTTCTGCGGGACTTGCTGGTGCGCGATGGAGTAATTAGCGAGGATCAAATTTATCAGCCCGGTCGTCCACCCCAAAATTGGCTGGAATTGGTACATGAGTCAGCCTATGTAAACGCTTACTGTGATGGCAGCTTAGAGCCTAAGGTGCAACGTCGTATTGGCTTACCTTGGAGTGAAGGTCTAGTCAGACGTACCTGTACTGCGGTAGGCGGCACTATCCTGACGGCTAAACTAGCCCTAAATCAGGGGTTGGCCTGCAATACGGCAGGCGGTACTCACCATGCCTTTCCAGGCTATGGCTCTGGATTTTGTATTTTCAATGATATTGCAATTTCAACCCGCCTTCTCAAGACTCAAAATTTACTGAAAACTGTTCTCGTCGTTGATTTAGACGTACACCAAGGCGATGGCACCGCCTGGATTTTTCGCGATGACCCCAGCGTTTTTACCTTTTCCATGCATTGTGCCGTCAACTTTCCAGGGCGTAAACAAACGAGCGATTTAGACGTGTCGCTAGCTGAGGGCACAGGCGATGACGACTATTTAGCCAAATTAGAGGCCCATTTGCCTGATTTACTGACTCAGGTAAAACCCGACCTAATCTTATACGATGCTGGAGTTGACCCCCACCGAGAGGATCGTCTAGGAAAATTGGCCCTGACCGATGAAGGACTATATCGTCGCGATCGCTATGTACTCGAAACCTGTGCACAAGCCAGATATCCCGTTGCCTGTGTCATTGGTGGCGGATATGGCAAGGATATGAACGCGCTGATTTATCGACATTCGTACTTACATCGCGCGGCCACGGAGGTCTATCGAAAGTACTGCTAAAAATTTAGAATAGAATTGTATTATTGCTTGATGGCATTGCTGTCTTCAAAGAAATCACGCTTTCCTAATTGAGAGTATTCTAAACAGTTAGAATAGCCCTTTTCTCAAAGCATTTCCTCTTGGAAGGGCATGAGATACCGATTCGTGTCGTACATTATTGGGGGATAGAAGGGAGCCTCGATATCTGATAGCTAACTGGATCAGCTTACTTAGCGCCTGAATCTGTATCCTCAACTAAATTTCCAGCCTCATAACTTTTTTTCCATGTCTTGGACCGTTATTACTTTTTATAAGTTTGTACA
>JAHQVZ010000083.1 GCA_019634055.1 Leptolyngbyaceae cyanobacterium MAG.088
ACGAAGTTGGTGGACCTGCGTCAAACGAATGATAAGGCCAGTATTGTGGGCTATGTGGCGTCCACTGGTGAGACTCTGAATATTCCTGATGCGTATAAAGATAGCCGTTTTGATAGCTCGGCAGATGATCGCACAGGCTATCGAACCCACAGCATTTTGTGTATGCCTGTGTTTAATTCAGCGGGCGAAATCATGGGGGTAACCCAGCTGATTAACAAAATGCAGGGCTCGTTTACTCGGTCTGATGAGTCGTTTATGCGGGCGTTTAATACCCAGGCCGGTATTGCGCTAGAAAATGCCCAGCTGTATGCCAATGTGCTGTTAGAGAAGCAATATCAGAAGGATATTCTCCAAAGCCTTTCGGATGCGGTTATTTCGACGGATATGGGGGGGCGCATTGTCACCATTAATGAGGCGGCTATAACGTTGCTGGGCTGCCCTACGGAAGTGCCGACTGTTAATGCCAAAGTATCTTTGGAAGAGCTACAGCAAACCTGGGAGGAAAAGCTAAAAGGGCGTTTGATTTGGGAGGTGGTTCCCATTGAAAATTTGCGATCGCGCCTGGCAGATAGCCTGGAATTTGGCACTGAGCAATATATTCCAGAACAAACGTTGCAGGTGGCCGTGGCCCCAGTAGACGGACAGCAGGCATTGCTAGTACCGGTGGAAATGCCTAGCAAACCGTCTACATTTATGCCCCAAGCGATTGCCAATGCAGATCAGACCTATTATCTCTGGGGTGAAACAACTGCAGCGGTCAATTCTCCTAAACATCTGCAGATGCTAGAGCACAGCATCAATCTGACGGTCAATCCTTTGACAAATCCAGGGGGAGGGGTGCGCGGTGGCGTGGTGGTACTCGAAGACATCAGCCAGGAAAAGCGGATGAAGACCACCCTCTATCGCTATATGACCCCCAGTGTGGCAGAGCAGGTCATGGCCCTGGGGGAAGATTCTCTAATGGTGGGCAAACGTCGGGATGTGACGGTGCTATTTTCCGATATTCGTGGCTATACCACCCTGACTGAAAGACTGGAAGCATCCCAGGTGGTCTCTATGCTCAATGAGTACTTTGAGACCATGGTAGAAGCGGTCTTTAATCACCAGGGCACCCTCGATAAGTTTATTGGCGATGCCCTCATGGCCGTATTTGGTGCGCCATTACCCTTAGAAAACCATGGTTGGTCAGCGGTGGAATCAGCCTTAGATATGCGAGAGCGGCTGATTCACTTTAATCGTTCGCGCCAGGCTGCCAGACAGCCCAAAATTAATATCGGCATCGGCCTAAGCTCTGGTGAAGTGGTCTCTGGTAATATTGGTTCCCGCCGCAAAATGGAGTATACGGTCATTGGCGATGGTGTAAACCTCAGTTCCCGTTTGGAAGGGGTTACCAAGCAGTATGGCTGTGACATCGTGATGAGTGAGCATACCTATGAACGCTGTGCCGACTTGGTGTGGGTCAGAGAATTAGATTTAACTCAGGTTAAGGGTAAGACTAAACCGGTAAAAATTTATGAGCTGATTGGTAGTCGTCAAAATTACGAGTTAGATCAGCCAACCCGAGACTTTTTAGATATTTATAAACAAGCCCGGCAGGCCTATACCTCTCAAAAATTTACCCGAGCCCTGGAACTCTTTACCCGAGCCAAGGTAATGCGGCCTCACGATAAAGCCGTAGAGGTTCATATTGGGCGCATTCACTCTTATCTGGAGAATCCACCCCCGGCAGATTGGGACGGAGTCTATGTGATGAAGACGAAATAGATTAAGGGTGAGTCGTGAAGGGTGAGTGACGAATGGTGACGTGAAAATTTTATTTTCAAAATTTTCCAAGGAATTTTATACCTTTTACACGAGTCACCCGCGTAGTGCACTCCCTACTCACTAGCGGGCCCTGCGAGCGCATTCCCCACTCACTATTCACGCTAAAATTAGCGATGCAAATTTCCTGGGAGGCCCCATGGCTGAGCGGCAAAAGCTCTACGAAGGCAAAGCAAAAATTCTTTATGCGACCGAGGACCCGGCGGTATTGGTGACATACTTCAAGGATGATGCCACTGCGTTTAATGCCCAGAAGCGTGGCAGCATTGCCAATAAAGGTCGAATTAACAATGCGGTGTCGACTCACCTGTTTAAGCTTTTAGAGGCTCAAGGTATTCCCACTCATTGGATTGAGTCGCCTAACGAGCGGGAGATGTTGGTTAAGCCGGTGACCATTGTGCCCTTAGAGGTGGTGGTGCGTAATGTGGCCGCTGGCAGCCTATGTCGCCAGACAGGGTTAGCTCTGGGCACACCTCTGACGCCATCGCTGGTGGAGTTTTACTATAAGAATGACGATCTAGGTGATCCGTTGCTGACGTGCGATCGCATTCGTGCTATGGGCATCGCCAGTGATGAGACCGTTGGTCAACTCCAGCAGCTAGCTCTACAAATTAACCAATTACTAACGTCATTTTTCAATGGCTGTAATATTACCCTGGTTGATTTCAAATTAGAGTTTGGTACCTTGACCGACGGCACCTTAGTCCTGGCCGATGAAATCAGCCCAGATACCTGTCGGCTATGGAACCAAAACGAAACTGATGAAGCTCGACGGGTGATGGATAAAGACCGATTTCGTCAAGATTTAGGGGATGTGGAATCAGGATATCAGCAGGTGTTAGATCGAATTCTGGCACATACAAATTGAGCACTGGGGGAGACGGTGCGGTAGAATCTTTCAGAAAATATTAAATTCTGTTCATACTTTTTTCCTCGTGCCTTAGATTGCACTTTTGGAAAAATGCATGAATTACTTGGGAGTTGCTATAGACCCCCAGGCCGGATTTAGTGTATGTCATTAACAGTAGCGGTTGTTGCTATTGTTCCTACGTGGTGTAAGGAGTACGTTTTCCGCTTATGCGCTTTTCGCCGACTCTATTGGCCTGTTGCACCGTTGCGACATTGTTTGGGCTGCCCGTACTCGCAGTAGATGCAGCTGAGTCTTCAATAACTGATGCGACAGCAGATGATGTCCTATTGACTGCCGATCAGTCTGCGGAATTAGTCTCAGAAGCTAAGATTGCTGATACAGCTCGCACTACAGAGGCAAGTCTGGTACAGACTTTGCCACCGCTGCAGCCTGAAATTATGGCTGAGGCCGTCGAAGTACCCATTGAGCTGCAGGTTATACAAACTGAGCCAGCAGCGTCACCAGACGATGCACTGCTCGTTCAAGAGACCACAGACACTCCAGCCGTTATCCCTGCGGAATCTGCCCCTGAGGAACCCATCGAGGAAGCGCCTGAGGAAACCCTCGAGGAAACCCCTGAGGAAACCCTACAGCGTCTTTTAGACGGTATTGGTAGCCCCGCTGAGCCATCACAACCCGTGGGAGAAGATGCCGGCGCGCCCGACACCCCAACCTCTGAAAGCCCTACGCCTGATGATACCGAGGCTGAGGTTGAAGAAGAGGCGCAGGAACCTGAAGAGGAAGTACAGGTCTTAGTAGCCGAGTTGGATGTTGTCACCTTAGATGGCAGTCCCCTAGATCCCGAACTTGAAGATACGGTTTATCAGGCCATTACCCTACGCCCTGGACGGACGGCTACGCGCAGTCAATTGCAGGAAGATATCAATAACGTTTTTGCCACTGGCTTTTTTGCCAATGTTAGAGCCCAACCAGACGATACTGATTTGGGTGTGCGGGTTACCTTTGGTGTTCAGCCTAACCCAGTGCTGACGGGAGTAAATATCAGAACTGATGGCACAACAGAAAGCGTTTTGCCGACCGAAAAGGTAGATGAAATTTTTGGCGATCAGTACGGCAGCATTCTCAATCTGATTGATTTTCAAGACAGCATTTTAGAACTCAACGATTGGTACCGTGAGCAAGGGTATGTTCTGGCCCAGGTGACGGCAGCTCCTCAGGTGTCAGATCAAGGGGTGGCCACACTGATTGTTGCAGAAGGCGTAATTGAGTCGATTGTAGTTCGTTATATCGACGAGGACGGCAACAGTGTCGATGAAGATGGTGAGCCCATTGATGGTAAAACCCGTGCCTTCATTGTTACTCGTGAATTTGAAACTCAACCTGGGGATGTTTTCCAACAAGATAGAATTCGAGAAGACTTGCAGCGGGTACTTGGCCTGGGCATTTTTGATGATGTTCGACTCTCCTTAGATCCAGGCGAAGAAGATCCTCGTAAGGTTAAAGTCGTTGTCAATATCGATGAAGGGGATACAGGGTCTGTAGGAGCTGCTGTTGGTTTTAACCTCAGTGGTGACGTTTTTGGTAGTGTTAGCTATCAACAGGACAACTTAGGCGGCAACAATCAGACCATACGCACCGAGGTGCAGCTGAGTGAGCGAGAATTACTGTTCGATGTTAGCTTTACCGACCCCTGGATTGCTGGTGACCCTTATCGCACCTCCTATACAGTGAATGCGTTTAATCGCCGTTCTGTTTCTTTAATCTTTGATGGTGGTGATACCGATATTGACTTACCCAATGGAGATACACCTCGGGTAAATCGTTTGGGGGGTGGTGTTACCTTTGGTCGCCCGTTAGGGGATGGCTGGAGTGGCTCCGTTGGTTTGGAGTATCAGCGGGTTTCTATTCGCGATAGTGATGGCGATCGTGCCCCCGAGGATGAGCTAGGCAACGATTTGAGTTTTAGCGGTGATGGCAGTGACGATCTCTTGAGCGTGCCTGTTAGCTTTGTTTGGGACCAGCGTAATGATCCCTTTGCGCCGACCAATGGTAGTTTGTTGCGTCTTGGTTCAGAACAAACCGTTCCCATTGGTAATGGAACAATTTTCTTTAATCGAGTACGGGCTAGCTACAGTCGTTATTTACCTATAGACTTCCTGAGCTTTGGTGAAGGGCCTCAAACGATTGCTCTGAATGTGCAAGGGGGAACTGTCATTGGTGACCTCCCTCCCTATGAAGCGTTCTCTTTGGGCGGAACTAACTCAGTGCGTGGTTTTGATGAGGGTGAGCTAGGTAGTGGTCGTTCCTTTGTGCAAGCAACGGCTGAATATCGTTTCCCGTTGTTTACCTCATTCCTTGGCGGGGCTTTATTTGTTGACTATGGTTCTGATTTAGGCTCAGGTAGCAATGTGCCGGGTGATCCGGCGATTATTCGTGGCAAACCGGGAGATGGGTTTGGCTATGGTGCCGGTATTCGAGTACAGACGCCATTGGGCGCTCTGCGGCTTGACTATGGCTTTGGTGATGATGGCGATGGTCGGCTTCACTTTGGTATAGGGGAACGGTTCTGATGACTGAAGGAGCAGGTGTTCAGCATACTCTGACTGCTCCTGTTTCTTGTACAGGGGTGGGGTTACACCTGGGGCAGATGACCCAGGTGAATGTGCTGCCCGCACGTGTTAATAGTGGTCGCTATTTTGTTCGTACAGATTTAGGGACTGAACCAATTCCAGCCGATGTTTCGGTAGTCAGTCAAACCCGTCTCTCCACGCAGCTAGGAGGTGAGGCAAAGGTGCGGACAGTGGAGCATTTGTTGGCGGCCTTGTGGGCGGCTGGTATAGATAATGCTCGGATTGAAATTGATGGGCCAGAAGTACCTTTGTTAGACGGTTCTTCCCGGGATTGGAGTCGGTTGATTCAGTCGGTCGGAACAGTTGAACAGTCGGCTCCAAGACACGCCTGGGGAAGGCTTAAAGACCCTGTGATTGTGCGGGAAGGGGATGCCTATGTGATGGCGCTACCGGCTTCAGAGCTGCGTTTTAGCTATGGTATCGACTTTCCGGTGGCGGCTATTGGTAATCAGTGGTATAGCTGGACCCCAGCCCATGGAGACTTTGTTGAGGCGGTAGCGCCGGCCCGTACATTTGCCATGGCCCACCAAATAGACGGGTTGCGATCGCAAGGTTTAATTAAGGGGGGCAGTCTTGAAAATGCTCTAGTTTGCGATCAAGATGGCTGGCTTAATCCCCCGCTACGATTTGCAAATGAACCGGCACGTCATAAACTTTTAGACTTAGTAGGGGATCTCAGTTTATTAGGTGTTCTCCCTACGATGCATGTGACCGCTTATCGCGCAAGTCACAGTTTGCACGTGCAGTTAGCTCGTCAGTTGGCCGCTCTCTGTTGTGCAGAAATATCGGCTCCTGCTTAGCCGAGAACACCGCCGCCGTTGCTGTTAAAAAACGTTTATGGCCACCGTTATTCAAGAGAAAACTCATCCCGCCAATCAAGAGTCTCAACCGGCTGCCGCCGAAGACCCTACCCCTATTACGCTTAATCTAGAGCAGATTCAAGCATTGTTGCCCCATCGCTATCCGTTTGCTTTGGTTGATCGCATCATTGATTATGTTCCTGGCAAACATGCGGTGGGCTTAAAAAATGTCACCTTCAATGAACCCCACTTTCAAGGACACTTTCCCGGACGTCCCATTATGCCTGGGGTGTTGATTGTTGAAGCCATGGCCCAGGTGGGTGGCATTGTCTTGACCCAAATGCCTGGTGTTAATGGGCTATGCATGTTTGCTGGTATTGACAAAGTTCGATTTCGGCGGCCTGTTGTGCCAGGTGATCAGCTGGTTATCACAACAGAGCTGCTTAGTGTACGCGGGCTAAAATTCGGCAAAATGCAGGCTAAGGCCGAAGTTGACGGTCAACTGGTGTGTGCAGGCACCCTTATGTTTTCTGTGGTTGAGTAAATAATCAATGCTTCCAACTGCTCTAATTCATCCTACGGCGGTTATTCATCCAAGGGCCCATGTTCACCCGAGTGTGAAAGTGGGACCCTATGCCGTGATTGGAGAAAAAGTCAGCGTTGGTAAAGACACTGAAATAGGGCCCCATGTGGTATTGGATGGCCATACAGAGATTGGTGAACGCAATCGAATTTTTACCGGAGCCGCCATTGGGTTAGAGCCCCAAGACCTTAAGTATGACGGTTCCGAAAGTTTGGTGTCCATTGGTGACGATAACAACATTCGGGAATATGTCACCATTAATCGACCGACTCGATTTGGTGAAATTACTCGTTTAGGCAATGGCAATTTGCTGATGGCCTATGCCCATGTTGCTCATAACTGCCTGATTCAAGACAGCGTGATTATTGCCAATTCGGTGGCTTTAGCAGGGCATGTTCACATCGAATCCAATGTCCGCATTAGTGGTCTTGTTGGCATTCATCAGTTTGTTCATATTGGTCGCCATGCCATGGTAGGTGGCATGAGTCGCATTGAGCGTGATGTTCCTCCCTATATGATGGTGGAAGGTAATCCATCGCGGGTGAGGGGGCTTAATCAAGTCGGTTTGAAACGCTCAGGTATTGGTGATTTAGAAGCGGGACGTGTTTATGAAGGGTTAAAACAGGCCTATCGTTTACTCTATCGCTCTGGGCTTACCTTTAGTGAAGCTCTCGGTAAGTTAGATTCTGTTGCCAATAATGAATATGTGCAGCACCTCCATCGTTTTTTGGTAGCCTCCCAACAAGCTGATCGACGGGGTGTTATTCCAGGACGGATTATTTCTCGATCTTAAATCTCAGTCAACATGGTCTTTTTTGATAAATGACTGTTTTGAACGGGGGCAAGTTTTGGTTCTCCATTTCTAGAGGCCTCTTTTACCATGCAGTATAACGATCTTGATACGACTAGTCTGACCACTTCAAAGCGTGCTTTAAGGGTCTTTATCCATACCGGGGAAGTCTCTGGTGATATGCAGGGTAGCCTGTTGGTGGAGGCCATAGAACATCAGGCTGCGAAACAGGGCATTGCCATTGAAATTGCTGCTATGGGGGGCAGTCGGATGGCTGCCTCTGGGGCTAAGTTGATTGGTGATACTGTATCGATCAGCTCCATTGGCTTTTTGGAGGCATTGCCCCATCTTATGGCTGCCCTGAAACTGAATCGACAGGCCAAACAACACCTGAAGGCGTCACCGCCTGATGTGGTTGTTCTGATCGACTATATGGGGCCCAATGTGGCGATTGGTAAGTTTGTTCGTCGTCAGTTTCCTAAGGTGCCGATTGCTTACTACATTGCGCCTCATTTGTGGGTTTGGGCGACGCTACCAGGGGATACAGCTAAGATTTTATCGGTTGCTGATCGCATTTTGGCAATTTTTCCAGGGGAAGCCCGTTATTACCAAGAAAAGGGCGCTCAGGTGTCTTGGGTGGGACATCCCTTATTGGATAGGTTTGCCGATTATAGTCCAGAGTTGGCGAAGCAAAATGCCCGGCAGCAGCTGGGGCTAGCGTCGAGTGATCGGATTGTCACCCTGTTACCGGCTTCTCGACAACAAGAGTTGACCTATGTTTTGCCGATTATGTTTGCAGCGGCTCAACAGCTTCAGGCGCAGCTACCTCAACTTAAGTTTTTGGTTCCTCTGGCCCGTGAAGCATTTCGCGAGACTGTAGAAACAGCGCTTCAGAACTATGGTCTGGTGGGTCAAGCGGTGGCTCAGGATGAGCAAATGTTGGCCATTTCAGCTGCAGATTTAGCCATTACCAAATCGGGTACGACCAATTTAGAAATTGCTTTGATGGATGTGCCCCAGGTGGTGATGTACCGGCTTAATCGTCTAAGTGCTTGGTTGGCGGAGTTTGTACTGAAATTTTCGGCGGCCTACGTTTCACCGGTAAATCTGGTTAATATGGAGCCGGTTGTGCCAGAGTTTGTACAGTGGGATGCAACGCCTGAAGCGATTAGCCAAACGGCGTTAAATCTGCTGAACAATCCGGATCAGCGGCAAAAGATGCTGGAGGGCTACAGAACAATGCGACAGCATTTAGGTTCTGTTGGCGTTTGCGATCGCGCCGCCAATGAAATTCTAGAACTGGCCATTAATCAAGCAAACTTTGCTGAAATATAGCTAATATTTAGTGCCCGATCTAGGGCCTGAGCAGGGTAACATGCGTCTGAGAAAGCGTACGGGAGAAAACGAGTGAACATTACTGAACTATTCCTCAGAGGTGGGGTGGCCATGTGGCCCCTACTAGTCCTATCAGTAATTGCCCTCGGCACGATTATTGAACGTATTTGGTTTTGGTCTCGCATCATTACCCGTGAGCGAGAAGTGGCCGGTCGTGTGCTAGAGGCTGCCCGGCGCGAATGGACCGCCGCTACCGAAATTGCTCAGCGAGCTCACCGTTTACCCATGGGGCGTTTTCTCTATGCTGCTCTGAAGCTAAAAGACCAAGATCCCGAAGTTTTTCGTCTAGCTCTGGAAACAGCTGCCAACGAAGAATTAGCCGCCATGCGTCGGGGCGATAAAGTGCTAGAACTCGTCATCGCTGTTTCGCCCATGTTGGGTTTGTTAGGTACCGTTTTAGGTCTGATGACTTCCCTTGGGTCTTTAAATCTCAATGATTTGGCCATTGGTAGTGCCACCAGTGGTGCTGCTGCTGGTATTGGTCAGTCCCTTATCACTACAGCTGCTGGACTGATTATTGCCATTGTCAGTTTGATGTTTTATCGCCTATTCCAGGGGTTAGTCTTTGGCCAGGCAAAAGTTTTTCGCCAGTCTGGCAGTGAGCTAGAGCTGCTCTATCGCCAGGCCTGGTCTTTAAGCGGTGGTAAGCCTAGTGAACTCGGCGCTTCAGCTTCAGTTAACTAAATTTAGTGGTGAGTGGGCTTCGACAAGCTCAGCCTAAGGTGAGTGGTCAGTCGTCACACCCTATGACCTACTCAACGCTCCAATCCAAATCTTCAGAATTGACAGACGATTAACTAATTTCTCCGTTTTTTCTAACCTGATCCCAAAAACCTGAGCATCGCCATGAAATTAGATTTAGACGATCAACAAAACGGCGTTTTCATCGAGCTGCTGCCTCTGGTCGATGTCGTTTTTTGTATTCTCACCTTCTTTATTCTGGCAGCGGTGGGTAGTCGTCAGCAGGCCATTAGCTTAGACTTACCTAATGCCAGTACGGGGTCGGCACTTCCGCCAGCGGCCCTGACCACCGGTCGCGATCGCCTTTACGTTAGCGTTGATCGCGTTGGCCGCATTTATATCGACCAAGATCCTATCTTGGAACAAAACCTTTTGGGTCTCATCAGTGATTTTTACACCGGTAATGCCAACGGGATTGTGGTGCTATATGCCGCCAAAGACGCTCGCTATGACGATGTTGTGCGGGTGCTAGATATTCTACGGTCTGTCGGTGGTAATCGAGTTGCCCTCGCCACCTTACCAGCCGGTACCCAGTCACCCTCAGCCCCAGACTCATTGCCAGGTGAGCTACCGACAGATGTTCAAGATTTAATCAACGGTGGTGGAACGGGCTTGCCGCCTACCGGTTTACCAGGCAACCTCAATCCGTTAGATCCATCAACCACGACACCACTCCCAACGACACCAGGCAGTTTAACGACACCAGGCAGTTCAACGACGCCAGGCAGTTCAACGACACCAGGGACTGACCTTGTCAGCCCCACTAGCCCGTCGTCTTTACCAACATTACCAACCGACGACGAATAAAGGTCTTTAGGGGCTCCTAAAGACCTTTAGGGGCTCCAACGTTGTGAGTGCCCTGAGGCTGGCGCAATTAACTCTGTCCAGGCCCCATGCCAATGGCACCCGCATAGACAGCTTGTCCAGCGAGCTCATCTTCAATACGTAGTAGGCGATTGTATTTTGCCACCCGCTCGCTGCGACAGAGAGAGCCCGTTTTGATTTGCCCTGCACGGGTAGCCACGGCCAAATCAGCAATTGTTGTATCTTCAGTTTCACCAGAGCGATGGCTAATCACCGAAGTCAGCTTATTGCGGGTAGCTAAATCAATAGCTTCTAAGGTTTCAGTCAGAGAGCCAATCTGGTTGAGCTTGATCAAAATAGAATTAGCAGCCCCCTGGTCAATCCCCTTTTGCAATCGAATAGGGTTTGTCACAAACAGGTCATCACCCACTAACTGGATTTGGTTGCCAACCTTATCAGTGAGTGCTTTCCAGCTAGCCCAGTCCTCTTCGTGCAGGCCATCTTCAATGGAAACAATCGGATATTGACTCGCTAGCTTAGCAAGATAGTCAATGGTTTCAGCAGGGGAGTGGGCTGCGCCATCAAAGGTATATTGACCATCTTTATAAAATTCGCTGGCTGCCACATCTAGAGCCAAAGAAATTTGCTCACCGGGTTTATACCCTGCAGATTCGATAGCCGCAATCAAAATCTCTAGGGCTTCTTGATTTGACCCCAAATTAGGTGCAAAACCGCCTTCATCACCAACACCGCCTAACAGCCCTTTTTGGTCGAGTACTTTGCTCAGACTGGCAAATACTTCTGCCCCCCAGCGCAGTGCTTCTCTAAAGCTACTCGCCCCACTGGGTACAATCATAAACTCCTGAATGTCCACATTATTGTTCGCGTGGGCACCCCCATTGATCACATTCATCAATGGCACTGGCAATACATTCGCCAATGGTCCACCCAGGTAACGATAAAGCGGTAGTCCCAGGGCTTGGGCCGCTGCTTTGGCATTGGCCAAAGAGACTGCCAAAATAGCATTGGCACCGAGGTTTTTCTTATTGGGCGAACCATCTCTTGCGATCATAACTTGATCGATGGTCGCTTGATCTAGCCCATCCATATTAAGCAATTCAGGGGCAATTTTCTCCTCAACATTGCGAACAGCGGTTAAAACACCTTTGCCACCATAGCGCTGGGAATCATCGTCTCGTAATTCATGAGCTTCAAATGAT
>JAHQVZ010000084.1 GCA_019634055.1 Leptolyngbyaceae cyanobacterium MAG.088
CCTGAGAACCCTCAGGCGTTGCCGCTGATTAAGGTGGATGAGCCCACACTGCAGATGACCTTTGCGGTGAATGACTCTCCGTTTGCGGGTAAGGAAGGTAAGTTTGTGACGTCCCGTCAGATTCGCGATCGCTTAATGCGCGAACTGGAAACCAACGTAGCTTTGCGTGTAGAAGAAACCGATTCCCCCGACCGCTTTGGTGTCTCTGGCCGAGGTGAACTACACCTGGGTATTTTGATTGAGACCATGCGCCGTGAAGGCTATGAATTTCAGGTCTCTCAGCCTCAGGTAATTTTCCGTGAAGTGAATGGCCAGCCCTGCGAACCCTATGAGCAGCTGGTGATGGATGTACCCGAAGATGCTGTGGGTGGCTGTATGGAGCGTCTGGGTCAGCGTCGTGGTGAAATGCAAGACATGATGATGGACGGCAATGGCCGTGCCCAGCTTGAGTTTGTAGTACCGGCCCGTGGTTTGATTGGCTTCCGGGGTGAGTTTATGCGCCAAACTCGCGGTGAAGGCATCATGAACCACAGCTTCTTAGATTATCGTCCTATGTCTGGGGATGTGGGTGCTCGTCGTAACGGTGTATTGATTGCCTTTGAGGAAGGTGTCTCTACGTTCTATGCGATGAAGAATGCTGAGGACCGAGGCATTTTCTTTATTGAGCCGGGTACTAAGGTATACAAGGGCATGATCGTTGGGGAGAATAACCGCCCCCAGGATCTAGAGCTGAATATTTGTAAGGCGAAGCAGCTAACTAACCACCGGGCCGCCAGTGGTGATGAACTTGTTCAGTTACAGACGCCCCAAGAGATGGGTCTAGAGCGGGCACTGGAGTATATTGCTGCGGATGAGATGGTGGAGGTGACTCCGGAGTCTATTCGTCTGCGCAAGATGTCTAAAAAGAAGTTGGCCAAGAAGCGTTAAGGGTTGGATTGATTAAAAGCTTTTGAATAGCTGTGATGGTGTTAAGCCATCGCAGCTTTTTTTATGGTGCTGATCATTGCCAGATTAGACAACAGGTGGCAACAACTTTTCTAAAGACAGCATAATCTCTGGAAAGGCTAGGGGAGAGATTTGCTGATCTTGTTTAAGGATGAGATGGCTGGTATAGCCAGTCGTGGTGGGTGTGCGAAAAATGTGCAGCTGTCGATGGGGTAGGTCTAACACCCAGTAATCGTTGATGCCAGCTTGGGCATAGAGTTTGTCTTTGACTTCGCAGTCTTGCTTGAGGGTAGAATCGGCCACTTCCACCACCAGGCAAATATCTTGTGGGGTGGGGTGATGGGCGGCGTAGTCTAGAAAATTGCCTTTAACGATGGCTAGGTCAGGTTCAGGTTCTGAGTAGTTATCCAACTGAATGGAGTCTTGGGTGCTGACGAAGAATGGCTGGTTGGCTAATGCCTGATCTAAAGCGGTTGCTAATAGGCGGAGGGCGGTGACGTGGAGGGTGCCCTTGGCAATCATAAGGATGATTTGTCCTGCCAGGAGTTCTGTGCGATCGCACTCGGCCAACAGCCCTGACTCTGCCATGCGGTGGTATTCATCCACGCTCCAGCATTTAAGGGTATTAGCATTGAAGAGTAGAGAGGGCAAGGCAACCACAGCAGAAGCCTGGGGATATGCTGCAATTATTTTAGCTGACTTAATGGGTACTGGGGTAACACTAACACGGAGTACTTAGTTGACTTGCGACCTCAGTATAACTAAAGTATAACTATTGATGATAAGGCTGCATAACATAGATTATGAAAACGGCAATATCCCTTCCAGATAAAGTGTTTGAGGCGGCAGAAGCCCTGGCAGACCGATTGGGTGTGTCTCGTAGTGAACTTTATGCAAATGCGCTTAAGGCCTATCTGAAGAAGTTTAATCGAGACCATATTCTTCAGCAGTTAAACCAGGTTTATTCAGAGGAGGATTCATCTGTAGATCCTACTCTGGCCACATTACAATCCATGTCTTTGCCCCATGAGGACTGGTAATGTACCGAGGAGAAATTTGGTGGGCCAATCTGTCTGTGCCAGGCGGTTCTGAACCGGGTTATCGTCGTCCAGTGTTAATCGTGCAAGACGACACATTTAACCAAAGTGAAATCGGTACAGTCATTGTTGTTGCCATCACATCAAATACTCGTCTGGCAGCAGCACCAGGCAATGTTCTGCTCCCATCCAAAGCATCTGGTTTGCCAAAAGATTCAGTGGCCAACATATCGCAGGTTTTAACCCTTGATAAATCATTTTTAACTGAACGTCTTGGGGCATTACCTGACCATTTGCAAGAAGCTGTAGATGACGGTTTACGAATGGTCTTATATCTTTGATGTCTACTTGGATTTGACGACAGATGTCGTATTTGCCGCAGGGACCTAAACCTCATCGGGGTCGATGCCGAGCGATCGCAACTTTTCCGCTAACGCTGCCGCCCGCTGTTCCGCTGAATCTGCCCGTTGTTCCGCATTATCCAACGCTTGCAAGGCATCATCCCGTTCTTCAAGTACGTCTTCCTGACTCGGTAAAATATGGTCGGTTTGAGGATCATAAAATCGTAGTGCTTTCGGTAATGGTGCAACACCAATTCCCTTAAAAGAGTCGCGTAGCTGTAAAGCCAGGCCTAGAACCTGACTATGAATATAAGGAATTTGGTCGTCGGTATACTCGACTGTCAAGGCCTCGTAACTACCATCAACTAGGCGTGCTCCTTGGAGTTGAGGGTCTAAATAATCAGCTGTGGGATCGTATTGAAAATATTCTTCGACGCCTAAGCTTGCGTAGAGTTTTGGCTTATTTTCTTGATCCTGCTTTTTAGTTGTTTTTGATGTGATTTCTAGAATAAAAGACGGTAGTTTGTTATTCTCCTGCCAGGTTTTGTAGCTGCGCCGTTTGCGATTACTAACACCAAAGACAACAAACACATCAGGAGAAATAACGGCTTTGGGATTACCCTCCTCGTAATAAATAAATAAATTGCCAGACACATAAACACTGCCACGGCTCTTAAAATATAACCTCAACGCTTCAACGGCATAAAATAAGTAATCGCGGGTAGCATCGCTTTCTGTAATCGGTTGACCGTCTGACTCAGGATAGATAATGGTGTTTAGCGTCGAGCGGGAATTTGTCATAGCTAAGGCGCTTGGCAGCCATTTATAGCTTTATCAGTTTAACCTAAGTACTTGGGGCACTCTTAACGGTAACCTGGCCAGTTGTTTTGGGCGTAATGGATGTCTTTACTTAAACGCTTGTCTTTTTGGATGGAAGCCAATTGGGTAACACCTGCCTATAGTGGCTGGGTATTACTAGGGGTAACCCTGTGCTTTCTAGGGGCAGCGGCGAACACGATGGCAGGATGGCTATACGTAATGAGCGGCGTTTCCATTGCCTTGCTGTCGGTGTCATCAATTTTGCCTCAGCGGGCGTTACAAGAGCTGGCAGTGACTCGGCAAATGCCGCGTCCAGTCTCTGCAGGGGAAGCGCTATCGATGGTCGTGACTCTAAAAAATACGGCTGCTCGGGCTAAAAGTTTGTTGCAGTTGCAAGACCTGGTGCCTGTAGGGTTGAAGGGCGTCAAAACCTATGCGATCGCAACGCTTCCACCAAAATCTCACCATACCTGGCGCTACGAAATCCCAACCGAGCGACGCGGTATTTACACCTGGCCTCAGGTACGACTACGTACAGCTGCCCCCCTGGGACTATTTTGGTGTAGCCGCCTCCACCAGGCCAAAGCCAAAGCCATTGTCTATCCGCAAATTTTGCCTCTAGAACGATGTTTAGTAATTGATACCCTGGGAGAAGAAACAGGCCGCAAACAATTACAAAAGTCAGCCATGAATGCCAGTGGGACAGAAGGCTTAACACGAGCACTCCGCCCCTATCGCTGGGGAGATCCTACCCGGCTCATCCACTGGCGCACCAGCGCCCGCTATGGAGAACTACGCGTGCGTGAGTTAGAGATACTCACCAGCCACCAAAGCCTGATTATTGCCTTAGATACATCCAGTAATCTAGAGCGCGGTCATAATCCCTGGACAGTTGACAGCTTTGAACGAGCCGTCATTGCGGCCGCATCGCTCTATCACTATGGTCAACAACAAGGCCTGATGACACAGCTATGGACAACAAAAACTGGCCTGGTCAAAGATATGACTGCAGTGTTAACGGTGCTAGCAGGCATTCAGTTAGAGGATAGCGGTGACCATAAACTCCCTGCACCGCCTCTAGTCTGGCTAACAGCACAGACCGGCACTCCTCTACCCCACAACAGTGCTGAAATCTTGTTTTTACATAAGACCGCAGCTCATTCTGGCAAGTCAGTCCCAGCAGACCATGCTAATCGCCTGGTGATTAATCCAGACGATGATTTACAACGTCAGCTCCAGGGTTAGAGAGAGCGTCTATCTATAGATAGATAGAGTTTATAGATATAGACACCTGTGACCACAATGTTGGCTTCAGTATCCTTCACAGGGTCACACAATCGCATAGGCTGTTGTAGTACGCTCTATATAAAGGACAATCACCCCAAAAGACAATCACCTTGATCTAAAGTAGAGGAGATACATTGTAGTCATTGCACCATGGATAACGACAGGGTTATGGTTCCTCAAAGCATTTACTAGAATTGAAGTGTAGAAAAACTGAAGAAGTAACGTCATGGCCCAGCTTAAAGCTCGTCGCTCGGAAAATGTAGAGGGCGATTTTTTTGTGGATACTAGCTGCATTGACTGCGATACCTGTCGCTGGATGGCACCCGATGTATTTGGTCGCCATGGTGACATGTCGGCAGTGTACGCCCAACCAACTACGCCAGAACATCGCATTCAAGCGCTCCAGGCGTTGCTATCTTGCCCGACCGCATCCATTGGCACTGTGGCCCCTCCCAGCGATATCAAGCAGGCCCAAGCCCAGCTACCAGACCAGATTGAGGCTAATGTTTATCACTGTGGCTACCATTCCGATAAATCCTACGCGGCGGCCAGCTATCTTATCCAGCGACCTGAGGGCAATGTGTTGATTGACTCGCCTCGGTTTACGCTGCCCCTCGTACGACAATTGGAGGCCATGGGTGGGGTGCAATATTTATACTTAACCCACCGAGATGATGTGGCAGACCATGCCAGATTTCAGGAGCATTTTGGCTGCGATCGCATCCTCCACATTGACGATATCACCACCGACACTAAATCTGTCGAAATCCAGCTTCAGGGCCAAGAGACCCATCAACTCACCGACGACATCATTATCATTCCGGTCCCTGGCCATAGTAAAGGCCATACTGCGCTGCTCTATCAAAACAAGTTTCTATTTACGGGTGACCATCTGGCCTGGTCTGTTTATTTGGGGCACCTTTATGGTTTTCGGCGTTTTTGCTGGTATTCCTGGCCTGAGCAAATCAAATCAATGAAACGCTTGACAGACTATTCCTTTGAGTGGATATTACCTGGCCACGGTCGTCGGTTTCACAGCACTGCCATGCCCCAAGCATTGCAAACATGTATTGATTGGATGGAGCAGGATTAACTACTTTGCTGAGTTGGCCGCAGCAAAATATCGTGCACCTGTACATAGTCAGGCTGACTCAGAACATAGCCAATAGCATTCGCAATATCCTGGGGTTGCAACACTGGGAACTGGCCATAGACCTGTTTTGCCTGTTGGGCACTACCGGAATATTTCTCGGCAAACTCAGTTTCGACAAAGCCAGGGCTAATGGATGAAATACGGATAGCGCTACTATCGGCTCGCAGTTCTTGGCGCAAGCCTTCGGTTAGGGCTCGAACAGCAAATTTAGAGGCAGAATACATGCCGCTGCCAGGGACTCGATGGCCAGACATGGAGCTGATGTGAACGATATGGCCCTTATCTTCGCCCAATTCTCGCATCAGTTTGATGGCTTCACGGGTGCAGATGCACAAAGCAATCACATTGACGTCCAACGTTTCGCGCCATTTTTCAGTGGTCCCGCTCGTCAGGGATTCTTTATAGCCAAGCCCCGCATTGTTAATCAGCACATCCAACCGGTGAAAACGGGTTGAAATGGCGCTCAACCATTTTAAAATCTGTGCTTCATCTCGTAGGTCAACACTTTGGATCAGCACGGCTGCCCCATGCTGTTGAGATAACGTATCAGCTAGCTCAGTCAGGCGTTGCTGACGACGGGCGCACAGGGCTAAATCATAGCCATCCGCTGCCAGGCGAGTTGCGATCGCACTCCCAATACCGCTAGAAGCCCCAGTAATAGCTGCGACAGGTCGATTAGTCATAGTGAGTAAAACATGTTCTTATCCAGCTCTCATACCAAATCCGACCTCAGCAAATCCGATTAGAAATTAACGATCCTGGCGGGGTAATCCCGAATGGATGTCCATTGATATCGGGGGCAAGACATCAGAATTACGTATAAGGTCGAAATTCTACCGTACAGGCCATCACAGATTTCAACTTGCATCGAGTTTATTAGCCCTTCTATTTTGCGAACGAAAGCGGCCACCATCAAAGCCACGGCGGTTGGATTCGCCAGATTAACTTTCAGTAAAGCTGCCCCCACTACTTCAAACC
>JAHQVZ010000085.1 GCA_019634055.1 Leptolyngbyaceae cyanobacterium MAG.088
ACTCCCTACTCCCTACTCCTAAACATGTACCCCAACCTTGCCCCCCTCTCCCCCGAATTAGAATCACTCCAACAGTCCCTGAAAGAAAAGGGCGTCAAATATGCCATGGCGAGCTTTGTCGACATCCATGGCATGTGCAAGGGTAAAGTTGTTCCCATGAGCCATTTTGACCGCATGGTGCAGGGTTCAGAGTTGTTTACGGGCGCAGCACTAGATGGAGTCCCCCAAGAAATTAATGACGATGAAGTGGGAACGATGCCAGACCCGGACAGTGCAACAATTTTGCCCTGGAATCCAGAGATTGTGTGGTTCGCCAGCGATTTGCATCTCGTAGGTCAGCCCTTTGAAGCCTGTTGTCGCACCATTCTCAAAAATGTTCTGAAGCAGGCGGCGGAGATGGGCTATGGCTTTAATCTGGGGATTGAAACGGAGTTCTTTATTTTCAAAGAGACAGAAACCGGGTTTGGTCCAGTTAGCGATCGCGACACGCTACCCAAAGCGGCCTATGCTTTGCCCACGGTTCTGGACAACTACAAAATCCTAGACAAGATCGTCAGTGCCATGAACGGTCTTGGCTGGGATGTATACTCCTTTGACCATGAAGATGCCCAGGGTCAGTTTGAGACAGATTTCACCTACTGTGATGCGCTGAAAATGGCGGATCGGCTCACATTCTTTCGATTTATGGTGAAGGAACTGGCCCGGGAAGAGGGGTACTTTGCCAGCTTTATGCCCAAACCCTTTGCTAATCAGACTGGCAGCGGAGCCCACTACAATATGTCTCTGGCAGACCTGGAGACAGGTAAAAATCTGTTTGAAGATGCGACTGATCCTCGGGGGCTATCAAAACTAGGCTATCAGTTTATTGCCGGTGTACTTAAACATGCGAAGGCGATTGTGTCGGTTACTTGTCCAACGGTAAATAGCTATAAGCGACTGGTGCGTAAGGGCAGTATGTCTGGTTTTACCTGGGCTCCGGTGTATATTTGCTACGGCAATAACAACCGCACCAATATGTTGCGGATTCCGTTGGGAGGTGGTCGGGTGGAATGTCGCGCGGCGGATATTTCCACAAATCTCTATCTGGGGGCCGCAATGATCTTAGCAGCTGGGTTAGAAGGCATCCGGGAAGGGTTGGATCCTGGTGAACCCCATACGGAGAATATGTATTTGTATTCGCTGGAGGAGCTGAAGACGATGGGGATTGACACATTGCCAAAGACTCTAGGAGATGCTATTTCCGCATTTGCCGCCGATCCGTTGAGTAAAGAGGTTATGGGGCCGCTGATGTATCAGACCTATGTGGATTTTAAGACCCAGGAATGGGAAGAGTACCACTGCCATGTATCAGATTGGGAAATTCAGCGGTATCTAAAGTTCTTTTGAGCATGCAATGGTTAAGACGTGATCTGACGAAGTCGCCAATTTCTCAGATTTCCTTCAATAATTCGTTTGCAACGATCGGTATAAACCCGTGCCACTTTATCTTGAGGTGCTTGAGCTAAACAATATTGAAACCCTTTAAGGGCTAGATCAAATTTGTGACGATGATAATGGTCGATAGCCGCTTCAAATTCATCTTTGGTTGCTAACTTCTGCGCCTTTAACTCATCATCATCAGACTCAAAGATTTCATAGACCTGCGTGGAACATGACTTGCCCCGCAAGGTGACTTGATCAACTAAACGGCGAGCAAAATTTTTAGTTCGCTTCAAACACATTAAGGTCTCTTCACTAACCAAAAGAGTGACACCATACGCTTTAGTACATTCTTCAATACGAGCAGCCAAGTTAACGGCATCGCCAATCACCGTACTGTCCATCCGCTGATATCCACCAACGGTTCCCAAAATAAGCTTGCCAGTGTTAATACCAATGCCAATCTCGATGGCCTTTCTACCAGATAAAACACGCCTCTGGTTATAGCGTTCTAGCCGCTGCAGCATTTCTAGACCAGCCATCACAGCATCATCAGCACTCACACTAAAAAGAGCCATAATGGCATCGCCAATATACTTATCAATAAACCCATAATTTTTCCGAATGGCAGGTTCCATTAGCTGGAAAAATGAGTTGATAAACTCAAACGTATCAGCAGGAGCCATTTGCTCAGACAGTGAGGTAAACCCTCGAATATCAGCAAATAGAATTGACATCACCCGTTCTACCTGGTCGCCCAGTTGTACGTCAGTAATGCTGTCCTGGCCTAATAGCTGCATAAATTGCTGCGGTACAAATTGTGAAAGAGCCTGGTTAATTCGAAAAAGCTCATCGGTAAATTTTTTTAGATTACGTTGTTTTTCATGCAGTTCTTTAATCAAATATTCTTGTTCTTGATTGGCCCTGAGCAGTTCTTGTTGGGTAGCCAGGAGTTCTTTTTGACGATGATAGCTGTTGAGTGCTTCTTGAACTGTGAGTCTTAAATCTTCAGGCTGCCAGGGTTTAACGATATAGCGATAAAGATTAATATGGCGAACAGTATTGACAATCGCTTCAGGATGAGTCTGTCCGATTAATAGAATTTTGAGGGTATTGGGGGACAGCTGGTGAATTTGCCTTAACACATCATCGCCTTGCAAATCTGGCATCAAGTAATCCGCAATAATCAATGGGATTTCGTAGGCATTTTTAAGGAGTTCCTGGGTGAGGGCAATGGCTTCATGACCATTTTCAGCCATTTCAACCAAGTAACTATCGCCAACAGTGCTCTTGAGTTCTGCTTTTAAACTCTTAAGAACTGTCAATTCATCATCAACACAAATCACAACCAGTTTGGTCATGTCTGAACTAACCCCGGGTTAAGGGCATAAATCAGCCTGGCTTTACTCCAGGGCTTAAATAAGCAACCCTGGAACAAAGCCTCTATTTTAGTACGCCCGATTATCCCAGGATTGACCTGGTTTACCAGCATTAGCTTTATCACAGAGAAAAAGTGTTGATGCACTTGAATTAAAAACTTATATCCTTTCGTTCCTGGCATCAGCCAGTCAAAGACGCTGTATCTGAGGAGATCTTGTACTGGTAAAAATCTCCAAATGATTCTTTCTACTGAGTGAGAAGTATTCTCGTAGATTAAACATTGGCTATTCGTATCAAAGCGGAATGTTTTTCCACAGTTTTCCAAAGATAGGATTCAAGAATGCAGAGTATATGACCTCACTAGTTTCCAGCTCCTAACTCCTGATTTCTTACCCAGCAGAAATGTCCCTGTTTCCGTATATGCCCCTTATGCATGTATCTAATATGCCCCATTTACTCAAGGGTGCAACGTTATTTACTCATTAGGGCTGTTGAAAGACTTGCGATAAAAGGGCTTTCGCCTTTGATGATGCTAGGAATTACGTAGTCTTGTCTGATTGTGTTAGCTATAACAGGTTGCGATTTCTTTGCGTAGGAATTGCATATAGTCTTAAAGGCCATGGCTGGGCCAGGGCAAAAACGAGGCGGTGATGATCAAGCAATTCATTACCAAAAAAGTTGTTTAATGACACCGTAAGCATAGGTTGATTTACTTCAACCACACTATGCAGGAAGCAGGGGCTAATCCATCAAGATCCATGAATTTATCTCAACATGCTGTGAAACCAGTTCATCAGTCGATCCCTTTGTGAAGTGGCTCAGACTTTGAGATAATCTGTAAGGAATAGGTTAATGACACAATTGGACTGGTAATACCGATCTAGAATAGCAATGTGGGGTCTCAAAAGCGCTCATGGGTGATTCAAAAAAACTACTTATTCTTGTGGGCAGCCCTCGTCGAAATGGCAATTCAGCCACCCTTGCTGCTGCCGTTCAGCGGGGAGCTGAAGAAGCAGAAATACACGTATCACTGCGCTTTATTGACGATTCAATTTCAGGCTTTCTGCGAGACTGTCGTCAGTGCCGTCTACCCAATGGTGAATGTGCTATCGAAGATAACTTTCGTCAGTTGTTTTTTGACGATTTTTTACCGGCAAATGGTGTTGTGTTTTGTTCGCCAGTTTATTGGTATGGGTTATCGGCCCAAACAAAAGTATTTTTTGATCGGACATTTTGCTACTACTCGGCTTCCTATGCTGACTCGGCACAGGTCATGGAGCAAATGACTCGCAAGCGGTTAGGTCTGGTGCTAGCTTCTGAAGAGACTTATCCAGGGGCATCGCTGGGAATTGTTCACCAAATCCAGGAATATTGCCGGTATACTCATTCTGAGTTTGTGGGCGTAGTGCGTGGCATTGGCAACAGCCGCAGTGAGGTGGTACGAGATCCTGGTGCCCCAATGGTGGCAGCAGAGCAGCTGGGTCGAGAGATTTTTAATCGCAGGTATTCTGACTTTCGGATTAATACTGAACGAAGCGGACGAGTTTGGCATCAAGATGACGACCGCTCATGATATGTATCTATGAAGAATAACTTTTGAGGCAGCTGCCATTCAATAAATTCATAGCGCCTGTTGTTTCTGCCTAATCAATTCTGTATCAATTTCTTAAATGTCTACACCAGTCCCAAAAGAAACTCTCTCTCGTAGTGCGCAGACTCTTCAAGAACTGATGCAGCGAGCTAAGGTTCCGAGTCAGCGGGCACTGGCGACAAAGGCAAATGTTTCCCGTTGGCAAGTTCAACAGTTGCGCCAGGGAAATCTAGACAATATGCGAGTTGCTGTACTCAAACAATTAGCAACAGCACTTGGCTGTTCACTCTTAGAGCTATTAGAAGCCTTTACTCTACCATTGCCTTCAACTGCAAATATTTCCGCTGAGCGTAACCATGAAGCAGATCTTTTACGGCAGGAATATGCTCGTCTTCAACAACGGCTGGAACAACAATCGCAGGATCTGCAGCACCAGTTTCAAACAGATGCTCTACAAATAATAGAATCCTGGCTTACCTACTGGCCTACGGCGGCAAAAGCCGCCACAGACCATGACAGCTTTGATGCCAGGAAGCTTTTGCCGCTGGTCAAACCCGTGGAGCGGCTTGTGGGGAGCTGGGGCGTGACAGCCATTGGGTCGGTTGGAGATCAGCTCTCTTATGATCCGCAACATCACCAGCTAACCCGAGGTGTAGCCAATCCTGGAGACCCAGTCCGCATTAGCCATGTGGGCTATCGTCATGGGGAAAATTTACTCCAGCGAGCCAAAGTAGTTCCCATTAATCTTGGACATTAATCTTTAAAGGAGCATTCAACACTGATTTGCAGATTTGCCTCCGCACTACCTTCTGTAATGTAGGGAATCCCTGAAGAACCGGCAATTTTTAACCCAAATACAAGATTGACCTTATCTACATTGCCACTACCCAATTCTTGAAATGCATTAAGGACATAGCGGGTGTACTGAGTAATTGTATTTTTTACCGAGGGTAGCTGCCTTTGTATCCCTGTTGACAATGCCCCTTTAGCAACACGGCCAGATTCACCGTTGGTAGGAGAAGTAGCAGGGACATCGTCGCGTTCGGCAGCTTCGATATAGATAGTCGTACCGTCATCTAGGGTAATGGGCGCTAATTGAGACATAGTTTGATTCAGTTTAAGTAGATGCCGTTCTTTCTATGCCCAGTTTCTAAGACTCACTATCGTTGATATGAAGAATTCTGCCTATGGTGGTCAGCTCTAACGTTAAAGATACTGCACTCACTATTGAAAATATCTATTATTTGTATATTGTATCGTATGGCATATTCGATATTTTATTGAAAACTATGGTTAACTATGCCCCCTAAAGTCTGTAATTATCGCGTGTTTTAAGCCTTGAACCTTTAGGCAGTATATTTGGCTTTATCTATTGATGAATCAAGAATATACACAATTATAGGGACTGATTTAAATCATAGCCTTGACCTAAACAGGGTTTCTAAATAAGAATGAATATCAATCTTGATGATTTGGGCCAGCCAGTGTTGGAGCGTTTGCATGTCCTTCTATTCCGATGATGTCTGGAAAGCTGAGTTAAATGCCCGAGGCTATCGCTCAACACCTCAGCGTCAGAAGATTCTCAGTATTTTTCAGACCCTGACCCAGGGAAATCATTTGAGTGCAGAGGATCTCCATGACGTCCTTAAGAAAGATGGCGAACGTATTAGTCTTTCAACGGTTTATCGAACGCTGCATTTATTGGTGTATATGGGTTTACTCCGGGAGTTAGAATTGGCCGAGGGACACAAACATTATGAACTCAACCGCCCGCTGCGGGATCACCATCATCATTTGGTATGTGTGCAATGTGGACAAACTTTAGAGTTTCAGGAAAATAATATCGACCGTATTGGTCAAGGGCAGGCAGACAGCTCTGGCTACCATGTGCTGGACTGTCAGCTAATGCTTTACGGTGTATGCCCCGACTGTCGAACACGAGGCAAAACTCGAACAGTCAGCTGATTAATCTAGAAAATTTCTCGATAGCATTATAGCTTCAGTGCACTCTAAAGACTGAAGCTATGTCTTTGCAGAGCATTTAATACATCGCTTTTTATTTATTGATATCTATTCCCATTTATGTAAAAGTCCCCTATACTGGCATCGAAGCTTATTGATATTTGTAGTCAATAAGTGGGCGCACTTAAGAGGTTTTACGAAGCCATGATTGGTTTGTTCTACGGTTTGACCCTTGGTAAAACTGCAGATGCAGCAGATGCGACTCATTCTGCCCAGGGCAGAGATGCCATGGTGATGATTCACGATATTGCGATGTCTCTGTAGATAATTTGATGACGTTCGATTACTTAGTTATTAGTTGTTCTGCCGTGTTGCCAGAGGGGAGTTCTGGTTCATCGTTGATTTGCTTCTCAAAAGAGAAGGCCTCATTTCTTTTACTCATGTCGGGTCGATAGCTATCAACAACCCTCTGTTAGATTGTTGTGTTAGATAAATAATTTCTATGTCTCAGCTTCCTTCTGCTTTGTGGTTAACCGTTAGTCCTTCCCTAAAAAGATTTGATCAACGCTTATTGTGTTGTCTATCAAAACGGGGGGCCATTATGCGTTGGCAATATCTTCAAACTGAAGATGAGCCCTGTAGTTTAAACGTAGTGATGAGTTTACTGTATGAGTATCTGCAGGATCACTTTATGCATACTCAAAAGAATGTGCATCTCGTTGGTCATGGTCTAAGCGGTATTATTGGCTGGCTCTATGCTCAACGACACCCAGAGCATGTTAGGTCTTTAACATTATTGTCAGTGGGGGGGAACCCTGCTGTTAATTGGCATGCTCATTATTATGCACTGCGACAGCTTTTGCCCTGCAGTCGTGAGATTGTATTGGCTCAAATGGTGCGCATGTTGTTTGGACTTCGCAGTCACGATATTACGCGCTTACTTGTTCAACTGCTGGCCCAAGATTTAGACACAGGCTTAGCATTGCATTCCTTAGTAGGGAATCAAGACATTGAGGCAAAGCCGATTAAGCCACCCTTGTTAGTGTGTCTTGGGGCCAATGATGCTGTGGTGGAAACAGCTGAGCGCTGGAGGCCCTGGCTGAAATCAGGAGATGATGTTTGGACCTGCCCCCAGGGAAATCATTTCTTTCACTTTGATTACCCGCGTCAGGTGGAAAGTATTATTTTGAACCATTGGCAGCAAGTAGATCAGCTTCGCCCTATTTCTATTGCACCCGCTTTACTCAATTCCTCTCATTAATCGCTTAGTCAACCCCCGTGTTAAATAACAATTCATATCTGTTATGTCTTCACCACTGGTAAACTCGCTTTATACGTTCAAACGTCGCGATCGCATCGCTGCTGATATTTACACCCTCTGGCAGGTGCGTTCTGGCTTAGTCCGCACCATTACCTGGAATGACGATGGTGAGGTGGTTCCCTTGGGACTATGGAGTCCTGGCAGTGTGATTGGCATACCTATTAGCCAGGTTGAACCTTTTGAAATTCAATGTATGAGCGCCACTGAATTGGTGCGTCTCCCGCTGGATTATCCTCTAACCGTTGATATGCTGCTGCAACATGCCGCCCAGGTTAATCGGTTATTACGAATTATGCATTGTCGCCAGGTGCAAGACCGTCTGTTGCAATTTAGTTGTTGGTTGGCTGAGACTTTTGGGCAACCAACCAGTCATGGGCGTTTAATTACTATCAGACTCACCCATCAAGAAATTGCTGAAACCATTGGCACATCACGAGTGACCGTAACCCGCTTTATTAAACAGCTAGACGCAGAAGGTTTGTTGCACTGGTCTGGGCAAGAACGATTTGTCAGTAATCGAGCTTTAAAGGCTCACCACAGAGAATTAATGATCGCCTAGAAGAAGCGAGCATTACATCAGAGGTCCGTAACGCGTTAATGCCTGTGTCAACACTTGTTGAGACAGGCTTTTCTCAATATTTAAAAACCATTTGTGACCTTAAAACGAAGTTCAACGTTACTCTGTCAATCTAAGAATAATAAGAATAAATTTTAATAAGTTATTCCATTTGTCACCTAATCATGGCGTCTTAACTCAGGGGCAGAAATCAACTTACATTCCCGGTATTCCTGGTTTCATATTGCATAAATAGATTTTATAGGCCCCAACCCCCATTTTATAGGGCGCTTAACCTTTATCAAATTGCCTATGGAAAACTTGGAATTGACTATCAACTGTCATAGCCTAAAAAATAGTTTAGTTAAACTTATTCTCACGCTTATAGCGTATTACTCTCATTATATTAACGGTTAATAGCTGTCAAGTAAGGCTTATAGCAAAAATAGATATAACCTCGCAGTTTTATTTATTGGCTATTGATGTCAATAAGGTTTTATGGGATAATTTTGCTGTTCTATAAAACTACTGAGAATAAGACTCAATAGGCTATGGCCTGATATTGGTCGAATCCTATGCATTGCCTGTCGTTAGAGAATCAAGATGAGCCTGTATTTCCCAATGAAAAATAGGGTTCTGTATCTTCAGTCGTTTTATATCTAGAACACGTCAGGCAATGATTGTTGGAAAATCTGTGTTATTTGGTTTTTATCTGCAGGAATTAATAACCATTCATAATGATAATCAATCTTAATAACAAGAGGTCTTTTGAGACGTTATTTGACGGTAGTAAACCAAAAGGATCGGAATCTATGAAACTTTCGCGACGCTCTCTTTTAATCAGCGGTGCTAGTTCCACAGCTGCGTTTGCAGCGACTCAAGTATTTAGCCCCAAGCGCGGCGTGGCCCAAACAGGTGAGGTTAACCTGTACTCCTCACGTCACTACAATACTGATGATGAACTCTACGAAGCGTTTACTGAGCGCACTGGTATTCGCGTTAATTTGCTAGAAGGTAAGGCAGATGAACTCTTAGAGCGTCTTAAGATAGAGGGCGATCGCAGTCCTGCTGACATCTTTATGACCGTAGATGCGGGGCGTTTATGGGGGGCAGATCAAGAGGGTCTGTTTACACCTGTGTCTTCTGCCACGTTAGAAGAGCGTATTCCCGAGAGTCTGCGCCATCCCGATGGTCACTGGTTTGGGTTTACCAAACGGGCTCGGGTAATTATGTATAACAAAGCATTGGTAAACCCATCTGAGCTATCCACCTATGAGGCATTAGTAGATCCTGGCTGGCGCGGTAAGGTTTTGATTCGCTCTTCTGGCAACATCTATAATCAGTCGTTGATGGCTTCCATCATTGCAGCCAATGGTAAAGCGGCCGCTGAAGACTGGGCCAAGGGTATGGTGGCTAACTTTGCCCGTACACCTGAGGGGAACGATCGGGCTCAAATTGAAGGAGCCGCATCGGGGTTAGGGTCATTGGCCATTGCCAATACCTACTATCTCCCTCGCTATGCGAAAGATGAAGACCCTGCTAAGCAGGATATCTTTAAGACGATTGGTGTCTTTTTCCCCAATCAAGATGATCGGGGTACCCACGTTAACATCAGCGGTGCTGGCGTTGTGAAGACTGCTCCTAATAAGGAAAATGCTATCAAGTTTCTGGAATATCTTTCCAGTAATGCAGCCCAGGCATTCTTTGCCCAGGGTAACAATGAATATCCGGTGGTAGAGGGCGTCCCAGTAGACGCTGTAGTTGGTGGCTTTGGCCAGTTTGAGGCAGATGACCTCAATGTGAATTTCTTAGGTGAGAATCAGGCTGAAGCCGTACGCATTATGGATCGTGTTGGTTGGGTATAGGGTCAGAACCTGGTTAGTTTGAGAAAACAAATAGGCTTTCTCTTCTCTAAACGTTGCTCGTTGTTCAGTTGAACATAACGAGCAACGTTTATTAGTTAGGTAATGTGGAGATAAGGTCTTCTAGCTCTTGTTTGGTAATGATGTCAGGGGTAATAATATAAAAGGCGTTGGCCAGCCCGTCACCAAAAATATTGAGATACCTGATCTCAATATTGGGATCATCAGGGTCGCTCATCTTGAAGATTTTTTGATTGTCATATCTGTCATCATCTTCTGGGGTAACATCTTCTAAGTTATAACCTTTCTCTGCTAAATCTTGCCTGAGGAATGCGGTCACATCATTAAAGTTTTTTCCGTCTACAGTACGGCAATTTTCTAGACCATAGTTACCACAGCCTGATGCCGCTCCATCAATGTGGGGAAAGTCATTGTTAAAAACAAAGGCTATGTCAGCTTCGAGGGTATTATCTGTTGTTTCCGGTGGTGGAACAGGTACTTCCTCTATATCTTCTTCTATGGGGTCTTCTGGTTTCTCTTCTGGTTCTTCGTCTACCTCCTCTTGAATGTCTTCAAGAACATTGTCAACCACTTGTTCAAGCGGCACTTGTTCAAGCGGCGGTGGTGGTTGCTCGATGGCAATTGGTTCTGGTTCTGGTGCTACAGGAGCAGCGGGTTGGGGTTTAGCAATAATGGGAAGGGTAGTAAGTGCGATCGCACCGCTTTGTTCAATAGTTTCTTCCAACTCCGGTTCTGGCTCTGCTGAACGGATCCACCATTGGGGCATCGGCAATAGCAGCAGACCTGCATGTAATACTACCGATATAGCAATTAACAGCCCTAAACCTCCTCTATGGTTTCTGAATCGCACAGAAAAAGATGCCTTGTCTGCCCTGGATGGCTGGCACAACGAATTGGCTGACGGCTTCACTAACATGACTAGCCCACATTATCCTTAGGAAAATGTTGAGCAATCAAACCTGGCACCTGATCAGGCTTAACTTTGGTATATCGCTGCTTATGGGGCATAACGACTAAATTAGGTCCAGCTTTGCACTTATCCATACAGCCCGTTAGTTTTACCTGCACCGTATCAGTTAAACCATGGGCGGCTAGAGCGGTTTCTACCTCATGGCACACCTGCCTAGCGCCCCGTTTACGACAGGTAGACTTCTGACAAATTAGTATCTTTGGGGTACTTTTCTTTTTCTTAGCCTTAGACACCATCTGCTCCTTGATATTGATTACAGGGTTGGCCACCACTTCTAAAGGCTTCACCCTCACGACTTCTCTGGCCTTAAGTTTAGGCTCACCAGTCTCTTGATCAATAGACTCGGTACCCACTACTCGAACCCAGTCGCCAGCTTGTAAGTAGCGAAATAGCATTAAGCGCACTGACTTTGGCAGCTTAATTACATATTGCCCATCATTACTTTGCAGGCTCAAATACTTAAAGGGAGCTTTCCCACCTGCTATAAATCCCTCAAACTGACCTTCTAGACAGAATGTTTGCTTAACCTTAGCCATGGGAGCCTGCGTAGCTTTCTACCGCTAGTCTAACCTAGAACTCTATGCTTATTGAGAGTAATTCCTTAGCAATTAGGTCAATTAAACCTGCGATAAACTCCTATTAGTAACACCTATTTGACATTGGCATAGTTGACGGGCTAACTATTTTCACCTTAAACCATTGCAAATAAAAGGTTTCGATCATCATCCCTCTATCCATAGATAATTCCTATGCAGAAAGCCAGTCAGCTTCTTGACATTTATTTTCATTTGCTGTTCAATTGAAACTGAGAATACTTTGCAAATATTAGACATCAAAAAACCTCCCCAAGGGGAGGTTGTCTAATGTTGTTTAGTGTCTTAGCTCCATCTAACTAGTTGTTAGTGACAACTAGGGTGTCATTCGCTAAGAAGTGATTGAGGTGATAAGCGCGTTCTTCTGTTTTCAGGAGGATGGTTTCATACAAGTAGCGCGTGGCACGATCTCCCAGGCTTTCTGCTTGGGCGGCTTGTCGGCGTAGCACTGTAAGTATTGCCTGTTCTCCTGCTAGATCGTTTGCAACCATCTGGCGGCAGCGATAGATACCATCAGATTCAGGGGTAAAGCAGCATAGCTCAGCTAACTTGCTAAAGCTGGCAACGGGGACGCCGCCCAGTCCATCTAGGCGCTCGCCTATGTCATGGGTGTGGCCCTTTACCTGGTCGTAGCTCTCTTCGAAATAGTTATGGAGCTGATAAAACTCGGCCCCTTCTACGACGAAGTGATGTTTCTGGTACTGGATATACATAGCCTGAAAACTGGCCAACAGTATATTGAGTCCTTCGCAAATGGGGGTGGTAATGGATGTTTCGAGTGCGATCGCATTGTCGGCGACTTCGCCAAAGGGGGTAACTAAAGCAGATGAGCTAACCATAGATGACTCCTTAAAGGAAAGTAAGTGTGATGTCGAAATTCACGGAGTTACAAAAGCTCAAAACGTTTTGCAGAATACTCTTGATGTTTATATTAGCTCACAAAGTTTAGTCGAAAAGGTTGATATACAAGGCTTGCAGTGCTTTTCATGTGAGACGTATTCGCAATAAAAGTTGCTAATGACAGTGATCTATCAGCCCCATCGTCATAAACCTGAGGAACTAATGTCTAACGCATCCCATGGGTCACTTTTTGCTTGATGAAAGTAGCTTCTAGTTATTTTGTTACTAGTTATCAGCAAGTTGTAACAATCTTTGGAGAACCTATGAGTTTGCTTATCAACTACCTAGAAGAAATTGTCATTTGATAGATAGATATGATTTTTAGGAAAGGCTGAAACCCTTTTGAATTCAGTTATTTTTTTGCTTATTTTTTTATTTATGTTGTTATTGCAAACAGCTTCTACTAATGTGTCGGATTAGGCCAGTGATATGTTTTCACTGATTGCTTGCTGACAATTCCACGTCCATATCAACGACTAACCCTACAAAAAAGAGCCGCTTTATGGTTGAAATTGATTGCTGCGATCGCTGGGAAGCCTATTTTCGATTGCAAGAGCTAGATATTTTCTGTGAATGTAAAAGCTATCAGCCTTTAAAAGTGAATATCACCTCAGCGAATGATGCTATTCAGCTATGGTGCCTTACCTCACGGTTGGCAAAGTCACGCCGTGAGCTTGCCAATTGGCTAGAGAATTGCCTGGTTCTAGCTTAATTTTTTAACTTAGATCTCCTCTCTATTGGGATGGCCATGGCCATCCTTTTTTAATGGGAATATTTCTTTTTAGTAAAAGACTCAAATAATGAGATTTTCTGCATAAAAATCTTAGTCTAAGCTTATATACCAAGTGTTTGATCAAAAATATGAACTTTAAAGGTGTTGCCTAAATCACCATTATTAAGAATTTATCTCAATAGTTGCCAAACACATATGCTGTGGGTCAAGCTTACTTAAAGTCTTTGAACCCATTCATTTACATGGAGTTTTCAAGGACGTTTTCGTTGTTGTCTGTAAATTCCGTCTCTCTGATTTAAGCGACTAAGTGATTGCTTCCCTAGGGTCAGCCAACAACGAAGACATTAGTAGTTATCGGAGTCATCATCACTATGCAAGCGTATGGCGGAAGTCCTACTTATGACTGGTGGGCGGGTAATTCTCGCTTTGCTGAAAAGTCTGGACTATTCATTGCGGCCCATGTTGCTCAAGCAGCCCTAATTACTTTTTGGGCAGGTGCCTTCACCTTGTTTGAGCTATCTACATATGATCCCTCATTGCCTATGGGGGAGCAGGGACTGATCTTATTACCCCACTTAGCCACCCTAGGATTTGGTGTAAGCGGCAGTGGTTTAGTCGATACCTATCCTGCCTTTGTCGTTGGTGTTATTCACTTAGTTTCTTCGGGTGTATTGGCTGCTGGTGCCCTTTTTCATTTAGTCAAAGGTGAAGAAGACCTGAGTCAGTCGTCCGGTAGAGCTAAGCAGTTTCACTTTCAGTGGGAAGATCCCAAGAAGTTGGGCTTTATTTTAGGCCACCATCTTCTATTTCTCGGTATAGGTGCGATTGTTCTTGTTCTTTGGGCAACTAAATGGCACGGACTCTATGACCCAGCTTTAGGCGAAGTTCGTTTAATTACTAACCCCACCATAGATATTGCAACTATCTATGGCTATCAGACTCATTTTGCCAGCATTGATAGTCTAGAAGATCTGGTGGGTGGTCACGCCTATATTGGTTCCTTACTAATTTTGGGTGGAGTCTGGCATATTGCTGTGCCTCCCCTGGGTTGGGCCAAAAAAGTCCTGTCATTTTCAGCAGAAGCCATTCTCTCCTATTCCCTGGGTGGTATTGCATTAGCTGCCTTTGTAGCTGCCTATTTCTGTGCAGTCAACACCCTGGCATATCCGGTTGAATTTTATGGGCCAGTGTTAGACACCAAATTAGGCGTATCTCCCTATTTTACTGACACCATTGAACTACCTCTAGATGCTCATACAGCTCGTTGTTGGTTAGCTAATACCCATTTCTTCCTTGGATTCTTCTTTCTACAAGGACATCTATGGCACGCCTTACGCTCTATGGGCTTTGACTTTAAGCGAGTCAATCAAGCTTTGGACAGCATTGCCTGAAGCTAAGGCTCTCAATATTTCAATTAGCTCCAAGGATTGCTAAGCGATTCTCCTCTCTCAACCTGGCCTGTACTCTTTAGTACAGGCCTTTTTTTAGAATGATGCTCTATATCTTGACTAGCCTATTGATTGTAATTTCTATTTATGAGGCACATAGTATATGCGATGCGTTGAGCGCCTAAACTTGCTTACCCCCAAAGATGATTGAGATCGCCGTCGCCATTGTCGATATCTAGCTCGGTAACACCAAAGCCATGAAAGCCTTAGCCCACAAAAGGATATAGCAACAAAGCAGATAATAAATAGCCAGGTTTGATAAGTCATATAATCGTGGCAGGCTGGCAAACTAACACGTATTCATGGCCAGAAAGCGATTTAACCATAGATAACATGACAGGTTTCACCGTAAATGCAGTTCATATTCCATACAAGCAACTGCATTTATTAGCATTGAAACTACAGCTTCATGATAAAGGATCTCAAGAAGTTTGCAAACGTTGTCTTAACTTTCAGGCAAATCTAGCCCTGACTGAGTCAGTCACCCCTCTTTACGACTATAGCGACCAGGAAATGGGCTCAATACCATTCGCTTGTAAATAAGCATTGGCTTTTGAAAAATGACGGTTACCAAAAAAGCCGCGATGGGCAGACAGTGGTGATGGGTGGGGTGACGTGAGGACCAAATGCCGTTCACGGTCAATAATTTTTCCTTTTTTCTGTGCGTAGCTGCCCCACAGTAAAAAAACAAGATTTTGACGTTGTTGATTCAGGTTACTAATAATGACATCTGTAAATTGTTCCCAGCCTTTTTCTCTATGGGAGGCGGCTTTATGTTGTTCTACGGTGAGTACGCTATTAAGTAGGAGTACACCTTGATCGGCCCAGCTTTGTAGGCACCCATGGTTGGGTGGATGAATGTCTAGATCTTGTTCAATTTCTTTAAAAATATTCACCAGGGATGGAGGCGGAGCAACACCCTTGGCAACAGAAAAGCATAGGCCATGGGCCTGGCCAGGACCATGGTAGGGATCTTGACCCAGAATCACTACTTTGACCTGATCAAAGGGGGTGCTGTTCATGGCATTAAAAATCAGCGAACCCCGAGGGTAAATAATTTTGCCAGCCGCTTTTTCTGCCTGTAAGAATTTTTTTAGTGCCTGCATGTAGGGTGTGGCAAACACATCTTCTAGAACCGCTTTCCAGCTGGGTTCAAGTTTAATCGTACTGTTAGAAGGCGGGGGCGTTTCTGTCGCCATAAGATGATGGGTAAAACATTTTTATTATAAGCTTTCAGGGTTTGATGTGACCTTATGGCTCAAAAATTGCAGACCGTTTGGTTTGTCTTTAGGACATAGGCTAGAACCATAAGACCTATGCCGCCGAATGATCTACTACCTATGTGATTTTATAGGTAATAAATAGACTGAGGTCAATAGAAGCAAAAAATATATGATCTATAGAGTATTCTAAACATCAACTTTTTTAAAACGTTACATAACTAAAAACCTTTTCAGGTAAGAATAAAATAGTTCTGATTGCAAGCATAGACTAGTTAACAGTCGTTCCCATGCTAATAATTCTAACCGTGTCATAACAATACAAATTATTCTCATTGGGGCAAATGTGAGTTCATTGGATCGCCATTCAATAATTTAGGAACTTAACAAAAAAATGCTTAAAGATTTCAAGCATAATGAGGCAATTGTCAATACAATTCCGGTCGAACTTGTTTCTGGTAGCGTTGAGCAGAAAGATCTAGTGATTTCGGCGGCCTATAAACAGGTGTTTGGCAATGCCCATCTGATGGAAAATGAGCGCCTTATAGAAGCAGAATCGCAGCTTCGGGATGGCCAAATTACCGTCATGGATTTTATTCGTCAATTGGCTAAATCGGAACGTTATCGGGCATTAGTATTTGAGAAAAATTCAAACCTGCGGGCGATTGAACTCAACTTTAAGCATTTGCTAGGTCGTGCCCCTGAAGGCCATGCCGAAATCTCTGAACATATCGCTCACTTAGTCAACGAAGGCTGTGAAGCAGAGATTGATTCTTATCTTGATAGTGACGAATATTTTGCTGCCTTTGGAACAGATATTGTCCCTTACTATCGGGGGTATCAAACCCAGGCGGGTCGAAAGCTGGTGGGGTATACCCGTTCATTCCAGGTTATGCCAGCTGCATCCAGTAGTGATCGGTCAACATCTGCGTCGTCCTATAAAGAGTTGGATGAGAGCTTGTTCAGCGGTGATGCTTTTACCGCAATGCTTGACAAGGTGGATGTAGAGAAAATACAAAAACTCTTTAAGGCTCCCAGTTCGCAACCTGGTGTTAATAAGTATTGTCCAAAGACGTCATGTCCTACGGCAAATATTTACGAGCCAGAGCAAATCATTCGCAGGGCCTTAAAGCTTAATGTCCCCAGTCAACAGCTGCAAGCCCCCGTCGAGTATAGCAATACGCCATCGGCCCCTGACCCGACTGATCCGGTTGAGATCATCCGAAAAGTCCTAAAAATCAAATAATACGGACAAGGGTTGCATCGCTTATAGGGTAAGGTCTCTCAGACTGAGAGACCTTACCCTATAAGCGATGCAACCCTTGTCCGTATTATTTGATTTTTAGGACTTTTCGGAGGATCTCAACCGGATCAGTCGGGTCAGG
>JAHQVZ010000086.1 GCA_019634055.1 Leptolyngbyaceae cyanobacterium MAG.088
ACCCCATATCGAGGGCAAAGCCACCATCAACTTCCAGCTCAAACCCTGGCAGGTCAATATCTAACGGAATATCAATGCAATCACCGTAAATATCGCCCCCTAGCTGCATGTTGAACTGAATGGCGTCGGCATTGTCAGGCAGCTCGCCCCCAACGCTCCAGTCCTGCATCCATTGGCCTGCGGCATCGTACCAGCCCACCTGAACATCATCAATAGTGATTTGACTATCGCCGTTAAGATCGAGCAATAGGCCTAGGTTGTTAGGGCCAAGGACATTCAAAAGGGTTTCTTGAATGTATTCGATGGCTTTGCCATCACCACTTAATTTCTCTCGTAAGTCACCCAGTAGGCCATAGCGCATTTCCCGCAGGAAGCTTGCTGCGTCTGCCAGTTTGTTTCCTACGAGAGGGACATCCTGGGCCAGATTAGAATCAAGGACATCTTGCAAGGTGCCAACGGCAAGATCAACCCCGTCTAACACAAAGGATGGATCGTTGATGAGTGAGAGCAGCGAGAATTGTCCGCCCAGTTCCTCGAACTTGCTTCGAATATCGGGGAAGGTCATCACTAAGGGATCGTCGCTTCCTGCATCTGTCGAGTTGGCTAAATGCTTGAATAGCTCCACTAAGCCCTGGTCACCATAAACAGGATTTGTCCCTACCGTAATCGCATCTAGGTTAACCTCTAACCCCAGCACATTGAGCCCGATGGGTAAGTTCACGTCGAAGCCGCCCGTGAGTTTCGCTTCAAAGTTATCCCCAATAGACTCTGAACCAACCCGGAACAGTTCATCGTCAATACCGGCTGCACCCGGTTGTTGATCTAATGAAATGAGGACGCCTGCGTAGTCCACCGTATCGGCCTGGCCATCGCCATCGAGCACGACGCTACCGCCCCGCACGCCAATATCCATGGGGCCAGCTTTAAAGCTCATGTCTAGGTTTTCACCTATGAGCCGGGCCCCGATTTGGGCGTGGGTACCTTTGCCTGTGGTAGCATCGTAGTCTCGTAGGAGAATATCTGGTGCGCTGCCGTCGGTCAGGGTGGTGAGATCGAGGGCAACGTCAAAGCTAAGTTGTGCGATCGCCTCTAGGCTTAACCCACCGCCACCGTTGAGGTCTGCCAGGGCATCAATGCCATCCAGGGCTGCTGCCCCGGCATTTCCTGAGAGGTCTTTAAATGTGTCGAGGTCGAGGGCAAAATCAAAGTTTTCACTAAACAGTGCCTGCCAACCCAAATGAATATCGAGGTAGTCTCCATTGAGTGATAGTGAAAAGAGCTGTTCATCGGCAGGGAGCGTATTGTCATCGACTAACCCTAGGGCAGATTCAATCACGCCTTCCACGTTTTGCAAGGTGCCTGCTGGATTAGCAGTAGCACTCTCTAGCTGGGCCGCTAGCGTATCGAGGAAGGCAAATTGCTCTGAGAGTGACTGATTAATGACGGGCAATGCCGTGTTGTAAAATTCGTTGTCGGCTAGGGAACCATCGATAAAATCTATGCCAGCTCGAATACCGCTGATAATATCCTCAAAGCCGATATCTTTTATGCTGAGTAAGCTCTCAATATCGGGCAATACAACAATTGCACCTTCATTAGCCACCGCTCCGCTGGCGAGCTGTTCTGCTAAGTCAAAAGGCTGGTCGAGTGCTTGAATAATGGTTTGAGGTCCAGCAGATATTTCAGAGAGATTCGGTACATAAACCGCCAGCTCTGCATCCGGGGCAATGCTAATATCGCCGAAACCACCGTTGACGGAGAGTCCCTTTAGCCGTGCTTCCGCGCTGCCCTCGAAGTCGGTATTAAACGCGTTGAATAGCTCACCATCGAGGAGATCGTTAAAGCTGAAGCGGCGATCGCCAGCGGTGACATTATCTGGGTCGCGATCTAACCCAGCTAAAATGGACGTGGAAAGGTTTACCCCTGACCCACTACCTGCGCCGCCTGCTGTGAGACCTACAAATCCGAGTGAAGCCTCAACGGCCAGGTCATCAACATCAAACTCGGCTGTCCCATTGAGTTCTACATTTTCTACATAGAGATTGATTCCCTCATCATTACCGGGGCCATCGAAGTCTATGACGAGATCAATGCGACCATTGACCGCCGCTGTCAGTGCAGCGATCGCATCTGTAGACAACGACAAATCGCCCAAATCTAGCCCCAGATCCAGGCTTGCTGAAAGCGGATCCATGGCCTGCTCAAAGCTAAAGGGTAGGATCAGCTCATTCTCAACAGAATCGTAGGTGAGTGAGATACCATCAGGCAAAACACCAGAACTGTTGATCGCTACCATTAATTCTTGGTATGTACGCAACAGTTCTCGCGGTTCGTGAATGACAAAACTATCATCTGCGATCGTTAAGCTATCTGCGCCTGCTAGAATAAGCGTATTGCTATCGGTGACGCTCTCAATGGTGTACGTATCACCATTGCCAAACGTTAGGGCTTTACCAACAAAATCATCGGTAAAGCTACCGCCAGAAACGACCAATGTCCCGGCTGTGACCGCGGCGCTACTGCCTGAGAGTAAGTCTTCACGCGGTTGGTAGAAGTCGATTTTGCCTAAAATCTCATCGTTAATAGCCGAGGCAAAATCGAGCGCCTCACCGAGTTCCAGATCTAAAAACGGCAAGGCCGCTTGCATGGCCTCGTAGTCTGCATAATCTTCCGCCCAACTGACCAAATCTCGGATCATGCTCAGCACATCGCCGACGCCAACCCGTGAAAAGTTCAGCAACTGATCAAAGTTTTCATGGGTGAGGGTAATCCCTTCCTCTCCAAACAGTTTTCCATCTAGAAAGATTTTGGGTGGAGCATCTGCACTAAAGTCATGGCCTAACAACGTGGCATAAAAGGGCAGGTCTATATCTAAAGTGTTGTCTGTGGTAGCGACATCGAACCCATCCGTTGTGTGGGTAATGCTACCCCCCAATACCAGGTTGATTTGCCCTGCTTCTTTGCCCGTTTCTGTGGAGCCAAGAGAGCCCTCTAGCGAACCGTAGTAGGCCTCTACTGCCAAATCGTCAGTTGCACTCGCATCAAAGGTGAGTTCGGTCAGGTTAAAGGCTGAGTCGAAGTTTGCCCAGTCAAAGCTGAGATCAAAATCAATGCCTAATGCTATTGCGATATCGAGGTTAGTGTTGTCTTTTAGCTCAAGCCCAAACTGAAGGGCTTCCTCGGCTAAAGAAAACTCAACCGCTTGTGTGTAGCTATCTTCAGCGCTATAGCCGATGGAGAAACCAGCATCGTCAATGAGAAACTCAAACCCATCGGGAACCGCTAAGTCAGCAACCCAGTTATCTTCAATATATTGAATTAACTCTTGCAGTGTGGCCGTACTATCAGCATCTAGGTAGGCTTTAATCTCGTTCCCCAGATCTAGATATCCGCTAACACCCAAGAGCCCCTCTAATGTTTTGTCAGTGCCAGGAAGGCTAGTGGCCAGGGGGACATCAGTGGTTGGATTTCCGTCGTCGTCAAACTGGGGAGTAAGGCCTGTCTGCAAGTCGATCAGTTCTTGGGCACCGGCTAACAGCGCTGTTCTAAGATCTGCTGTAATCGTAAGATCCAGGCTCGTCGCGTTAAATTGACTGACCGCGTCTGTTGTTGAAAATTCGACCGTCTGCGTTTGGGTGTCGTGGGTGATCGATTCAGAAATCTTTTGGCCGGTGGTGTTGACTTCAACTGTGAGGTCATCGGTGAAGGCCAAGCCTGCGATGTTTAGGCTGTTGTTAGTATCACCCGTAGCTTGGAGTGCGTAGGTGCCGTCGCTTAGGATCACTAAACCAACCTCACCATTGGTGATGCTGCCCGTTTGGCCGTTCAGCATGACATCGGCGGTAAGGTTGTTGCCTGTGGCTAACAGCGTGCCATCGGATTCTCTTAGGCTGAATTCGAGGTCGGTGGTGAGAGTCGTGAGATTTGCGATCGCCAGCGCCAGCCCAGTCCCTTGAACCTCATTTTCCCCAGCCGCAATCACAGTGCCATCGGCAAGGGTGACCTCATCCTCCGTGTTATTAAATTTGGCCTGAACGGTCCCTGATAAGTCCAGATCAGACACCTCCAACAGCGATGCACTACCGCCAATGGCGTAGGCACTATCCAGCTCACCATCATTGCCATACAACAACCGCGCGGATGCGGTGGTGCCTGCTATTTGAATACCGATATCGTCGCTAGTTTCGGTGGTGTTTGCACCATTTCCAATGAGCGCTGTGGCGTTTGTAACAGAGATATCAATGCGTTCTTCATTGCTGGTATCCTCAACAATAGAAAGAACCAAATCACCCTGTAAGCGAGCATAGTCATCAACCGCTAGTGATGTATCATTCAGTGTCAGGTTTAATGTTGATTCATTGCCCTCAACACTAGACAGAACAGCCGTATCGGGGAAGTCAAGACCGTTAAAGTCAGCGGTTCCATTGGTAAAGATATAGTCGAAGCTGCCATCAGCATTTAGCGTCAGCTCAAAGCCGGCACCGCTTAAGGCAACCCCAGTATCATCAGCCGTCGTGGCGGTATTGCTAGCATCAATACCGAGAAACGCATTGACGTTGGTTGCCTGTAGCTTGAGCTGTCCGCCTTCCTCTGTATAGGTCAGATCGGTGGTGTCGATCTGGGCAATGCCGCCCACGGCTAATTGAGCAATTTCAACCGACTCTGGTGTCGGCAAAGAATTGTTTTGCCAATCAGCATACAAACCCTCAACGGTTAATTCTGTCGCTAACGTGCCTTGGTAATCACTCGAAATGGCCATGGCTTCGATAGTGCCCGCCGCATATTCCAGCGTCCAATCACCGCCGAGTGCCGCCGCCCCCGTCAAGTTATCCGAGGCAGAAACATCTGCCCCAGTGAGTAGCCCAATCTGATTGATAAAGGCTCTTCCTGTTTCCCCAGCGGCTACATTACAGCCATAAAACAGCACATCGGCATCGGCTGTAAGCGACGCTCGCCACTTCTTAAGCAAATCGTCGTAGACAGGCAATGTCTCTGTATTTAACTCACTTGTACCGAGGTCTAACTCACCCTCGCTGCCATGGGAGAGGATATGAACAGCACTGATATCTTGGCGCTCGGCAAGTACCTCACTGATGTGCTCAACGCCATCGCGCTCTGCTGATAGCATTATCACCTCAGCAGATGGGTCAATATCACCGATGAGTTGTTGGTAGTTCTTAATTTGTGTGTCAACAAAGATAATCTCTGTTGAAAGGGCCTGCGATACGCCTCCCAACAATAGGCTATCGAACGATGGGTCCTCTCCGAGGCTCACCTCTTCTATTGTGTGGGCACTGTTGGTGTCTTCTAGTAAAGTTTCTGATGTATGGTTGAGATTACGGAAGGCATCGTATGTAATTTCCCCCACAGAGGTTGGGTTAACCAAAGGCGACGGTAGCGATTTTAAGCCTTCTGAAGTTAGGCCTGTTGTCGAAAATGCTTCCGTCCCCAAAGGCGGTCCTCCAAGACTTGCAAGAGGCAATTGGGATTCTAGGCCTTCTAGTGCCACCAAGTCCTGAGAGTCATCCATATTAGATTTAGAGAGTGCATGCTATTACACCTAAGATGTCACGCACAATTGGCAATGAGTACCTTATATGCACCTATCTTGAAATACTGTACTTTCATGAGTTCTGATGGTGTGCTTGCGGGTCTTTACGGATGAAAGATTAATAAAAATTGAACTATTCTGACTACAGGAATCGTTCAATCTAGCTAGTGATTTGCCTTGTTGTTATCAAGGCTGATAACGGTAAGAGATTAAGATTTTCGCTCATCAGCTGATTGCTGAATACGTCTAAAGGAATCCCATATGGCTACTGTCAAACGCCCTGTATATCTTATTTCGGAGCAACAACGGCATGCGTTGTTGAATTATCTGAAGGACCGGCCTTACCGTGAAGTAGCTTCTGGCATTCAGTTCTTGATGAATGCGCCTACGGCACAGGTTGATGTCGAGCTACCTGATGACGCTAATGCCAAGATGTCTGAAGGGGAAGTGACAGAGGCTACCAATGCAACTGATAAGGAATTAGTCCACAGCTAGGCTCTTGATATCAGCGGTAGATAACAGAAAAAATGGCTCTGCATAAGAACAATGGTGAGAACAATCCGAAGGACTTAGCGTTATCTCAACGTGACTCCAAATCCTTGGCTTTTTTGGCTCTGTTCTTACTCATTGGGCTGGCTACAACAGTGACCTTTGCCACCAACGTCAGGGCCATGCTGTTGCTACCGCATTCTTTTCAGACAGGCACAGTCTGGGCAGCAGATTTTTCAAGGATTACTGGGTTGATGATTGCTAGAGCTGTCTTCCCTATTAACGAAGATTTTTCTAGCTTCCACAATATGGATTTTTTTAAGCTTACCGCTCGGTATGTTCGCTCCAATAACAATGTTGCGCTGTGGCTTGCTTTAATTGAAGTTGCTTTAGTGAACTTCTTTAGCCTATTACGTCGTATTCCTAAGCTGCGTATGGCAGCTAACCTTTACTTTGGTCTAATAGCGCTAGGCTCTCCCATCATCTTTTTGATAAGTAGCTCTTACGCTGGATTTTAGGCTCAAGTCCCATAGTCTCCTCGTCAGATTGGCCTACAGTTACATAGCGCTAGGTGCAGATTCAGCGGGTATTAGCAGTGATGCTTTGCGCTTCTGTGTCCTAAAGAATGTGTCCTAAAGAATTCTAGAATTCTCGGCGGTGAACACTCGGACTCAACCATTACAGCATGGCGAGGGGCTCAGCCTTTGTAGGCGGCGGAAATGCACCATCGAGTGTGGCCAGTTCTTCAGCACTTAGCATTAAATTTAGTGCGGCATAGTTCTGTTCAACATGTTCAATGCGGCTGGATTTGGGAATCACAATCACGTTGTCTTGGTGTAATAGCCATGCGATTGCTATTTGTGCGGTAGTTACTTCCCGCGCCTTTGCCAATGTCCTGAGCGTCGGGTGCTTCAGTAAACGCCCCTGCTCGATGGGCGAATAGGCCATGAGAGGAATGCCTTGCTGTTTACACCAAGGGCGTAGCTCCCACTCGATGCCTCGCCGGGTTAAATTGTAGAGCACCTGATTTGTTGCTATCCCTTTCCCACCTTGTAATGGAAGAGCTTCCTCCATATCCTCGGTATCAAAATTGCTGACGCCATAGTCACGAATTTTTCCCGTCTGCTTCAATGTTTCAAACGCTTCTAGGGTTTCTGCTAAGGGAAAAGACCCGCGCCAGTGAAGGAGGTAAAGGTCGATATAGTCGGTATTTAGCCGTTTAAGGCTACGCTCACAGGCTGCGATCGCACCTTGTCTTGACGCATTGTGTGGGTAGACTTTACTTACAAGAAAAACGTCTTCTCGACGGCCTGAGATTGCCTGTGCCACAACTTCCTCAGCTCCCCCTTCTCCATACATTTCAGCCGTATCAATTAAGGATAAGCCTAACGCCATCCCGTGCCGCAGTGCCTCTATTTCATTCTTTAACTGTGTGCGGCGCTCACCCATACGCCAAGTGCCCATGCCTAGTACAGGCACCTGTTGTCCGGATGGAAGGTCTATTGTTTTCATGTTGTAAGCTCCTCTTTTGAAAAACTAGCACCCTGATGGGACGATAGCAAACACATACGAAGAGGTATCTGATTGGGTTAGCCAGGGGGAGATGACTGGCTTTTTTGTAAGCCCTTAATTAATCATCGTAAACCCCCAGCTCTGCTGGGGGACTCGTAAAGTTTGACAGTTCCGGGAGTAAATAAGTAAAGAGTCTCACTAAGCAGGCCACAGAGGTCTGCAAAGGAGACTCAAAATGAAAGATATCGGTAGCTTA
>JAHQVZ010000087.1 GCA_019634055.1 Leptolyngbyaceae cyanobacterium MAG.088
CCAGTCGTCATAACCGCGACCGCCATAGGGTTGCTGATAATTTCTCCCGTAGGGATTGCCATAGGGATCTCGCTGGGGTTTACCACCGCTCTCCACATAGCGCTTTAGCTGAAACGCCATGCGTCGCAGCCCATCCCGCTCATCATCACGAATAAACGGCAAAAATACCCCTGACAGGGGACCCATAAAAATATCTCGATGTAGGTAGCGAGTACGACCTGGCGTAATTTCCTGCATTTCGAACGAGTGTTCCGTTTTTAAGCCAGGGATTTTTGATACCCAACGCAGACAGTTACCCGGACGTAGCGTGGTCACCACCGGCTGAAATTCGGTATCTGCATCCCCTTCAATTCGCTGCATTGCTAGAAACACTTCACGACCCAACATAAAGTTTGATCGCGGGTCACAGTCATAGAGAAACGTATTCCAATAACGCCAATCTTCTTTGCGCACCAAGGCATCCCACACATTCATAGCGGGGGCATCGATTTCAATTTCAGCGTAAAGGCTAGGCATGGTGAATGGGCAATAGGAAATGGGCAATAGGGAATGGGTGGAATGTAGAGGCGTGCCCCTACATTGAAATTAGATGGTTCCATGGGTCGCAGGATGGTGCCGTCAGGCCTTAACATTTTTTTACTACCATACCCGTTCCCCACTATCCGAGGTTTTTGAAAATGGTCAGTTTAACTCCGAACCCTAGCTATAGTTTAACCATCCGCATGCATGTACCCAACCAGTCAGGGATGTTAGCCAGGGTAACCCAGGCCATTGCTGGGGCTGGAGGAAATTTGGGTGACATTGATGTGGTCGAACGGTGTCGGACTAATGTTACTCGAGATGTCAGTGTTGATGCTGCTAGTGCTGAACATGCTGAGGAAATTGTAAATGCGGTCTGTGCCCTGGAGCATATTGAAGTGGTTGAAGTGCATGATCGTACCTTTAAGCTGCACGAGGGCGGAAAAATTCATATGGAATGCAAGGCTCCAGTGCTGAGTCAGGAAGATCTAGCTATGGCCTATACGCCGGGGGTAGGTCGGGTGTGTTCTGAAATAGCCAAACATCCCGAGCGGGTGTATGACCTGACCATTAAGTCTAATACGGTGGCGATTATTACTGATGGTAGTGCTGTGTTGGGATTAGGAAACTTGGGTCCCGAAGGCGCTTTGCCGGTAATGGAAGGCAAGGCTATGTTATTTAAGGCATTTGCTGGTTTAGATGGCTTTCCAATTTGCTTAGATACCCAGGACACTGATGAGATTGTTGAGACGGTAAAGCGGATTGCACCAGTATTTGGGGGCATAAATCTGGAGGATATTAGTGCTCCTCGATGTTTTGAAATTGAGGCACGATTGCAAAAAGAGTTGGACATTCCCATTTTCCATGACGACCAGCATGGAACCGCCATTGTTAGTCTGGCTGCTTTGGTCAATGCTTTAAAAGTGGTGGGTAAAGAGCCCCAGATGGGCGAAATTAAATTGGTGATTAATGGAGCAGGTGCAGCCGGTCTGGCCATGGCAAGGCTGTTTAAGAAAGCCGGGGTGAATCATATTACGGTGTGTGATTCGCAGGGGATTATTAGTCGAGATCGCACCGACCTCAACTCCCGTAAACAAGAGTTTGTCGTTGCCCAAAGCGGCACCCTCGCTGATGCCATGGTGGGGGCAGACGTTTTTATGGGGGTAAGCGCCCCCGGTGTCGTTACCGTCGATATGGTGAAATCCATGGCGAAAGACCCCATCGTCTTTGCTATGGCTAATCCGATACCGGAAATTCAACCGGAACTGTTAGATGGCATTGTGGCGGTGATGGCCACCGGTCGTAGCGATTATGCAAATCAAATTAATAATGTATTAGCGTTTCCTGGATTGCTGCGGGGGGCCATCGACTGCCGGGCTGAGGCCATTACCACCAGTATGTTTTTACATGCCGCCCATGCGATCGCAACGCTCATCCCCGATAGCGATCTACGGCCTGACAATATTGTGCCTTCAGTATTTGATAAACGGGTGGCCACCGCCGTTGCGGCTGCAGTACAACAGGCTGCCCGCGATGCTGGTGTTGCTCGCCATTAGCCCAACGGCTTACTTCGCTCCACTTCGTCTCCCAACGCTCTCTTTCCCATGGCTGCGTTTCCTTGGGTATCTCTCATGGCATCTTCATTGTTTTATTGAAGACACTAATGCCATAAGACATTCCAAGGAGATTCTCTATGACTACAGCAGCTAAAAAGTTCAACGCTCCCACTAGCCATACCACTGCCTGGGTTGTCCAAACCTGGCTATCGTTTGTTATATCTGTTTCTGCCACCGCTATTGGGATTGGCTATTTACCTGCCGATGTCTGGCTTAAGGGCTATCTTGGCATGGGGCTGATGTTTTCTGTGGGCTCAACGGTAAGTTTATCTAAAACCATTCGAGATCAAGAAGAAGCCAAGCGTATGATCAGCCGCATTGATGAAGCCAAATTAGAGCGGTTATTGGCAGAGTATGATCCATTTAAGCAGTAAGAATCATCCCATTAAGGTCAAGACGTCAAAAAGACCTGATTCTTTATGCATCAGGTCTTTTTGAAAAGGGTAAGAAAAGCCGGACATAGTGCCAGCCATTACGAACCTGTTGCCAAGAACAACGATAATTAAGCAGAGCGCTTCTTAGTTAATACACCGCTAACTGACATGCCACCAATTGTTAGGAGCGCAAGAATGGAGCCAGGCTCGGGTACATCTTGAGCACCAGGAGTGACTTCTGAGGCTAGACCAAAGTTAGCTGCATCTAAGAAATTACCGACAGATTTGTTGCCAGAACCTGTAGACACGGCTGTGTATGCAAACCGCATGCTGTTGCCTAAGGTTACAATGGCATCTTCATTCTCACTAGTGTTCAGTTCCCACTTAGCAGTGGTTGCAGAATAGTCTTTTTCAAAAAGAACAGTATCGTCTTCAGTGCCGAACACATTATCTAGACCCAGGTCAGTAATAGAAAGGTTCATCACATCTGTACCCTTGCGTGCACGGTGCATGAAGGTGAAGCCCATCTGCTGACCAGCATCAATATCGGATACTTCTTGAAACAAACTGCCATAGTTATGGGCATTAATCTCGGCAAAGTAATTGCCATCGCCAGCGTCCACACCGAGAAAACCATCTCCCCAAATCTCAATTTTAGAATCAGTTGTTTGCCAACCAGAGACTTGGGATTCGTTCAAAAACTTAAACCGCTTTAACCCTGGATAAGAACCATTAGCATCTTCAAAGTTATAGTTGGTTAGCCCTGATGCTTGAGCATTACCTGCTAATCCGACGGTAGCAACAACAGCGCCTAAAAGTGCAACAAAAACATTCTTCATCGTTATTCTTTTGCCTTAACTAAAATCACAAATTAAATAAAAATCAGTAACAACGATTTCCAATGAACGAATGTTCTTTTTGTTACTACGCTCTTAGTATCAGAGATTTTATCGACAGAAGATAACGTTAAAACCACACAACAACAGGTTTGTTCGGTGCTCGTGAATTCTCGTAGTTAGAAATTAAAAAACACCAATGATGTAGCTAAATCTGGTCAAATACGCGTGCGATTACGATAAGAGTGAAATGATTTACGTACGATAAGAACGAGCTTGCACGTATCGGCAATTAAACCCATACAGTTGGCTTAGTAGATTTCACTGATGGTCGGCCTTTGCGATATCTGTGAGCGGCTCAACTTAACCAGATCTATAACTAACTGGCACTATGTTGTAGTTTCACCATAAAGAAGCCATCCATGTCCTGCTTATGGGGCCACACAGTTGCCCAGCCCTGTTCCGTGGCAAAGGGAAAAATGGGTGAATTTGGGACTGGTGGCTGAATCGTCCAGTTAGGGTGAGCGTTAAGAAATGATTGAATTAGGGTCTGGTTTTCATCAGGATGCAGTGTACAGGTGGAGTAAATGATCACTCCGTTTGGTTTGACCCAGTCTACGGCTGAGTCTAGAAGTTCGCGCTGAAGAGTGGTTAGGTTAGTAATTGAATCTGGAGTTTGTCGCCAGCGGGCATCGGCATGGCGATGCAGGGTGCCTAATCCGGAACAGGGAACATCGAGCAGAACACGGTCAGCAATGCCTTTGAATTCAGGATGTTCGCGACTGTCACCCATAATGGTTTCGATACTGGTGAGCTTTAGCCGTTTGGCATTTTGACGGATTTTGTTGAGGCGGGAGGAGGTGCGATCGCATCCCAACACCCGACCGTGATCTCCCATAAGCTCAGCCAAATGAGTTGTCTTACCCCCCGGAGCGGCACAGGCATCAATAATTGTTTCCCCCGGTTGCGGGTCTACCAAATAACTCACCAGCTGGGCACTGCTATCTTGGACCATCCACCAGCCTTCGTCGTACCCTGGCAGCTGCCGTATATTGCCTGTGGGGCCTACGATTCTAATGCCATCGGGGTTAGTGCCCTGGGGACTGGCCGCCAAACCGTGAGCTATTAGGACTTCTACCACCTGGTCTACAGTTGTGCGCAAACGGTTGACCCGGAGGTCAGTCTTGGGTACTTGATTAAACCATTCGCAAAGACTGGCAACCTCTGTAGCGGGCACCAATTGCTGCCATGCTTCAACAATCCAATCGGGATAGCTATGCAAAATACCTAAAGCAGATGCTTTATCAATAGGTAGTTGGAGCGGATCATCCCCGGTTGCTTGTAATCGGATATATTGCCTGAGCATGCCATTGACAACACCGCTGAGCTTCCCTAGCTGTTGATGTTTTGCCAGCTGGACTGTTGTATCGACAACAGCATGATCGGGCACATGTTCCAAATAGCGTAGTTGGTAAAACCCTAAGTGAAGAATGCGGCGTAAGTCTGCAGGCTGCTGGTCAGCTCGACGTTTTCCCAGCTGATCAATCAGGGTATCTAACGTCCGCTGACGGCGAACGATTCCATAAATCAACTCGGTTGCCAATCGTCTATCAGCAGGCGATAACGTTACTTTGCGAAGGTTTCGCTCCAGGGCTACGTCGGCAAAAGCTCCTTTATCAATATCTCGAAGAGCAACAAAGGCTAGCTTACGGGCTGCCAGAGGAGAATGCGTAGATGTCACAGAAGATAAGGGCAGTGGCCAGTGCGGATCAATCTGATGGAAAGCGGGCAATCACCAGGGAAATAATTTAACGAGTTTGAGTCTCTCAAGCAACTATATCCATAGGGATATCGCTTTAAAAAATAAAGGAGGATGGCATGCCATCCTCCTTTATTTTTTACTTTTTGCCCTTGCGCTTACGTACAGGTACGCGATTGTCTAATGCTTCCTGAGAGCGCTTACGCTTATCCTGCCACTCCATAGCGGTTAAATAAATAACGCCCACAGTGACTACCACTAAAAGGGCTACTGCTAATGTGGCTAGAACAGCGTATGCTTGGGCCTCTAGTTCACTCATGAGCACCCGCTATAGCTAAACTCTAAAAAAATGTCTGCTTAGAAACCGTTGCGACCCCAAATAACCATAGAAATGGAGAAGCTAAAGAAAGCGAGCAGTGCAACCCAGCCAAACGTCAAAATATCCATATTGCCTACTGTCTATTTGCCTAACAAATGAAAAGCGTCAATAAGAAACCTTACCTATCGACTTTTTCTATCATACGGTAGATTAATGCCTGATTTTTGAGCGCAGGCAAAATTGACTAAAAGGACGTGGTAAACGCCAATGGATCCAGAACGTATTGAATCGGTGAAGGCAGGTATTGTCGCTGCGATCGCAGGCATCCTTGTCAGCCTGATATTAGTGGCCGTAGACATATTAGTTGCTGCGGGTTCCCTTGCAGATACGCTGCTAATTATCCTTCAACGTCTGAGCATTGCGGCTGTCTGTTGTTTTTTATTTGGCGTTACCTACCGCTATATCATTCGTCAAGATCCCAACCCCCACCTCAGGAGTGGTGCCGTGGGTGCCTTTGCCCTTACCCGTAGTCTGAGTCAGTTAGAAAGCATCGACCTAGAGACATCCGGTGTTTTACCCTTAAGCATCCCTATTTTCGAAAGCTTTGGGTTGTTCTTAATGGTGAGACTGGTGCTAGATTTAGGGCTTAAGCAACGGTGGTTAAAGCCCTTTACGTCGGTGCCTGGCAGTGAGCATTAAACCCGGTCCATGCCTCATGTTAGTTGGGTTATCCGCACCCCCCCATTGCCCCAATTAAGTCTGTACAATCGATAAGAAGCAAAAGAACCCATACGCTTAGGCCCTTATGATCCCTACCGTTATTGAGCAATCGGGTCGCGGTGAACGCGCCTTTGATATTTACTCCCGCCTTCTACGGGAACGCATTGTGTTTTTAGGGCAGCAGGTAACCGCTGAGTCCTCAAACTTGATTGTGGCGCAAATGCTGTTTTTAGAAGCTGAGGACCCGGACAAGGATATTTTTCTGTATATCAATTCCCCCGGTGGTTCAGTCTATGACGGGCTCGGTATCTTTGACACCATGAACCACATCAAACCAGATGTATCGACTATCTGTGTGGGTCTAGCAGCGAGTATGGGTGCCTTTTTGCTCAGTGCAGGAACTAAGGGTAAGCGCATGAGTCTGCCCAACTCCCGCATTATGATTCACCAGCCGTTGGGCGGTGCCCAGGGGCAGGCCACTGATATCGAAATTCAAGCTAAAGAAATTCTCTACATCAAGAAAACTTTGAATGATGCCCTGGCGGATCACACAGGTCAGCCCATAGAGAAAATTACCGAGGACACTGAGCGGGACTTCTTTATGTCGCCTAGTGAAGCCGTTGAGTACGGCCTGATTGACCAGGTGATTGACCGCCATGCCATTGGTAGTCGGCCGACGGCAGTGTAGTCAGCTTTGACCTAACCCATAGTCGGTGTGGCCTGAGACTCTAGATAAAGCAAAAACGTCAGCAGTTCTTCATCTGATAGTTGCTGACGCGAGCGTTTATTAAAGGTGGTCTCTAGGTAGGTACGTCCTTGCTCGCTGCTCCAGCCTAGACGGGCCATTTCTACATCGGTTTGGGCAATGATGTCCGATAGGTCCATGGGGTTGCTATCGTCAAAGTTTTCGAGGATGGGGGCTGCCAGCGATGACGCGGGGACCTGAGCCGGAGCTGGGGCTTCATCAGGGGTAAAGCTATCGATGGGGCGACCTATGTCTTCGCTATCTGTGAAATTGTCCTCCGGTAGGACAGGGGCTGAAAGCTCCGGTTCGTCTTCAGGTTCACTGGCCTGAGGTAATGTGGCCTGAGGCAATGTGGCCTGAGGCAATGTGGCCGATGTTGGGGGACTATTTTCTGGTTCTGCTTTACTAGCAGAACCAAGACCGTTGGTAGTCGTAGCCGGTGCCAGCGAAGGAGCTGACGGAGGCATTGTTTGGGTGGTTGGTTGCGCTAGCGTAGTCACACTAAAGCCCAGCATGGCTAGCACTCTGGTCTTGGCCTGATCGTCAGCTACAGTTAATTCTTTGTCTGCGGCTAGGGCTGTGGCGATGACTTGTTCTCCAGTGGCCACCGTCGCCTTGACCAAATATTGCTCAGCATGAGTTGTCAGCAGTTCGGTGGTTAAACTGCCATTGGCATATTGCTGACGAAATTGGGTAAATAGGGTGAAAATCACAGACAGGTGGGAAATCAGTTTCCCTAATGAAGATGTGTGGTGGATTGTATCCGATCTATTCTAAACAAGGGTGTACCTAGACCCTACTGCTAAAGACATGTTTACTTTAATGAGCGCACACTGTAAGGGCTAAATGTTAGATCAGTTACTTGAATGGTCCCCTAATTTAGGTCTGGACACGTTGCTGTTGTTACCTGTGTTGATTGCTTTAGAGGCTGTATTGTCAGCGGATAATGCGATCGCACTTGCTGCCATTGCCCAGGGGCTAGAGTCAGAGGAGCAACAAAGGCGGGCGCTCAATCTGGGATTGGTCGTCGCTTTTGTGCTACGCATGACCCTGATCTTGACGGCCAGCTGGGTGTTAAAGTTCTGGCAATTTGAAGTGGCCGGTGCGGCGTATTTGCTGTGGCTAGTTTACCAACACTTTAGCGACCGTGACGATGACGATGATCAGCACCATGGGCCTAAATTTGCGTCCGTGTGGCAAGCCATTCCGATCATTGCGTTTACGGATTTAGCATTTTCTCTAGACAGTGTGACGACTGCCATTGCCCTGTCTGATGAAGTCGCCATTATTCTGCTAGGGGGCACCATTGGCATTATCGCTCTACGATTTATGGCCGGTTTGTTTATCCGCTGGCTAACTGAGTACGCTCATCTTGAAGACGCAGGGTTTGTCACTGTTGCCTTTGTGGGACTGCGTCTGCTGGTGCGGGTGATTAACGAAAGCTGGGTGCCACCAGACTGGGCCATGGTGGCTCTGATTGCGGCAATTTTTGCCTGGGGATTTTCTAAACGGGTAGAACCTGAAGCGGAGGATGAGGTCACCCTACAGGTGCCTGTGATTACGCCCTTAGAAGCCTCTGAGGATGAAGATAATAAGGTTTTAACAAGTGAATGATGGTTTAGCCAAACCAATAAGAAGGCATACAGGTTTGCTTCATTGCCTGGACATTCCAGGTTGGGTTTGGGGTTTGATCTGGGGCCATTAACACATCCAGCTGACTTTGGATGATGTATTCAATGCCCCAGTAAATATAGCTTTCAAGTCGCAATTCTAAATCAACCATTTGATTTAAGTATTGAGGTAAATGGTGCCATTGGTCGGGCTCATTAAGCACAGGCATCGCTTGCTTGAGTTTGCATTCAACATAATTAAGCAGCACTTGCTTAATTTCCCTATGCTCTAAAGCGATTTGATATGGATAGCGGGGATAGGTTGATAAGGCGCTATCAACTTTACCCATGAGCACATCTGACACAGCATTGGTTGTGCATTGCATAGCCTAAAACCCTTTAAAAGTTGAAAGTCTATTCGTGCTATTGCATGTGCAGCCTCAGTCTGCACATGCAATAGCCATGAGCTCCAGAATAGAAAGAAAATCTAAAGAATTTATGAGCGTTCGAAACTAATGTCAAGAGTTGTCTTGATTAAGATCAGCTCACTGGGGCTAAAGTAATCGGTAAAATGAGGCTTGATTAGTGAACTCAGGAGTAAGATGTTATGTAGGTCAAACCGAAAATCTCTGCTTTGAACCCAGCCGCTGTCACGCAATCGAGACCGGACTAAATTGCGGGTAAAGGCAAATAAGTCTAACTCTGGTAATAGACTACTTTGATGGGTCATAATCCAATCGAATACGTGCCTATCGTGCTGAGCAAAGTACAGTACTGCTGACGCTAATGCTTGCTCAGTTTGTTTTAAGTTCGGCAGTGAGTATAAAAAATCTTTGACATTGTTGAGAGCGGCAATATCTTTTGTTTGTAAAACGCTGATAACAATGTCTAAGGATTTTTTGAAATCATTGGATGATTTTTGTAAATCGATTTTTTCCATTTTGCTGATGGCTTACGATCATCAGCCACTTCAAACAGGTGCAAATTTCTTGCGGACTGGCAAGATTGTCCAGGTGAATCGGTGACTCTAAAGCAAGCTTTTTTGGGCTACCTAGCTACCGTATAGAAAAAATGTGTTTTTTTTGTGGTTTTAATAAACGTGAAATCCTTTTAGGGTTTACGGTTTTGCCGATGCGGATGTTAGCTTACCAGCCTAGTATTTGTGTGATTTGTTGTTTTAGTGCTTTTGCCTGAAAGGGTTTGGTAATAATGCCACGCACGCCTATTTTCATAAATTCTTGACGCTCACTTATGCGGGCTTTGGCGGTGAGCAAAATGGCGGGAATGGATTGAGTTAACGGATTGTCCTGTAGCTGCTTAAATACTTCAATGCCGTCTTCATCGGGCATCATGACATCTAACAGAATAAGGTCGAGAGTTTTGGCTTTTGCGATCGCAATCCCCTCTTGCCCAGAGGCCGCTGCAAACACAGTCCAGTCAGTTGTGGCCTCTAATGAAAGCTGAATAATATCGCGGACACCGTCATCATCGTCTACCACCAAAACCTGCTTAACCATGGGGGCTTAAAAAATTAGAGAACGGTCAAGATACTTCGCGTATCTTAGAAAATTTAATAATTAATTTGTATTCTAAGCCTGGTAATGCCTTGTCAGACCATCAGCTTAACAATTTAACTCAACATACAATTCTCTAACCTTGACGGACCACTATTGATCTACGGGATAGGCGGCAGGAATGGTAAAGAAAAAGCTACTCCCCTCTGCCAACCTGCTTTCTGCCCAGATTTTTCCATTATGCTGTTGAATGATACTGCTACAAATAGCCAACCCTAGCCCAGTCCCTGCCTGATCGCGAGAATCAGAGGCATCGACCTGATGAAAGCGCTCAAAAATACGCTCTAATTTATTTGGCGGAATACCTCTGCCATTATCTTGAACCGTAAACTTGACATAGGGGCCGTCAGGTGTAGTCAGCTCTTCTGTCATGATCCATACCTTCGATGACGGTTCTGAAAACTTAATGGCATTGCTTAGCAGATTAGTGAGTACCTGGATTAAGCGATCGCCATCGCCCCAGATCAGCAGGTCAAGCCCTGTTATCTCTATCTGAATATTGGCTCGCTCAGCCATCAGTTCGACTAGCCCATAAGCTTGCTGGGTCAGGGTTAGGGTAGAAACCGATGTGTTGCGGAGTTTGACTTTACCAGACTCTAACCGCTCTAGTTCTAGAATGTCGTTAACCAGCTGTACCAGGCGAGATGAATTTTCGGCAGCGATGGTCAACGCATGCTGCCCTCGCTCTGAATCTGCTTTGATCAAGCCATTAGACAATAGGTCTAATGCGCCGTGAATAGAGGTGAGGGGTGTACGTAGCTCATGGCTGACAACAGAAATAAATTCATCCTTCATGCGGTCCATGGCATATTGCTCGGTGATATCTTCACCAATACTCAAGATGCCGGTTGACTGTCCCTGGGGGTCCTGAAGGACCGTTGTATTCCAGGCAAGAACCTTTTCTTCTTGGTTACAACAGGTGAGGACACTGCTCTGGTGATGAAATGGTTTCTGCTCTTCTAGTAGAGACTGGTAAAACTCTTGCTGCCGTCCTTGTTCGTACTGAGGGAATAAGGTGTCAAATCCATTTTTACCGTCTATTTCCTGCGGTCGATATCCCATTGATGACAAGAAATAGGGATTGACATAGTTAATTGTTCCTGATGTATCTAAACCCACTACCATTAACCGCACGTTATCGAGAAAGCTACGCCAGCGCTGTTCAGATTGTTGCAGCGTTGCCAGTAATTCCTGTCGTTCGTCTTCAGCTCTCTTACGGGCAGTAATATCTCTTTGCAACACTAAAATATAATCGTTCCCAGGGGGGTCTTTCACTAATGTGCAAGAACAATCCATGATTAAAATCTGGTTATCTTTGCAGATAAACTCCATTTCCTGTTGATGGTTGCCGGTGGAGAACAACCTCGAAAACCCTTGCAGACAGGTAGCCTGGGTCTTATTACTGAGAAATCTTGGCAATGGTTGCCCAATCAGCTCTGATTTGTCATAACCAGAGCGTTCAACCACCGTTGGGTTAACCTGCTGTATAGTCGCTTGCTGATCCAACACATAGATAAAATCGGGGGCAGCCTCAAACAAGGATCGAAACCGCTTCTCACTTTTCTGAAATGCAGCAGTTCGTATAGCGACTCGATTTTCTAATTCTTGATTGAGTTGTTTAAGGGCTGCTTCCGCCAGTTTTCGCTCAGTGATATCGGTATAAGAACCGGTCATCCGAATGACTTCACCAGTTTTATTGCATAGCCCTTTGGAGGAATCCATAAACCATCGGTACCCCCCGTCCTTACACTGCATGCGATATTCTATCTGCAATAGGGAGGGAGTACCTGCAAAATATTGTTGCATGGCCCCATGACGCCGTTCGATATCATCGGGGTGTACCCGGCTTTCCCATGCTTCCAAGGTGTTAGGAATTTCATCATCGCTATAGCCCAGCATCTCTTTGCAGCGGGGTGAGTAAAAGATGTTGCCTGCTGCTACATCCCAGTCCCAAATCCCGGCATTACTGCCACTGACGGCCAGTTGCCAACGTTCTTCGCTGCGACGCAGGGCCAGCTCTGACTGCTGACGTTGTTGAGCTCTGAACAAAATTTCGGCAAATATTTTGAGAAATTGGATGTTAGCATCCGTCCAGTGTAATGGAGTGGAAAATGAAGCAAACCCCACCCATCCCCACAGATTTCCCTTTAACATCAAAGGAATCGAGAGCACAGCCCGGAGGCCGAACTGTTGAAAATTTTGGCTATCTACCTGGGCCTCAGCTGGCATGTTAGAGACATCAGGAACGATTAATAGCTGGCCTGCCAATAAACAGTTCAAGGCCCAAGGAAAGATAGCTTGGGGGATGTTTTGAGTATTGTCAATTTGGGCAACATGACCATCGGCAACCCATTCATGGGTCATGTTCAGGGTGCGATCGCTGGCGTTATAACAGAAGATGTAGCTGCTATCTATCTCCGCGAGTTGACCAATTATTTGTAACGCGTGGTTGATTTCAGTATCGGTACTGTCAGGATCCAGGTTAATAAACCGACTGGATAACTCTGAAAGGGTTTTGCCAAACTGTAATTGTTGCTTTAGAGAGGCTTCTGCGAGCTTGCGATCAGTAATATCTGTGTGGGAACCCACCATGCGCACTGGATTGCCTGCGTTGTCCCACAGTGCCTTAGCCTGGTCTAAAATCCATTTGTAGCTGCCATCTTTACACCGCAGGCGATGTTCAGTTTTGTAGTTAGGAATTTTGCGGTCAAAATAATCTTGCACTATAGCTTGAATGCGGGGTAGATCGTCTGGGTGGACCCGCGTTTCCCATTCGTCTGGGCGATTAGGAAATTCATGATCTTCATAGCCCAACATTTGCTTAAATCGGGGCGAGTAAAAGATTTTACAGGTATCAATTTGCCAGTCCCAGATACCGGCATTACTGCCGCTTATGGCTAATTGCCAGCGTTCTTCACTGCGACGTAAGGCTAGTTCTGTCCGATGGCGTTGAAGGCTGCGGAGTAAAATTTCAGCAAAAATTGTAAATAGTTGAATATCGCTTTCGTTCCATGAAATCTCTTGGTGACAAGAGGCAAAAATAACCACACCCATGGGCTTTTCTCCGGTGCCCAGGGGAATCCCCACCAGAGATTTACGATCAAAGCGTTGCCAGAGTTTTTGCATGTTAGCGGACTCAGGCGGCAGTTCTGCCATACTCGAAACCACAATCGGCTCACCATGGAAAAGCTTTTCCATAACCCAATGAGCGGCTTTGAAGGGAATATTTTGTACCTGTTCTATTAAGGGGATAACAGTCTGATCAACCCATTCGTGGGTCATACGGGCTATTTCATTGGGGTAATCAAATTCGATAATGTAGCTGGTGTCGATGTTTCTGAGCTGACCAATGGTGGCTAAGGCATGGTTGATTTCATCATCAATATTTTCTATATCGAGATTGATAAATCGGGTGGAAATATCTGAAATTACCTGGCGGGCTTCGAGCTGCTGTTGTAGGGCGGTTTCAGCTTGTTTGCGTTCTTCTATTTCGGTTTTAAGCTGCTGATTGATTGTTTTCAGTTTGTCTGGGTTGGGTAAAGCCAACGCGGCAGGGATGGTCGGGATTAAGGCTAGGGCTGTGTAGATAGAGGCTAAGGCCGTAATCGCTTTAACGGTTCCTGATAGCCAGTAAGCGGGATGCCACAGGGTCCACACTGACATTAGATGGGTGGTGCCGCAGGTGATAATAAATACGCTAAAGGCTAAAAAGATATTGGGAAATGGGATATCCTCACGCTTGCGGACAAAGTAGATCAGCATCACGGGGATGGAGTAGTATGCGATCGCAATCAGCACATCTGATAGTAAATGGAGCCAAACCAACCCAGGCTGCCAAAGATAGCAATGCCCATGGGGAATAAACTGATTAGGAGACAATATCGTGTGTAATGCGTTCATCCCATTCATTTCCAGGTGTGGTTAGCCAAATAACATAAGAAATTAACTATCAGTAACTTTCGAGCGCAACAAAACCCTGCGAGCATAGTTATATAAAGTTTGAATGTCTTTACCATCCTGAGGATATTCAGCCACAGTACTACTAAAACTGACATGGAATAGACGTTTCTGATTGCTGATGTAATTATCTTGACTAAATGCAAGCGATAGGTCGTTTATACGCTGAATAGCGATTTCTTTTGATATGTCATATATGCCTAAGAAAAACTCTTCTTGTTCCCATCGCATCAGTACATCCTGACTACGAAAGCTTTGCCTAAGATAGACTTCTAATGAAGTTAACACTCCGTCAATGACCCCATTGCCATAGCAGGTCTTTATTTTTTGTAAAGACTCTAAACGTATTAGGGCAAAACATGACGTGGTCCCCTGTTGATCCGTTAGCCTGAGCAATTGGTTGAGGTCTTCGATTAAGGAATGTTGCCCTACTGGATGTGTTCTAGTCATCTGTGATCATCAATGATTAGCTAGCAACAATTTGATTGCGTCCACCAGCTTTCGCCCGAAATAACGCCTTGTCAGCAGTTTTATATAAGGTTTGAATATCCATGCCATCCTGAGGGTACTCGGCAATGCCACCGCTAAAACTAACGTGAAATAAACACTTTTCGTCACCTAGAAAAACATGTTGATTAAAGAGCTGTAAAAATGCATTTAATCGTTGCACAGCTAGCTCTTTTGAGATGCCAAACAGACCCACGACAAATTCTTCGCCCCCCCATCGAGCAAGCACATCTTCGCCTCGGAATGTACGGTTTAAATAGTCTCCAAAGGTCTTTAAGACTTGGTCGCCAATGGCATGGCCATAGCTATCGTTCACCTGCTTAAATCTATCTAGATCTAGCATGGCAAAACATAATGTTGTTTGTTGCCTATCGGCTAGCTTTAGCAATCGGTTGAGTTCTTGGGCTGACTGATGCCGTCGGCTAAGCCCCGTTAGACTATCAACTTCGGCTAATGTGCGCATGAGCCGTACCCGTTCCAGGCGATTTAAGATACGAGCCACCAGCTCTGGGCCAATAATGGGTTTGCTGAGATAGTCATCGGCCCCTACGTCAAAGACCCGGCAGATAATATCGGGTGCAGTATGGGCAGATAAAAAGAGAATGGGAAACTGATGGAGAGAGGGATCATTACGAATGACCTGACACAGTTCTAACCCATTGAAATCAGGCATTTCGATATCTAAAATCATCAAATCTGGAGGCGATTGCTCAAGACAATCCCAAAACTCCATGGGATTTGACACCAGCATTAGTTGAAACCCCCAGGGCATCAGTAATTTCTTTAAACATGCAAGAATTGCTGGATCATCATCGAGCGCTAAAATTCGAGCCGAAAAGAGTTTTGTTGACTCCAAGTTTTGGGTGATCGTTTCTAAGACCTGTGGTGCGGTTACGGGTTTTTGTAGAAACGCCCCTGCCCCTGCGCGTAATACATTTATGCGCTCATTAAAACTGTCTTTATGGGTGGCAACCACCACCTGTAATGACGGTTGCTGCTGGGTCAGCTCAGAGAGAAATGTGACGCCGTCATCAACATTGGCAGTACAGTTGATATCCATCATGACGATGTCAATGACGTATTGCTTTAATATCTTCTTCGCTGCATCAATGGTAGTGGCAACCCGAGGCTGAATTCCCCAGATAGAGGCTTCATGGATGAGTTCTTCGACCAGCGTACTATCAGGGTCAATAATCAACCATTGATAGCTCAATGTGTCCGATTCTTTGGGAGCTGTTGAACCATTAAAAGGAATTGTTGTGGATGGATGCAGACACTGGCGTAGTTGTTGAATTAAATCAGGCAGCTGCTGGATATGCTCACGTTCTGGCAACGGGGTAACAGAAAGCAGTTGCTCAATATGAGCCGCAATGTTAGAGGCTGTGATAAACCCAAAGCTACCTAAGGCTCCTTTTAATTTATGGGCACCTTTTTGCGCTTTAGACAGCTCTAGTTGGCTCTGGGCTAATGAAAATGCCGAGTTAACGTCCTCATTTTGTAACCGTATTACCGCTTGTTCTAAGGCATCGATGAGGGCCAGATATTTTGGCTGGTGGCGTTCCCAAATGTCCTTTAGGGGTGTTAGTACTTGATCTCGACTTCCTTCTGATAAAGCCGACCTCCCCCCTAATGCAGGTGCAGTGGCCTTTGCAGTGGAAGGACTGACCTCTGCTTGAGTACTAGGCGGCAGGGTCACAGGTTGAGGTTTGAGCCGATAGCCTAAGCCATAGACGGTTTCAATCATGTCATCAGCGCCCGCCAGTCTGAGCTTACGCCGTAGACTTTTGACATGGGTGCGCACCGCATTCTCAGAGGGCATTTTCTCAAATGTCCATAGCCGCTCCATCAACGAATTCAAACTAAAAATTCGGTTTTGGTAGCGCAATAACAGTTCCAATAGTAAGTATTCTTTGCTGGTTAAATTTAAACGCTGTCCCTGACAACACACCTCACAACTGCTCGGATTGAGGGTGACAGAACCCCATATAAGTAAGGGAGAGCTGCTGCTCTTGCCCCGACGCAATAGGGCCCGAATTCGGGCTAGCAGTTCGCTCAAATTTAACGGCTTAAGCACATAGTCATCGGCCCCCGCATCCAATCCTGCGATTTTGCTAGCCTGGGTGTTTTCAGCCGTCATTAATAAGACTGGCACCGTTTTACCGGCTGCTCGCAATTGGCGACAAAAGCTAATGCCATCTAGCTTGGGCAAATGTAAATCTAAGAGGACCAGGTCATATTCGTATAGCTCAATTAGATCCCATCCTGCTTCCCCATCGGTTGCCATTTCAACCTGGTAATGTTGCTGTTTACTCAGGGTCTGTTCGAGCACCTCAGCTAATCCAGCATCATCTTCTACGATCAAGATTTTCATGGGCAGGTGGAACTTCTAACCTCTGTAAATACTATGTTTGGGGGAATGGCAACTCTTCCTGCTGAGAAAACAAATGGCTTGAGGAATTTTATCCACCAAGCGTGAATTATTAATTTAAGTCGTTTTTTTAGAAAAGTTACAGACAAATGGTGATCGACATTTTGAAACCTATTCAATGAAATCAATCAAATGTGATCTTTTTGTGATTATGGCGACTGCTCATGTCATTTTGATTGGGTTTTCTTCACATTTTCCTCACACTTTGCGTTTAGCGTGTAGAAACCATAAAGCTCAACCCATTATTTTTCTCAACTAAATCAACTATCGGGCAACTATCGGTGCCAAATAAACTATGAATACTTGTCTCTGTTGCGATAGCTCTTTACTGCGTCATATTCGCCATAGCAGTCTTTACTGGTACTGCCCTACATGCCGTCAAGACATGCCTGAAAGTACAACCAAAGCAGTTAGCCAATCATTTTCTAGGCAGCCGATCTATCAGTTGATAAAGCCTCAAGACGTGCATTCGGTGTTTTATCGGTCTTCTCTGACCCTGGCAAATTAGGCCCTAGCCTTTAACCGAGCCAGCTAATAGGCCCCGCACAAAATAACGCTGTAGGGCAAAAAAGACGGCTAGCGGTACCACCATGGAAATAAAGGCTCCGGCAGTGAGTAGATGCCAGTCTTGGCCCCGGTCACCCACTAGATTGCGTAGCACCAGGGTGACTGGGGCTACGTCCTGGTTGCCGCCTAAATATACCAATGCTACGAGCAGGTCGTTCCATACCCAGAGGAATTGGAAAACGGCAAAGGATGCGATCGCAGGCATAGACAACGGCACAATCAGCCGCATAAAAATCTTTAAATGAGAGGCCCCATCCACGGCGGCTGCTTCGATTAAATCTCGGGGTAGCGAACCAATGTAATTGCGCAGTAAATAAATACCCAGGGGCAGTCCATAGCCTGTGTGGGCTAACCACACCGCCAGAAAGCTGCCTGCCAAGCCCAGGTCGTTATAGGCCCGCAATACAGGAATCAACGTCATCTGTAGCGGTACTACCAGTAGACCTACAATGGCTACAAATAAGGCCTGCCGTCCGGGAAACTGCATCCAGGCCAGGGCATAGGCGGCAAAGGTGGCAATGGAAATGGGGATGACCGTCGCCGGGATGGAAATGACCAGACTGTTTAGAAACGCCTGTCCCATACCCTGGCTGGTAAGCACATCAATGTAGTTGCCAATGTGAAACTGGGCCAGGTCAAAGGGATGTTGGAAAACAGTCCACCAGCCGTTTTGCAACAGGGCATCTTTGCGGCGGAAGGAGCTAATGAGTAAGCCAGCGGTGGGCAGGGTCCAGAGAAGTGAGATCGCCACCACTGCCGTATGTAACGGTAGCCGTTCAAACCAGGCAGGCGTTGAAGCACGCGCTATTTTCATCGGTTAGCCTCCTGCTGGGTAAATCGCCGAATATTAGTGACCATCACCGGAATGACTGCCAGCAAAAGTACCGTGGCAATGGCGCTACCCCGACCAAAGTTTCTAAAGTTAAACATTTCCTTGATCATGCGACTGGCAATGACATCGGTATCCAGGTTGCCGCCGGTCATGACATACACAATGTCGAACACCTTGAGCACGGCCACCACGACGGTTGTACTCACCACCGTGATGGTGGGCATAATCATCGGGATAATGATGCGTCGAAAAATCTGAAACTCATTGGCCCCATCGATGCGGGCTGCTTCAATGACATCTTTGGGAATCCCTTTGACTGCGGCCGATAGCAGTACCATGCAAAACCCAGTTTGCAGCCAAATCATAATGGCGATCAGGGCTAGGGTATTTAAGGGTAGCAATGTTGGCAATGCTTTTATTTGTGGCACCTGCAGGGTTTCCCATAGGGGCTCTAGTAGACCATCCCGCTCGATCAGCCAGCCTAAGGGGTCTAGGCCCACCGTCTGGCGCACTGCATTGAGTAACCCAATTTGGTCACTACCCGCTGGTTTAAAGGCATAGATAAATCGCCAAATGACGCTGGCCCCCACAAAGGAGATGGCCATGGGCAGAAAGATCAGCGACTTCGCTGCCGATTCGTATTTCACCCGGTCGACGAGTACGGCAATAATTAGCCCTAGCCCAACGCTCAGCCCAGATACCAGGACTAACCACAGCAGGTTATTGCGAAAGGCAATGACCATATCGGGGTTGGTGAGGGCAAAGGCGTAGTTTTTTAGACCGACAAACTTTTCTGAACGATCATTCAAAAAGCTGATGTACAGCGTGCGGAGGGTGGGCAACACCAGATAGGCCGTCAGCATCAGCACCGCTGGCCCCATATAGACCCAAGGGAGAAGTCGCTCTTTCCAGGGGCGAGGAAACCGTTCTACTAACAGATTAAGGCCGTAGAAGATAGCGAAGGTGCCAATGGAGCCGGTTGCGATCGCAACAACCGCCATCAAAATCCGCAACACATTATCGGACACGTTCTTTTCCCTCGCTATCAACCATTGGGAGGTAGGTGGGCATTGCCCACCCGACAAGGCTCAACTCAAACCTCAAAACTATTCCGGCCAACTTGCTTCAATGCTGTCCAACACCTCTTCTACCGGTGTCCCGGCAACATAATCTATCACCCCAGACCAAAACGTGCCTGTCCCGACTGCGCCAGGCATCATATCCGAACCATCAAACCGAACCGTCTCCGCAGTACTTAAAAATTCTGCCTGCTTTTTACTCAAAGCATCCGGATACGCCTCTAAACTAACCTGCTTGTGAGGTGACAAAAAGCCACCTAGACCCGCCCAAATTTCATGGGGAGTGGGGGTTGCCAAGTACTGCATCAGCGCCTGAGCTTCAGGGGTATTGTTAAACATGCCAAATACATCCCCAGCCACTAAAACCGGTGTGCCATAGGCCGGATCAATTCCTGGCAGCAAAAAGATATCGACATCCTCTGCTAGATCTACCTCTTCGGGGAAGAAGCTCGCAATAAAGTTAGCTTGACGGTGCATGTAGCAAGTGGGGGTATCCCCAAACATTCCCTGGGGAGCATCCCCAAAGGGGGTACTGATTGCTCCAGTGGTTCCCCCAAATACATAGACGTCATTGAGCACAATTTTGCCAAATTCTTCAAAGGCCGTCTGAACTGTAGCGTCATTAAACGGAATCTCATGATTCAACCACTGGTCATAGACATCCGGTCCCGCCGTCCGCAGCATGATGTCTTCAATCCAGTCGGTCCCTGGCCAGCCAGTGGCATCACCACTTTCCAAGCCTACGCACCAAGGATTTACATCGGCTGCAACAATTTGATCGCTCAGGGCCATCATTTCATCCCAGGTGGTGGGTACTGTCCATCCCTGCGCCTCAAACGCTTTGGGGTTGTACCACACCAAACTTTTCACCGACGCCCGATACCACACACCATAAATGCTGTTGTCAAATGTGCCCAACGACAGCCAGGTCTCTGGATAGGCCGCTGACAGGGTGGCTTGGTCCATAAATTCCGTAATCGGTACCATTTGCCCAGCCTCAGCAAAGCTAGCCATTAACCCTGGCTGCGGGAACATGGCAATATCTGGGGCATCCCCAGACTCTACTCGTACAGGCAGCAGCGTTGCGAATGAATCGGTGCCTTCATAGATAACATCGATGCCTGTTTCCTCTTCAAAAGGTTGTAGGGCTGCTTCCAGCTTTTCCTGCTGTTCACCGACAATGACCCCAAGAATCGTAACGGTATTTTCATTACTTTCAGTAGATGTAGATGCCCCATCGCCTCCGCCACCATTGCAGGCACTCAGGGTTACCAGTGCCGCTATTACTAACGATAGTCGCGCTCTCAATTGGGCCATGTTTAAAGAATCCGATTATAAAAAATAATTTTCTTTGTTCACATAGTATCAAGATGAATGGGCAATAGGGAGTGCACTCCTTCAGTGAGTGGGAGTAAGGTATTAAAATTGGTGTGCAGCCACCTGGGCGCAGCCAACCTCAGAAGAATTTTAAGTTTTGAATTGAAACCCTTGGAATCTGCTGGCATCATAGATAAGACACTCCAGAGTTTCCCAAAACTTTCAAACCCTAGTCATGATGCAGTTAGAGCTGTTTCCCCCTTCTCGCCAAGCTGAATCAACTGACTTTGACTACACTGTCCGTAAAAGTAAGCGGGCAAAACATGTCTCAATAAAAATTGCGGTGGATGGCAGTGTAGAGGTTGTGGTGCCCCCAACCTATAACCGTAATAAACTGCCAGGGCTAATCGCTAAGCGTCGCGATTGGATTCTGAAAAATCGCAATCGACTCCTGAATGAACACCAGGATACAGTCACTGATTGGCAAACCAGCCAGCCAGAGAAATTAGAGCTACGATGGCAAACGCCTTTGGCTCAATCTGATGCTGGCGAAGTGTGGCACGTTAGCTATGAGGCGGATGCAGGCCCTACGTTATGCATTCCGCTGCCGGGGCACGGCCTTAAAGTACGGGGCAATGTAGACCATTTACCTACCTGTAACCAAGTTTTGTGCGAGTGGTTAGGCCATAAGGCCCATCGAGAACTGGTGCCTTGGTTACGGCAGCTGAGCTTTGATTTAGATTTGCCGTTTAAGCGCCCTTCAGTACGAGGGCAGAAAACACGCTGGGCCAGTTGCTCTAGTAGCAAGAACATTAGTCTGAACTACAAGCTGTTGTTTTTGCCTCAGGAGGTGGTGCACTATGTGCTGGTGCATGAACTGTGTCATACGGTGCATATGAACCATTCCAAGGTGTTTTGGCAGCTAGTGGATGAAAAAATGCCTGGTTTTCAGCCTTATCGCAATATTCTTAAGAATGGGTGGAAATACGTGCCTCGGTGGGTTGAACACTGAGGACTAGTCCGCCATGTTGCGGATTTTACGGACGCCATACTTTTGGACAAGACTATAAGTTGTATGTTTAAGTAGACCAGCCTTGGGGCTGTAGCTCAGCTGGATAGAGCAACCGCCTCCTAAGCGGTAGGTCGCGCGTTCGAATCGCGCCAGTCCCGTCCACTCTAACGCGTTAGGTCGCGCGTACTCTCCGAGAAGGCAAAGCCTACGAATTGCGCCAGTCCCGTCCACTCCTCCCACTCTAACGCGTTAGGTGGCGCGTACTCTTCGAGAAGGCAAGCCTACGAATCGTGCCAGTCCCGTCCAAATTACTGCAGAAATAGCTACAGGATTTTGCATACTTTATAGATTGTTGTAGTACTAAAGATTAGTGAGCTGAACTAATCACGATGCACTTTCTCATTACTTAAATATTTCTTCTTTTTTTGGAGGGCTTCACAACAAAATTTAGCTGTTTGCAATAGTTATAACACTTCGTTAAAGATAGTCGTATATGATGGCTTCATTGCGACACATGTGATCTGTTTGCTTATCGAGTTTAGGGTTGGAGAGTTATCAACCTGAGTGATGAAAGGGTTGAGATAGGTCGGAAACGAATAATGGATAGTAGTGTTTCTGTATCACCACATACCAGGGGTACGCCTCGGGTGGTGGTGGTGGATGATATTCAGGCTAACCTTGATTTTTTGACTGGGGTACTTACCCAGCTAGGATTTCAAGTTAATACGGCTATAGATGGTTTGACAGCCATTCAGTTAATTGAGGAGAATCATCCTGATTTAGTGTTGCTGGATATCAAAATGCCTGAGATGGACGGCTTTGAAGTTTGTCTGGCGCTGAAAGCAAATCCGCTGACTCAAGAGATTCCGGTTGTTTTTCTGAGTGCGTTAACTCAAACCGACGATAAGGTAAAAGCGTTTGAAGTTGGCGGTGTTGACTATATTGCTAAACCTTTTCAAGTCCCAGAGTTGTTGGCACGGGTTAACAATCATCTCGATTTGTATGCGGCTAAGCGGCAAATTAAACAGCTTAATGCTGAGCTGGAACAGCGAGTTGCTCAGCGTACGGCACAGTTAGAAACAGAAATTGGGGAACGTCTGTATATCAAGGAAGAAATGTTGCGCATGGCTAACCACAATGCGTTGACACAACTGCCAAATCGTACGTTTTTGACCCAATATCTCACGGAGATATTTACTCAAAACCAGAATCACTTTGATGACAATTTGTTTTTATTGATATTGGAGTGTGATCATCTGCAGGTGATTAATAACTCCCTGGGGCATCAGACTGGAGACCAGATACTGGTTGCGATCGCACGCCGATTAGAAAGCTTTTTACCATTTGCTACATTGCTTATCCATTTTGGCGAAGATAAGTTTGTCATTTTACTAGAGAACTCGTCTAGTCTGCATGAAGTATTTCACATGGCCAACCTTTTACAGCAAGAGATAGAGGTTCCTTTTTCGATTGCTAACAAAGCTATTCATACCAAAGTTAGCGTTGGGATTGTACAGAGCAACGTCAGCTACGAATATCCCCATTACTTATTGCGGGATGCCAATACGGTTATGGCTCAGATTCAAAATCAGCGTATTGGGACTATTGAGGTGTTTAACCCTAGCATGCATAAGCGCGCCCAGTCGTTTTTTGAAATCCAGAACGATTTACACTTAGCCTTGGCAAATCAAGAACTTTACCTGGTGTATCAATCAACCATTTCCTTAAGGTCTAACAAGATTATAGGTGCCGAAGCCTTAGTGCGCTGGCATCATCCAGAAAAAGGCTTGATTTTACCTGGAGAGTTTATCCCTATTGCTGAAGAAATTGGCTTAATCATCTCTATGGATCGTTACATTTTTCGTCGAGCCTGCCGTCAACTAAAGCATTGGCAAGATGAAGGGCTGTTAGATAACTCTTTCAAACTACAGGTAAATCTCTCAGCACAGCAGTTCTCACAACCTGATTTTATTGATTATCTCGATAGAGTTTTAGCAGAAACCCAGATAAACACCCATAATCTAGCCCTAGAGATCACCGAGAATGCGTTATTACAGCAAAATGATTTAGCAGAGACCGTGCTTAATACCCTCAAGCGTCGTCATATCCATGTCAGTATTGATGACTTTGGCACAGGGTATTCTTCTCTGAGTTATTTACATCGCTTAAACGTAGAGAACTTAAAAATTGATCGTTCATTTGTTAGTCAGTTGGTAGAGCCTCAAGAAAGCCTGACGGTGGTTCAATCGATCATTAATTTGGCCCATGGTCTAGGTATGACCGTCACGGCCGAAGGTGTTGAGACTGAGGTTCAGCGAAATCACCTCCAATCTTTGGGGTGTGAGTTTGCTCAAGGATACTTATGGGGGTATCCCATGGAAAAGGATGAAATAATTACTCAGATAGCGGCAGCGTAGCAGTTTTTCTGTGCGATTTTCCTTATTCCCTAAACATTTTCAATAGCTGTTAACAGCGTTTCGAATGATCCCACCCCAAAGAAGAGAATAATATCGCCCTGGACTTGTAATTCTTCCACATTAAATCGGGCCTGGGCCAGCAAGATATCAATGTTGCTTTGTGGTTTTTTATTGCTCACCAGGTGATTAATATCTTCTTCTATATAAGCGGGGACCTCATAGTTTAAGGGTTGAGTCAGAATGTTACTGATGGACCCCATTACCCCATTGATGACGATATTGCCCACTTCGGTCAGGGTGCCAATTTTGAGCGCATCGAGGTCTGGACTGCCCGGTGCTTCCCCCGTAAGAACGGCGACCAATGTTGCCGCACTTTCAGTGGGAAAAACTAACTGAGCCGTACCTGCAAATGATCCACTAAAGTCGAGTTGAACCGAGGCAAGCTGCTCTTGGCCTAAGCGATCGCCCAGTTCTGACTGTAGCTCAGATAAGGTTATTAGGTTGATATTAGGGACTTGTAATTGAATCCGAAACTCGATCATTTCGTTGAGCATGCCAGCTGCCTTGCCCACACCAACATTGACCAGCTCTTTGAGGGCATCTAATTGGTCGAGAGTTAGCTTCATGGCAATTACACTGACTCAATGGCTTTTTGGATCATTTCTCGAATTTCTGGCCCTTTGGGAGGCTTCTTGAGCATGGCAAAGGCCCCTAACGCCATGCATTGTTCTCGGGCACTATCTTGAATATCGGCAGATAACACAATGACTGGAATGTTTAATTGACGATCTTTCATTGCTTGTAGTACTCCATAGCCATCTACTTCTGGCATGAGTAAATCTAGCAACATGCAATCTGGACTATGAGATTCCAATAAGTTTAAGCATTCTTGTCCATTCGCCGCTTCTAAAATGACATGGTCGCTGTCTGTTTGCAATGCTTTACGAATCATACGGCGTGTAAACGCTGCATCATCGGTAATTAAAATCAGTGCCATGCTTTGTTTACCTGTTGGGGTGAGAGTGGGTGTGCTCGTGTATATTCCCCCATTTATTGAGGGTTTGGCAAGGTGAAATAAAAGGTGGCACCGTCGCCAATGCTAGCCTCTGCCCAAATCTCTCCTTCATGCCGCTGAATGATTCGTTGAACTGTGGCTAGACCGATTCCATTGCCTTGAAAATCTTGTGTCTTATGTAACCGTTGAAATGGTTTAAATAAATTATGCGCTTTTGTCATGTCAAAGCCTGCTCCATTGTCTCGTATAAAAAAAATAGAGTGGCCTATGGGTAAGGATTTGAATGGCAAGGGTACAGTTGTTATATCATCAATATTCCCAAATTCGATGCGAGCATGGCGATGTTTGCCAGTATATTTCCAGGCATTTTCCAGTAGATTTTCTAGGGCAATATTTAAGAGGTTTGCATCGCCCTGAGCCACTAATTTTGGATGAATGGATACCTCCACGTTGCGATTGGGATCTCTGTGCTGTAAGTTAACAAAAATCTGTTGGCTGAGGTAACTTAGATCAACTTGTTCGACTTGTATGTCGCTGCGCGATATTTTTGATAATCGTAATAAGTCGTCAATTAGTTGGTGTATATGTTCAGCCGCTTTAGTAATTTCTGTAATGTGTTTATGCAGCTGTTGATTAAGCTGTTCGTCATATTGGAAACTAATTAAACTTGTGGACCCTAAAATAATGGTCAGGGGATTTACCAAATCATGGGAAACAGCATAGTTGAATGCTTCTAGCTCTTGATTGGCAAATTCTAATTGGGCCGTACGCTGTTCAAGGGTTTGGTTTGTTTGTTCTAGTTCAGCGGTGCGTTGTTTGAGCTCTAATTCTATTTTTTTGCGTTCAATGGCATAGCGAATGGCCTTATGCAGGATATAGTCACTAACTTGCTCTTTAACCAGGTAGTCTTGGGCCCCTTCATGCAGAGCCTGAACCGCCAGGTTTTCATCATCGGTACCCGTCAGAATGATGGTAGGTAAAGAGGGGTACTGGGTTTGGATCGCTTGCACAGTCTCGATCCCATAGCTATCAGGTAGTGACAGGTCTAACAAGACGGCATCTACAGGACGTTGAGCCAGAATTTTGAAGGCGTCGTCTAATCGTTCAACATGGGTGAATTCAATAGTAGGCACCTCGATTTTCTCGAGCATAGCCTGAATGATAAAGGCATCTCCAGGATTATCTTCTACACACAGAATTTGGATGGCTTGGACACTCACCGCAGGGTAATTCAAGATTAGATGGTTGCAGTTGTAGTAATTTGCCGAGTGTAGTTAACAACTTGTAGTGTGTGTAACTGTTGCTATCTACAACAATTAGCAGTTGTCTGTGATTTAAATATGGGTGTCAAATAGGTGTCACCTTATATCAGGTAGCGAGTAAATTACTTTAGATACTTTACTACTGTTTATACTTGAAATAATCTTTTTTAAACTTAAGAAATGGCTGGGTTACGTTTGATGAGACTTAGCTAATAGCACTCTACTGAGGAAATTTCACGTAGTTTAACCAAAAATTTTCTAGGGCTGCCATAGTCCGGTTAAATTCATTCAAATCTGATGGCTTGGTAATGTAGCAACTGGCCTGTAACTGGTAGCTGCGCAAAATATCTTGATCAGCAGACGATCCCGTCATGATAATGACGGGGATGGCTTTTAGATTTGGATCAGTTTTCAGTTCTTCGAGAACTTCGCGCCCATCTTTTTTAGGTAGATTCAAATCTAGCAAAATTAGACTAGGCCGAGGGGCTCCGGCATAATCATCTTCTTGTCTGAGAAAGGCCATGGCGGCTTCTCCATCTTGTACCTGATGCAGGGTATTGGGGAGTTGACTATTGCGTAAAAACCCCTTGATTAAAAAGGCATCGGCTGCATTGTCTTCGACTAGCAACAAATTAAGTGATTTCCCGGTTGCAATAGTTGCCATGTTATTTATTAACAATTAAGGTAAACGACGGTTATACGTCGAGAGGGCTGCTTGGTCACAGTATTAACTATGGTCCAAAAACTTTCAGTTTCTCTGATACAAATCAAGCCCCGCAGGTCAGATTAAACTCTTTCTGATGAAAGCTTTGGAAATCTTTATAGGATGGAAGGTTTGTAACTGTTTTTGACTATGGAATAAGATTTGTAACTGTCTTGAAATCTGGACGAGGCAAAGTAAAGCAAAATTTTGCGCCTTTGTTTAATTCTGATTCAACCCAAATGTTGCCATGGTGGCGTTCAACGATTTTCTTGCAGATAGCCAGCCCGATGCCGGTGCCTGAGTATTCTTGCCGGGTATGTAGTCGTTGAAAAATTAGAAAGATCCGGTCAGCGTATTTGGGCTTAAGGCCAATGCCGTTATCGCGTATCCAAATCACCCATTCCTTTTCCTGAAGGTCTGCACCGATTTCTATGGTGAGTGGCCGTTCACTTCTATATTTGAGCGCATTGCTAATCAGGTTTTGAAACAATTGCACAAGCTGAGCCGGATCGGCCAGAACCGTCGGCAAAGGGGCTGTTGTAATTGACGCCTGGGCTTCATTTAATAAAATTTGAAGATTAGACAGTGCCAGGGTTAAGGCATCGTCACAATCTGTGAGTTCAAAGGGGTTGCCCTGGGTACCCACCCGTGAGAATGTCAGCAGGTCGTCGATCAGGGAATGCATTCGAGAGGCACCATCCACTGCAAAATTAATAATGGTATTGGCTTCTTCATCTAGCTGATCGGTATAGCGCTGGGCTAGTAGCTGGGTAAAGGATGTGACCATGCGTAAGGGTTCTCGCAAGTCATGGGACGCGACATAGGCGAACTGCTCTAGCTCAGCGTTAGACCGCTGGAGTTCTGATTCGGTCCGTTTTCGTTCTCGCAGCTCTGCTTGATAAATTTGCACTCGGTGGGTGAGATCGGTGACATCTTGAATGGCAAATAGGGCATAGAACCCTTGGGCCCCAGGGGCAGGAACAGCCGTCACCGTGGTTTGTTGAATGCGCATCTGACCATTGGATAAGGTGCTGGGGATGACGGATTGGTGGAGCTGGGGTGAAAAAATCGCCGGAAACCCGCTTTGAAAGACCTGATTCAGTCGGGCTAAATATTTGGATTGGTTAATATTTGGAAACTTTTGACGTAAATCAGTGCCCACCATTTCCTGGCTAGAAATCTGGGTCCAGCCTGCCAAACAGTTGTTCCAAAACAGCACCCTAAAATCTTGTCGTAGTACACAAAAACCAACGGGGGCGTAGTCTAGGCCGCTAAATTTTGTATTGGCAGTGGCGATATCCTGAGAAAGGTCATTCAGTTGAACCTGTTCAGATGTCTGTGGTTTCATACCAGTCAGATTCGAGATCGGTAGAGCAATAGGTGGCGGTGGTTAACCCATGAACGGGGGAGTTAGGTCAGGTTGCTGTCAGCAAGATCGAAAAATAGCTGCATTCTAAAGAACAGAATAATATCCCCATCAATTTGCAAGTCTTTGATGTTGAAATGGGTCTGAGTCAGGATAATGACCGCGTTACTATCTTGGGCTAGCGATTGAGTTAGGGCTTCTACGGTCGCTTCTTGATAGATGGGCACCGAAAATGTAAGTTGCTGTTCTAAAGCGTTGCTCATGGCTCCCATGACGCTATTTAAGACAATATTGCCCACTTCGGTCAGGGCTTCTTGTTTTAAGATGTCGAACTCTTCACTGTCAGGGGTCTCGCCCGTTAGCAGTTCAGTTAAGCTGGCACCGCTGGTCTGGGGAAAAAATAATTGAGAGGTGCCATTGAGGCTACCTTCAAAGGGCAGTTGAGCTGCACAGATTGCTTCGTTGCCAAACCGGCCTTTGAGCAACTGTTGCAGCGAATAGGCTGTCATGGTTTCGACCGTGGGTGGCTGAAAGTGCATGGTACTCCCCGTTAGCTCTGTAAGGGTGCTAGCGGCGGTATTGCTGCCCAGACCAATTAAGTGCTGAAGTTTATCGATGCTGAGGAGCTGTTGCAACACCTGTACTTTCTTGTCGGTTGCTTCAGCCTGTGGGGTATTGTCGGCCTGCTGGGGCAGATCTGATTCGTTCAGTGCCTTGGCCAGGTTGGTGAGTAGTTTGTCTTGGGGAGGGTTTAGGGGCAGGATGTGGGTGATGCCTGATTCTAAACATTGCTGGTGACTGTCGGGCTGGTCTGGGTCTGTGATGGCGAGAATATTAACCTCTAGGGTTTGTAGCGATCGCACCAGGTCAGACACTTGACCGTTGGCCATGGCTAAATTTAGCACCACACATTCAGGATGGTGATATTCAGCAATTTCTAGGCAATAGGCACTACTGTCGGCTTCTACCACCACATGATCTTGGGTTTCTATAATCCCTCGCAGTCGCAGTCGCTCTTGAGCAGTGGCGTCAGCAATTAAAATTAAGGCCATCGTTACTTACCGCGTATTAGTTGAGTGATTGCTGCGTAACCTAAAGCAAACGACGTTATCGATCTGGACTGGTTCAAAAGCGGCATCTAAATTTAATGTGGTCTCGCCACCGCCAAGAAACAAATAACCATCAGCGCGCAGGGATTGTCTTACTTTTTTTAGTATTGCTTTTTTTGTGACGGCATCAAAGTAAATTAATACATTACGCATAAAGATCATATCCATTACGGGTAATGTTTGGGGCCAGGGGGCGGCTAAATTTAACTGTTGAAAGTCAACCATCTGACGAATCTGCTGACTTAGCTGCCAGCCTTTACCCTGGGTCTGAAAATATCTGTCTAGCAATGGTTTAGGCACACCGCGATTGACTTCGTGTTGGCTGTAATAGCCAGTCTTGGCCCGCTCCAGCATTTGGTTAGAAATATCGCTGGCCATCAGCCTGAGCTGCCAGCTGGCCAACTCAGGAAAATGCTCGCGGATGAGCATGGCAATACTGTAGGGCTCTTGACCGCTGGAACAGGCGGCACACCAAATGTGCAGTTTGCGATCAGACTGTCGCTGTCGGATGAGCTGGGGCAAAATCGATTGTCTAAGGGCTGCAAAGGGATGGTTATCTCTGAAAAAGAGGGTTTCAGTGGTGACCAGGGCCTCAATCACTCGCTGCTGTAAATGACTAGATTTGCTGATTCTCAGGTGAGTGACCAAATCTTGCATTGAGCGCATGCCAATGTCTTTTAGGACAGGGCTCAGACGAAACTCGATCAGGTACTGTTTATCGTCGCTCAATACCAGGGCGGTGCGATCGCGAACCAATTTACGAATATAGTCAAAGTCCATCTGGTTAATGGCCATGGCTGATCATCCCCACCCGCTGCATAATCGCATCTGCCATTTGCTCTAGGGGGAGTACTTGGTTGGCCAACCCAGCCTGGGCCACGATGCCCGGCATCCCCCACACCACGCTGCTGGCTTCATCTTGGACGAACACTTGGCCCCCCACCTCGCGAATGGACTCGCAGCCATGGAGACCGTCCTGTCCCATGCCGGTCAGGATCAAACCAAGGGTACTGCCGCCGTAGGCTTTGGTTACAGAGCGAAACAATACATCAACCGAAGGACGACAGGAGTTTTCCGGTGGGGCTTGATGCAGCTGTAGCATGACCTCAGTGCCCTGCCGTTCGACCACCATGTGAAAGTTCCCTGGCGCAATCCAGGCTTTACCCGGTTGAAGGCGGCAATTGGTATCGCCTTCTAAAACCGGAATCGCCCCCTGGGTAGTCAGTCGTTCAGCCAGACGTTTGGTAAACAGCGGGGGCATGTGTTGAACGATGACAATGGGCACTGGGAACGGGTGGGGCAGTGCCGAGAACAATGTGGTCAGGGCATTGGGGCCACCGGTTGATACGCCAATGGCCACAATTTTTATGGGGTGATTAAGGCTGTGGAGCTGGCTGTGGGGCCGATTACCGGTCTGCCGTTTGGCGGGCTGAGTAATCGGACAGA
>JAHQVZ010000088.1 GCA_019634055.1 Leptolyngbyaceae cyanobacterium MAG.088
CCTGATAGATCTTGCCCTTGTAAATACCAGTTGGAGGGCACAGCAATCTCTTGCCATTGGCCCTCGGGCATGGGCGGAATATCTGGCCCACTTGGCTGTAGCACCAGCTTGTCGGCAGGGGGCTGAGGGTCAGCTTGAAATTCCCAGGTTCCCGCCAAGGAGGTTTGATCGACTGTCTGAGTGACCGTTGGAGTCCAGTAGGCCTGGGCATGGAATAAGTGAGGATTAGCGATCAGTCTAGGATGCGTAGCAGTTAAGCATCCTAGGAACATTCCAATCGCGAATAAGAGTAAAAATGGTCGGTATCGTCGACTTTTCGACATCTGACTAACAGAGACAGGGCTATTTATGGCCCTAGAATGCCCTTCGTCTGGAATGAAGCGACAGTCTTTATTTACTCTTCTGCCTAAAAAATCAGAGGAATTGGGCGGGAATGACAACATTCTGTTGCGTTTTCCGGCAGCGGATCCATTTGTCGGTAGGATTGGAGGCGGTCATCTCCCTGCGGATTACTCTAAAGTCCGTCTGTATAACCGTTGCCGAGATGATAGTCGTAGGGTTCAGGAGCTGAAAGTTGAAACGACGCAAGTTATTACGGAATTCGGCAGTCGGTGCGATCGCAACTACTACCCTCGCGGCTTGTCGACGCTCCACCACCACTAGCTCAGGTTCTCTACCCCAAGTTCGCTGGCGGATGGCCACCAGTTGGCAAGAATCCTTAGACACCATCTATGGTGGTGCCAAAACTATTAGCGATCGTGTCAGTGCCATGACCGGCGGTCGGTTTCAAATTCAAGTCTCACCGGGGGGTGAAATTGCCCCGCCTTTAGAAGTCTTAGACACGGTTCGCTCCGGTAGCGTCCAGTGCGGGCATACCGCTAGCTATTACTACATTGGCAAGAACCCCGCTTTGGGATTTGCCACATCCGTACCCTTTGGCCTCACGGCTCAGCAGCAAAATGCCTGGCTTTATCACGGTGGTGGCCTGGAAGCCATGCAAAAAATTTATGCTGACTTTGGCGTTATCAACGTCCCTGCGGGTAACACCGGAGCGCAAATGGGAGGCTGGTTCAAACGCCAGATCAAAACAGCTAACGACCTAAAAGGGCTCAAAATGCGGATTCCTGGGTTAGGGGGAGAAGTGATGCGGCGCTTAGGCGTGAACGTCCAAGTCTTACCAGGGGGAGATATTTTCCTGGCCCTAGAACGCAACACTATTGATGCGGCTGAATGGGTGGGACCCTATGATGATCAGAAACTCGGCTTACAAAAAGCAGCAAAATACTATTATTATCCCGGCTGGTGGGAACCCGGTCCCACCCTCGATGTCCTAGTCAATCGCCAAGCTTGGGATAAATTGCCTAAGGAATACCAAGAAATCTTCAAAACTGCTGCCTACGAAGCCAATATCAATATGTTGGCCGCCTATGATGCCTTAAACCGTGACGTTATCTCGCAGCTGGTGGCGGGGGGCACGGAACTCACCCGCTATAGCGACGATATCCTGAAAGCTGCTCAGAAAATCTCCTTTGAGATCTATGAGGAGAACGCAGCAAAAGAGGCGAGCTTTAAACAGATCTACGAACCCTGGAAAGCCTTTCGCGAGAAGGTTTATCAGTGGAATGCAGTCAATGAACTAAGCTATGCCAATTTCGTCATGCCTAAAGCCTAAAGTGGATATGAGGCCAAGCCGCTGAACTGCTTCATTTCCAGGCTTAACCGCATCTTAAGGCTTTACCAAAATACGATCTGAGCATTGTCACAACCCCAAATCATGATAGTCCCCGATTTGAGATATTCTTAAAGACTATGAAGCTGTTATAAACGGGAAGCGTATCTAACGATTGCTGAAAAGGGTGTGTCGTTGACTGACCAGCAACTCTGCAGATTCGAATTCTCGTCTGTAATTGAGACATTCGGTTTAGGGACAAAGCATGAACATTGTAATATTGGGCGGTGATGGGTTCTGCGGCTGGCCAACTGCGCTACATCTATCCAAACTTGGCCATGATGTTGTCATTGTGGATAATTTATCCAGGCGCAACATTGATAACGAGTTGGAGACCAACTCGTTAACCCCCATTAGTCCGATTTCGATTCGCCTAAAAACCTGGCAAGACCTAACAGGCAAACATATTCAGTTCTATAACTTCGATATTGCGGCGGAATATGATCGGCTCTTAAATCTGCTGTGCACCTATCGCCCTGACGTGGTGGTGCATTTCGCTGAGCAGCGGGCTGCCCCGTATTCCATGAAGTCATCTCGGCAAAAGCGTTATACGGTTAATAACAACCTCAACGCGACCAATAATGTTTTAGCGGCCATCGTTGAATCGGGGCTGGATATCCATGTGGTTCACCTCGGTACCATGGGCGTTTATGGCTATGGTACGGCCGGCATGAAGATCCCTGAAGGCTATCTCGATGTTCAGGTCGTGATCGATACCGGTGAGGTTGTTGAAAAACAAATCCTTTATCCTGCGGATCCGGGCAGTGTTTATCACATGACTAAGACCCAGGATCAGCTGTTCTTCTATTACTACAACAAGAATGACAAGATTCGAGTCACCGACTTGCACCAAGGTGTGGTCTGGGGAACGAATACAGAAGAGACGAAGCAAGATGAACGCCTGATTAATCGCTTTGACTATGACGGTGATTACGGTACTGTTTTGAACCGATTTCTGATGCAAGCCGCCATTGGTCATCCCTTAACCGTGCATGGTACGGGGGGGCAGACCCGAGCGTTTATTCATATTCAGGATACGGTTAAGTGTATTCAACTGGCCGTTGAGAATCCCCCTGAACCAGGAGAGCGAGTCAAAATCTTTAACCAAATGACTGAAACTCACCGTGTGAGAGATCTAGCCAAAATCATTGCTGATATTACTGGGGCTAAGATTGATCACTTAGAGAATCCCAGAACAGAGGCAGCGGAAAACGAATTATATGTTGAAAATAAGTGCTTTATGGATTTAGGTCTGCAACCTACGAAGCTAGATGTTGGCCTGATGAAAGAAGTGACTGAAATTGCAGCAAAGTATAAAGATCGTTGCGATCACTCCAAAATTTTGTGTACCTCTAAATGGCGAAAATAAGCGGATTTACTGCTATCTAACTAAATTCAAGCAAATAGCGACGGCCTTTGACAGCCGTCGCTATTTGCATAAGGAGTAGAACCAGCTTCTAACCTGCTAGTCTTGGGATTTCTTTTTCCGTTTATAGATACCGAATATAGCACCGCCAATCAGTAATCCAGCCATAGTAGAAGGCTCAGGTACTTTTTCTGGAGGTTTGGTAGAAGGCGGTGTGGGGGTTGGAGTGGGTGTCGGAGTTGGCGTAGGGGTTGGGGTTGGAGTGGGTGTTGGAGTCGGAGTGGGTGTCGGAGTGGGTGTCGGAGTAGGTTCCGGATCTCCACCTGTTGCGATCAAGGGAATGGCTGCTGCTGGCGCTAAAGCGGCCAGTACAGGAAAAGGAAATCCACCAGGTGCAGCCCCCCCGGCTGGCGGTACGCCACCCAGACCGCAAAATGCAGCATCTTCAAAGGCAGAAGGGCCACCAATGGCTGTGTCTCCAACGACACAGCAATCATCTATTGCCGATTGAGCAATTAAGGGGGACTCGGATGCGAACAAACCTGCATCATTTGCTGTGGCACTATTGTCAGCAAGAAGATTAGGACCCAGCGTCAGGGTTTGGGATGGTTTGGAGACCTCTGGATTAGACTGGGACGTCAAATTTGGATCAGACTCTTGGGCGCAATTACTAATGGCCTCGGGAGTCGCTAGACTGCCCTCCGTTGCTGGCTGATCAAAGTTGAGCTGAGCCGCGTGCAGGGGCAGCGTATGCATGACGCTCGCTAAGGTGATGGCGAGGCCAATGGTTTGAGATGGATGTCTATTGATGTTATTCATTTGCTTGTACTCCCGGCTCCCCCAGGGTAAATCTGAAGAAGGACTATAGCTTGATGGACAGACGGCCTCAGCTGTTGCTTGAGGCGTTGAGGAGGAGTGAGCCTACCATAGGGCTGGGATAGGTTGAGGCGGTGCAGCAGCAGGCTCTGGAGGTAGGACGACCGGAGGCTGTTGCGTAAACTTAGAAATGCAGCAGACTTTAGTGGCGCTAAGGCCCTCGTATTGAGTCACACTTAAGCCTTTCCCAGGAGCTAGCCCTAGCCGATTAATGGAGTTGGCAGCAACGGTTGTGGTCAAAGATGAACCGTCTGGCGCAACCAATGTAATCTGATTTCCTTGAATGTCAGAGATCGTTCCTTCAAAGATGCGAGCAATCCTAGGGGGCTGAAGTTGAGTTACAGTACCATTGGCATCGGCATTGTAAGCGACAAAATCTCCTGGGCTCAGGGCCATGGAAGCCGTTAAATCGCTAGAAACAGAATAAGTACGATAGCCGCCACTCAAATGTCTAATTTCAACGGTGTTTAGGCCTGTGGACCGAACGATACCGTAATTTTGAGGGGCTTGTCCTACTGCTGTAGTAGGAGAAATAGACTCTGCCGAGGCGGCTTGAGCAGTCACAATTGCTGGGCACAGGGAAACAATACCAACCACAATCGACAATCTGGCCACTCTCATTAATTTATGCATGAGTGCTCTCGCTTGTAGACAATATAGGTTTTAGGATGCCCCCGCAATTCCGTTTTGTGAAACAAGAAATGCTGTAATCTAAATTACACTCCATAAGGATAGCTAAAGAAAATAGAAGTGGCAACCAAAGAGAAATCTAAAGAAAAGATTCTATAGAATAGAGCAATTTTAATAGGAATCTTAGGGAACAAGAAGTTAGATTCGCTGAATCATTTATACCCTACTTCTACACGCCATAAAATACCTTGTCACAAAATGACTTTCAGGGCATAAGAGGCTTACTGATTGTAGGTTGCCATTACTTATAAGAGTTTAAATAGAATATTATCTGTAAAAATTAAAAATTTTCATTATGGCTTATTTTCTTGAGTATAAGGTGAAAAGTCTTGATTCATAAGGCTTTTGGCAATTCTAGTCATTGTGTTTTTTTGAAAAGACCTCGTTACACTATTTGTTAAGGAATAAAGGTTGCCCGTTCCCGTCGAAAGCAAGGGGATAAGAAGAAGATGGAGAACGTTAAACCTCATCCAAGAATATTCTCTCTAGAAAGACTCTAATGGTTGATGTAAGCTGGCGTGGAAACAGCAGATAAATCCTAAAATATGGTGTGCAAGAACTGACTCAGGCTCGTGAGTTTCTTCCCCTA
>JAHQVZ010000089.1 GCA_019634055.1 Leptolyngbyaceae cyanobacterium MAG.088
GGTAAAAAACTGCCTATTTATGGTGACGGTCAAAATATTCGGGACTGGTTGCATGTTAGCGATCATTGTAGTGCCGTGGCTAAGGTTCTCCAGGAGAGTAAACCGGGTGAAGTTTATAACATCGGCGGCAACAACGAAGTCAAAAATCTAGATCTTGTTCACATGCTGTGTGACATTTTAGATGAGCTGGCTCCAGATATTCCGGTGAAGCCTTCTAGAGAGCTAATCACATTTGTCCAGGACCGCCAGGGACACGATCGTCGTTATGCCATTGATTCAACTAAGATTCAACGGGAATTAAGTTGGACTCCAAGTGTGACTGTCCAGCAGGGGTTGCGGCAGACCGTTGAATGGTATCTGGCCAATCAAAGTTGGTGGCGACCTTTACTCTCGGAAGAGTATCGTGCTTACTATGACAGTGTTTATGCCGTTAAATAATACCCTCTGCATTGGTCTTACAATTACCTGAGGGTATATAACGGCTAGCATTCATGAAAGTTTTGTGGTGTTTGCATGGTAACTTGCAACAATCTGATGTTTGGGACTCCCTTTTCTGGTCTTTAAGAAGAGATACAGAAAAGGGATTTTTTATAGAGGCCATTAACCTCTGGGAAAGGCTGACGGATGATTGCTGGGAATGGTCTGCTGCCTTTTGTGATGAGGTTAAGCGGTCCTCTACATTTGCGCTATCCCAGAACTACTTACTGGGATATTCACTGGGTGGTAGATTGGCTTTTCACTCATTGTTGACATCCCCTGATATATGGTCAGGGGCCATGATTGTGGGGGCTCACCCTGGTAGCGATGATGGTGACATTAAAAGCCAAAATTTAGAGCGCGATCGCATCTGGGCCAAGCGTTTTTTAACAGAGCCCTGGGATGATGTGTTAACAGAATGGGATTGCTTGCCGGTATTTTGCGATCGCCCTTGCACCCTGCCACGTTCTGAAGCGGACTTTGACCGCCATAAAATTGCCCACGCTTTCGAAGCCTATTCAAAGGGGAAAATGGATTATCTGACACCGCAACTCAGCCGATTGTCAGTACCCATCACCTACATTACCGGCAGCGACGACCACCGATATAGCCAAATTGGTCAAACCTTAGCTGCAAACTGTCCCAACCTACTCCACATTGAAATCCCAGATGCCGGACACCGTGTGCCCTGGGAACAGCCAGAGGCATTTATGGCAGTTCTAATCCAAGCATTTAGATGATAGCCACTGCTGATAAAATCCATTCCCAGTTCGGACTCAACTGTACTCAGAATTAGAAATTGCCTAAAAATCACTAATCCCTTCGCTCAGCTCCATTACATTTCTTAATTATATTAGTTACAATTTTTAATAAGAACGTGATTAATAACTTATTTTGAATCCCGACTATGGCTGCTAATTTCTCTCCAGTTTCTCTATTTAAGCCCAACGTCAACCTTAACTTAGCGGCACAAACCACTCTGGCCATTGTTAGGGTCACCGTTGGCATCATGATGGTCCACAACGGCTTTGACAAACTAGCCAATATTGAAAGCTTTGCCCAAGCTTATGTGGCTTATTTGGGCTTGCCCTTTCCGATTTTACTTAGCTATATCGCCGCTTATACAGAGCTCATTGGTGCGCCTTTAGTTGCGTTTGGTTTACTCACTCGGCCTGCAGCCTTTGGCTTATTTGGCACTATGTGCGTAGCCATGTACCACCATGTTAAGGTGGCAGGTCTCAGTTTGCCTTATCTGGAGCTTTCTGCTGTCTACGCAGCTATTTTCTTGTTCTTTGCCATTAATGGCGCTGGTTTATTTTCCGTTGATGCTTTGATTACTCAACGTTTAAATGCCAATGCGTTTTCCTCTAAGGCAAAGCAGATCATGAAATTAGAAAAAAGCTTGGCCGCATCTTCTTCTGAAAAGGTGTCTGTCAGTTCTTAAGTAAGGTCAGTATAAGAATGAGAGAGTGTTATAAAACTAGCGGCTCTCTCATTTTTCTATGATTAATCCAGAAAAATCAAATAAGTTGGTGTCTGCTAGCTGCGATGGCGACACATTTTGAATGCTGCGAAACAAGCTTTCAGTGCGACCAGGAAATTCAGTTTCCCATTGCTGCAGCATTTTCTTTATGTTGGCCCGCTGTAGATTTTCTTGAGAGCCGCAGAGATTGCAGGGAATAATGGGAAACTCGCGATAGCGAGCATAGCGGATGATGTCATGTTCTGGGCAGTAGGCTAGAGGACGAATAACAATATGTTGGCCATTGTCGGTGCGTAGCTTAGGAGGCATGGCCTTTAAGCGGCCTCCATAGAACATGTTCAAAAATAGGGTCTCAACAATGTCGTCGCGATGATGGCCTAGAGCAATTTTAGTGGCACCCTCTTCACTGGCCACTCGGTACAAAATCCCTCGCCGTAAGCGAGAGCAAAGACCACACATGGTTTTACCTTCAGGAATAATTCGGGTAACCGTGCTGTAGGTATCTTCCTCAACGATGCGATAGGGAACACCTACCGCATCTAAATATTCTGGCAGGACGTGTTCTGGAAAGTCTGGCTGCTTTTGATCTAAATTGACTGCCAGTAAATCAAACTTCACTGGTGCGCTGCGCTGTAACGATATCAGCAGCGACAGCATGGTATAAGAGTCCTTCCCACCGGATAGGCATACCATCACTTTGTCACCCTCTTCAATCATGGTGTAATCATGAATGGCTTTGCCGACCAGTCCTCGCAGACGCGCTTCTAACTTTTTGGCATTTTTAGAGGGTAAGGTGGCAACCATAGGGTGTGACAAGCAATGCATAAAGGCCTCCTCGCATTTTACGTTATTCCACTTGTAGCCGGGCATGGCTGCTACTAGGAACTTTGGGATGCAATTTGCCTTCATCAAAGTTTGATAACGTTAGCTTTTCTATGAAAATTCAAGCTGTTGGAGGTCAATGGTAGTTATGGCAACAGGTGTTACGTACCCTGATTGTCAAAATCAGACTATCGTTGACGACCATGATTTTTTGAGTTTATGTAGTCCAATGACAGCTGTGTCGCAGTCAATTTAATTTATTTCTGCTAAGCAAAATTGATAATTGCCGTTAAGCGGCTAGCACCTAAAGGAGACATCATATGTGCGGAATTGTAGGTTATATAGGCACTCGAACTGCCAGTAATATTTTGGTTGAGGGGTTGCGCAAGCTGGAATATCGAGGGTACGACTCTGCCGGTGTTGCTACCCTGAGCGAAGGACAGCTCAATCGTGTACGGGCCAAGGGTAAACTGCAAAACCTACAAGATAAGCTAGATGGTTTAGAGGACAGTGCTCGGGTTGGCATTGGGCATACTCGCTGGGCCACCCATGGTAAACCAGAAGAGCACAATGCCCATCCGCATACTGATGGTTCTGGGCGGCTAGCTGTGGTGCAAAACGGCATTGTTGAAAACTATCGTGAGCTGCGAGAAGAGCTAATTGCTAAAGGGTATGAGTTTAAGTCGGAGACCGATACCGAAGTTATTCCCCATTTGATTGCTGACTATTTGGCAAAGGGGGTGGAGGGGCCACTGGCCAATGAATCCATCCTGCTAGAAGCGGTGCGTCAAGCGGTGGGTGATTTGGATGGAGCCTTTGCCCTGGCGGTAATCAGTGCTGATTTTCCCGATGAGTTAGTGGTGGTGCGCCAGCAGGCTCCTCTGGCCATTGGGTTTGGGCAGGGTGAGTTTTTCTGCGCGTCTGATACGCCAGCGATTGTGCCCCATACGCGTGCTGTGCTGCCCCTCGATAACGGTGAGTTGGCTATGCTTACACCCCTGGGCGTGTCTATTTATGATTTCACGGGTCGGCGTCTTAAAAAGCATCCTATTACCCTGAGTATTAGCCCCACTATGGTGGAGAAGCAGGGCTTTAAGCACTTTATGCTCAAGGAAATTCATGAGCAGCCTGGTGTGGTACGCACCTGTTTAGAGAACTATTTGTCAACGGATTGGGACCCTACTAGCGATCATTCTCCGATTAATTTGGGACTGGATGTGAGTTTGCTAGATGGTGTAGAGCATGTCCAAATTGTGGCTTGTGGCACGAGCTGGCATGCCAGCCTGGTGGGTAAGCATCTGCTAGAGAAACTGGCGGGTATTCCCACGGTGGTGCACTATGCGTCTGAGTTTCGCTATTCGCCTACGCCGATAATTGCCAATGCGTTGACTATTGGTGTTACCCAATCTGGTGAAACAGCAGATACCCTGGCGGCGTTGGATATGGAGCAAACCCGGCGTACAGAAGCTGGTAAGCCAGCCTTGGAGCCTCGTATGTTGGGTATTACTAACCGACCTGAAAGTTCCCTGGGACGTTTGGTGCCCAATGTTATGGCCACCCATGCGGGCATTGAAATTGGTGTGGCGGCGACAAAAACATTTGTGGCTCAGCTAATGACGTTTTATTTTCTGGCTTTAGAGCTGGCCTATCGGCGTAAAACGCTTTCTGGTGAGCAGTTAGTAGACATTATTGATGGGATGCGACAGGTGCCTACTCAGATGGAACAGGTGATTGAAAAGCAAGAGGACTATACGGAAGAGCTGGCCCATAGCTTTACGGATACTCAGGACTTTATCTTTATTGGCCGTGGTATTAATTATCCAATTGCTTTAGAAGGGGCACTGAAGCTGAAGGAAATTAGCTATATCCATGCGGAAGGCTATCCGGCGGGTGAGATGAAGCATGGACCGATTGCATTGTTGGATGCCAAGGTGCCAGTGGTTGCGATCGCAGTTCCCGGTTCTGTTTATGACAAAGTGCTCTCCAATGCCCAGGAAGCTAAAGCGCGCGATGCCCAACTGATCGGTGTTGCGCCTGCCAACGATCTAGAGGCAGAACATACGTTTGACACATTGTTGCCAGTCCCAACGGTGGATGAGTTGCTTTCTCCCCTGCTGACGGTGTTACCGTTACAGTTGTTGTCTTATCACATTGCTGCACGCCGTGGTTTAGATGTAGATCAGCCTCGTAACCTGGCTAAGTCGGTAACTGTTGAATAAAAGAGTAAAGGGTGAAGAGTAAAGAGTGAAGAGTAAAGAATAACTTCCCTTTACTCTTTACTCGCCCATACTCAATCAAAAATCTCACCTTAACGGTCGACTAGATCGTCTCCAGCCAATGTATATAAGGTGGTTTGGGCTGTGCGACCACGCAATTGAATTTTTGCTTTTTCTTGGACGATTGTGTACTCTGCGCGGGCATATTTATAGGTCGCTTCACTCATTAAAATAGGATAGGGAGAGTTTTTCGTGAGTTTTTTGGTCATATCCTGAAGACGAGCGGCAATATTGACTGTGTCCCCAAAAAGAGAGTAATTGGCGCGATTCCGACCGCCGACGGTGCCCGCTACTAATGGTCCTGTGTGGAGCCCTACGCCAAATTTTACTGTCGGCAACCCTTGGGCCGTAAACTCTTTGTTCAAGTCTTCTAGACGGTCCACCATCGCTATACTGGCTCGAACAGCGGCAAGGGCATCAGCTTGAACGCCTTTTTCATTGAGCCGGGCAACGGGAGAGCCAAAGGCTGCCATAATGGCATCCCCAATATATTTATCGACGACTCCACCATTGTCCATAATGCATGCGGTCATGACCTCAAAATAACGGTTGAGCCAGGTGAGCAAATCTTTGGATGGCAGCTTCTCTGTGATGGATGTAAATCCTCGAATGTCTGTAAACAGAACGGTGGCAGTGAGTTCTTGGGCATGAATTTGTCCATCTGTGAGCAGTTCGTCCTTATGCTGCCACACAAACTCAGCCATCTCAGGTGAGAGACTAATGGCAAAGAGGTCGGTGAGGGCCTGGCGCTCTCGCTGCTCAGCGATTTGAAAGAACATCATGCCCAACAGTGTGGTGCCAATCGGGGCTGCCATGGGTATAACAAGATTGGCTATGGTGAAACATCCGTAGGTGAAGATAAACCAGGCTGGAATTAAGGCAAACAAAAATACTAAACGACCTCTTAATTTGAGTGGCCTAAGAATCAGGCTACTGCCAAAACCGCTGAGAATAATCAGAGTCAAGGCCCAATATTGGGGCAAAACTTTGAGGAAACGATTGCTGAGGAGATTATCTAATATAACTGCATGGAGAAAGACACCAGAATCAGGAATCTTTCGTGAAAAAGGGGTTTTGAGTGGGTCTTCGATATTGCCAACAACACCGGTTGCTGTGTAGCCTACCAATACGATTTTGTTTTGTAATTGATCGAGGACATCATCGTTGGTCATGACCTCTTGAAAAGACAGGGTGCTCACACCAGCGTTTGGGTTTGCCAGGTCTGAATCCTTCGCACGTACTGGTCCTGGCCAGTTGAGCCAGACAGGTTTATTTTGATCAAACTGTTCCAGGCTTTTTAGAAGAGTCTTAGGTATCTCGGCTTGATTCAGAGGATCAGAGGTAATCGTACTATCTAGACTAGTTTGGTATTTTTTAAGTAGGGCAATCGCCAAACTATCGGCTACTTGATCATCCTGGCGTTCGTAAAGAAACGCACGGCGACTAATACCATCCCCATCGGTAATGTGTTTCACATGGCCGACGGTTAACGTACCATCCGCTATTTCGTCCAGACTTTCAGAAATATTGATAAAGTTGCCTTGACTATCTCCGCCAACGGCTAAAACAACATTTGGATTGTAGGTGAGGGCTTCGGCAAATTCTGCATCTTCTGGAGTCGCCTCAGGCATCAAAATATCGAAACCGATAGCCGCTGGTTGCACAAGTTCAAGCTGATACAGTAAATCTGCATAGAGATCGCGTTTCCAAGGGTAGCGACCGTACTTTTCTAAACTTTCGTTATCAATGGCAATGACAACAACATCGGTTTCCCACTCTAGAGGGTGAAGTTGTGCACGGGTATAAAAGAGGCGATTATAGACGCCCCGTTCCAGTGGGTTCCAGGCTCCTAAGACTGTTAGGGCTACTCCCACCCCGGCAGCGGCCAGGCCAGGTCCTAGAAACATGTAGAGCCATTGCTGTTGCGATCGCGCAGCTCTAGTCTTGTTTCTAAGTAGTTTTAGCCACTTTTGCATAACCTATTTGCCCAAACTATTTGTGCTATTACTAACGCTGCAATTCCATTGTCTGTACGCTAATCTTTACCTTGCCATGGCCAATTAAACCGGGTCATTCTCCCCGAGGAAACGCCTTATGGGTACGCGTTTCACCTAAGGGATTCTGGACTGTGATAGATACCAGGCGACGCTGACGATCAAACGGAATAGACTGCTCAAAATACCCCGCACGATTGACAGAAACCTCTTGATCGTTAACCCAGAGCAGATTGGCTGCATCAGTATATCCGGCCATATAAAAAGCCTCATTGCTCCACTCATAGCCTTGCCATTGAATATCTAGCTCACGATCCACCTCTCTGGTCTGGGTAGGAGCTGCTCCAGGATATACGATGGATACCTGGTTCGCATTTACAGGTACTCTGACCCCTTGGCCTCCTGCCTCTACTTGGCCTTCTAAAGCCGCCACATTGGTTTGCCCCTGTTGGTTCACGGAAATCCCAAAAACAGTCCCTCTGACGGCGGCCACACCGCTGGGTGTACGAAGCTCTAGACGAGAATTTGGGTTGGTAAACCGCCGCACCTGAAATCTAGCCTGACCTTGGGAAACATCTAAAACCGTGATGCGGGCACCGTCACCTAAGACCGATAATTGCTGAATAGTCATGTGCGTATTTTGGGCAACGGACACCGAGGCAATGCCATCATCTATAGTTAAATGTGCTGTAGAGCGACTACTCGTGATTATTCCATGACCTGTGGCGGTGAGGTAGTCTCCTACTCTGGTGCGGTTAGTTTGACCGGTGAATGTGGTGACATCTCCAGAGACTCGCTGTACACGTAGCCAGCGTCTTGAATAGGTATTGCCAAGTAATTTCTGAGGTTTTAAGACTGCGCCCAATGAGGTTGCTGCCATGAGTGCCCCAAAGGCCCTTCTGTTTAGTCGTGTTGCCTTTGCCATCAGACCTATATCCATAAATTATCTAATCAACCATGCCTTTTGATATTTCCCCATATTCAAGGCCCGTATTTAATATCTCGTGTTTAAAGATATTGATGTTTCTAAGGAGGGTGGTCGTTCGAAAATTTTTAGGTCGTTATATTTACGAATCAAAATTATGATGGGCAAGCCAGTGAAATAAGCGATGACGGCGTGTTTCTCCCATCGGATTTTTGACTGTTGCAATGACTCGATGAGTACGCTTTTTTAACGGAATATCAGCCTTGAAATAACCTGTACGACCGATAGTAATGTCTTCTCCTGCCACTAATAAAGTATTAGCAGGATTAATTTTTCCTTCTATATGCAGTTGTTTATCTCTCCATTCGTAGAGGGTCCATTGAATATCTAGTTCTCTATCTAGTGGTTTGGCAGGGGTCGGTGTCTCCCCTGGTCGAATAATAGAGACCATACCGGCTTCTACGGGGACGGCAACCGATTGAGCGCTGGCTTCTACTTTGCCTTCTAGGGTGGCGATACCCGTTTTACCATCCTCTGAGACAACGACACCAAAGTCGGTACCCCTAACGGCAGCGACACCGCTGGGGGTGTGTAGTTCGAGACGAGAGCTAGGGTTGGTAAACGGAGGGACCTGTACCCGTGCTTGCCCCCGTGGTACATCGAGCACGGTGACATGGCCGCCACTCGATGACACCGAGAGTTGTTCAACAATCATATGGGTATTTTGAGCAACGGCAATGGAACCACTGCCCCCATCAATTCTCAAATTTGCGCTTGAGCGATAACCTGTGGCTATGCTGTGCCCTGCAGCCGTAAGGCGATCGCCTACCTGAGCATTTTTACGGCCGCCTGCCAACGTTGTCACCCTGCCCGATAGGCGTTGTACATGTAGTGTACGCTGAGTGGCAGAGTTAGCTGTTATGGTTGATGCGAAGGAAATGCCAAGAGTTGTTGCAGCTAGGAGAGATCCGAGCGCTACGTTTTTAGATAAGCGTGACTGTTTGGGAAGAGAAAATTTCATTGATCTTCAAAGCGTTTCTTATGCTTTTAAATAAGCCAATAGAGTTGATGAGACGATGTAAAGGTTCCTTTTTATACAGCTGTCCTTAAACGGTCAAATCCGGAAGGAACTTTGATTGTCAGACTTCTTCAAGGTATATATTCTTCTTAGGAATAGATGGCAAAGGCTTTCCAGAGGTTCGATTGTCACAGCATAAGTTAAGCCACATGACTACGACCACTCAGTCATGTGGCGGTTGTTATTCCTGGCTTGATGACCATAGTTGACGACATTAGTAATTGTTAAAATCCTTGAGAATTTGGGGTAGTCGTTTAAGCTTGGGCCATACCTTCATGCATAGCGAATTGTTGCCAGCTGCCGGGGCCGACTTCTTTTTCGAACTCACGAGCGACCCAATCATTGCTATACCGACGAGCATGTCTTTGGAGATAATCAAAGAAGCTTATCTTCTCTTCCCACGAAGGATTATGACCAATAATAGAGCCTTTACACCACTCGATTTTTGGTTTACGCCCAGTTTTATACAGAAAGTCATTGTCCGCTAGGGGAGGAGCGTAGTTTCGCTTGAAAGTTCGGCGTCTGCACCCATGATAAAGGTCGATAAGGATATCAGTGTCATTGATTTGGTGCGCTTGTTCACGTGAGTAAATTTCCACCATATCTTCTAGAACAATCGGACGATCTTTTACCCACTGATGCCCACATTCAGGACATCGAACAATGAAAGAATATACGACGCGCCCACAGCTGGGACATGGCTTTGTTGGTGCAGGCCCACCTTGGCCAGATGACTGACTGCGTGTAGGTAATGTGTATTCTTGAATATCTTCGGGAAAACCGAGTCTTTCTAAATTCCCAGCTTGGTCCAGAATAATGCCATAGTGCTTACCAGTGTGGGGAGAAATCCGCATGACTCGCCCCAGTTGTTGAAAGTGTAGGGCACTGGATTTAGTGGGGCGTAACATCAGGCCCACTTCTACGCTAGGTTCATCAAACCCAATGCTAATGACGTTACAGGATGTCAGCACCAGTAATTCTGCATCGCCCAGCGCCTGGTAAAGACGTTTGCGTTCTTTAATGGGTGTGTTGCCATCCACAGTGTCAGCAGTAATACCAGCTTTACGAAACTGTTTGGCCACATTGCGGGCATGTTCCACATCCACGCAAAACGCAATGGTGCGTTTACCGGGCACCAGCCGCTGCCATTCTTCCACAATGCGTTTGACCAGTTCGGGGCGATCGCAAGCGGTTTTCAAGTCCTTTTCGTCATAGTCACCGCCCTTGGTACCGACATCTTCCAGGTTGGCCATGCTATCGGTGGGCAGGCTGAAATACTTTAATGGAGCCAGATATCCCATCTGCTGTAGCTCGCTGGGTATGGGCGATGCCACCAGGGTATCCAACACGTCCCCTAGCTGTTCTCGCCCCAGACGCAATGGCGTTGCCGTCATCACAAGATGCACGGCATCCGCATGGGTTTTATGCATCACCTGTTTACCAATTTGGCTAAACATGGTGATGTGCCCCTCATCATAAAACACCACATCTGCAGGCCAGGTTTTCCACCAGCGCCGCTTGGCCATGGTTTGAATACTGGCAATTTGGATGGGCGCATCGGGGTTTTCTGGCCAGCCAGCCTTTATAAACCCACAATCAAGGCCAAAGGACCTCATTTTTTCGTAGGTTTGGCCCACCAACACATCTAGATGGACTAAAAACATGAGCTTGCGTCCGGCGGATTCGGCATGGGCACAAATTTGTCCGCTAATGACGGTTTTGCCTGCCCCAGTACCCGCAATAATGGCAATGCGTTTATGACCTTCGTTGAGTTTGCGATAAAGATCGTTGACTAGGTCTACCTGATAGGGGCGCAGTTTTGGCGGTGGCGCAGGAGGCTCTAGTGTCGGTGGACTGTCCTCTATCTGCTGCTGGGTAGATTTTTTCGGCGACACCTCGGTCATGGCTCTGTCTTGCGTTTCCTCTACGGTAAAACCACAGTTCTAAATATGGGCTTTTTTAAAGCTATCCGTAAAGTTTAGAGCAAGTTCTAGGCATTGTTGTGGATGCTACCGTAATTTGACCGAAGTCAGGAATACAAGCTTAAGCCACATTCAGGTTTTACCTGAGCGGGGACTGGTCATTAAAGCTATTTTTCTGGATGTGGACAAAATTTAAGTTGTTGTTCCTTCAGAGAATGACACAATCTGACAAAGTTGCCCCTAGGCCAAAACTTTGTCGATGCGTCATCACCAGGGCTAGCAACGCCAGATTTATGTTTACTATAGTGACTTTTTTCCTATGAATCGTCTAAGAACTTGGCAGTGTGCTGTTCCTTTGGCATTAGGTGCGATCGCACTGAATCCTCTTGCAGCCAATGCCGCTAGCTATTCCTTGGGGGAAGCGGCTGACTATAATGTTGTTGTTCTAGGTGACTACGACATGTTCAATACCGACGTGCAGGGCAAATTAGCCGTCGGTGGAGATTTTACAGCTGATACCTTTGGTGTTGGTGAACGGTTGCGAGGCGACAGCCATGGCACCACGTTAGTGGTGGGTGGCGATGTGTACCTCAGCAATGGCAAGGTTTATGGTGATGCAGTATACGGTGGCAGTGCTACGGTTGCTCAGGATGTTGGGTTTGAATTTCGGGCCGAAGACGATACCATTCTCAGTGAAGCTGAGATATCTCAGGGAACACCATTGAACTTTGAGACGTTGGGACAATATTTAAAAGATTTGTCTCAAAGCATCGCTGATATGGCCCTGGGACAAACCTATAACGAAATTACTGAGCCCATTGCTGGCGGATTGGCTACAACAATCACCAGTGCAACCACTAGCGTTCTCTATGAACAGTATGACGACGATGTCGTCCTAGCTAAATTTACTGGCACTGACCCAATTGAGAATGTCTTTAACATAGATGGTGAGGATCTCGAAGATTTCAACAAACTCACGTTTGATGTCCCCGAAACTGCCACAATCATCATCAATGTAGAGGGAGATGATTTAGACCTGGGTGGCTTTGGCTTTGCCTTTGGCGATCAAGACTGTAATGATTTGTCAGTACATTACTTGTGTCGTGAGCTCAGTGAAAATATCCTCTTCAATTTTGCAGAGGCGAGTACCCTCAGCATTTCAGAAGTCGGCTGGATGGGGAGTATTTTAGCCCCCAGCGCTGATATTGCATTTAACAATGGCCACATCAACGGTACGTTGATTGCCGGGTCTCTGAGTGGTACTGGGGAGTCTCATTTACACCTGTTTAACTCTGATGAGCCATCCACTCCTGTACCTGAACCCACGGGTGTATTAAGCCTGGGGCTATTGGGCATGGGGTTGGTTCGGTTAAGTCGCAGGGCATAACAGTCGAGACCTTCTCGAGTAACATTTGAGATAAACATCAAGTTTTACCAATCCATTTTTTATGACCCTCTACTGAATGCATTCAGTAGAGGGTTGATTACTATTGAGGCGTAGGAATGTGAGCAGTGCTTGCTGATGGGGGGAACCTAAGGGTCTATCTTCTTGGAGTTTTGACGAATATTTATACCCCCGTTGGATATCGGCAATGTCACACAGGCCGATATCCTGACCTTCATTGAGCTCTAAGGCTGTGATAGGGACTCTCAATTCAGCCTGGTAAAAGTATCGAATGACCCGTTCGTCTTCCGTGCGTTCAAATAGGTGAATCTCCTCAGGAATATGGCCAATCTCTTCGTCTAGTTCTCTTCTAATCGCTTGATCTGCTGTTTCACCTGGGTCAAGATGACCGCCAAAAAATCCCCAATGGCCTGGGAACAGAATATTAGGTAAGTCGTCTCGCAGCTGCATTAGAAATGTGTCATTTTGCTGGATGATTGCGATCGCAACGGCCACTTTGTCATTCGTTGTCATAAGGATTTTCCGTAGGTTTACAAATTGGTATGCAGACTTGGCCTTAACCTATCCCAAAGTCATTCTGGGTGCAGTCATTAGCCATACGTCTCGAATCGGATTGAAACATCACTTGTCGCCAGGTTTAGCAGTCAGCTTGCCCAGGCCCAAGGCTATGTGCTTATTCTTACCACTGCCACACCCAACTCTTTAGCTTGAGCCAACACTCGCAATAACCGAACAAGCAATTATGCGAAATTTTTGAGGGTTGCCGTGAAATATATAGGTGTAGACACGATGACACGATCGTCACTATTCCCATAACTATGGCATCGAAGCAAAAAGAAACCGGCTGCGGATGTACAAGTATTCCCATTTCACTCATTTTGATATTGCTCGGTGTAGGGTACTGGGGCAGTCGCCATATCGATTTTAAGAATCTGAGTAGTGCTATTGCTAACGTATTGCCAGACAACATTGCTGAAGCGTTGCCCTGGCCAGCGCAGGAGACTACGGTTGCATCGCCCAGCGTAGCCCCGGTGGCTGAACCCAGTTATCCCATTACGCCTACATTTTCGACTGCCTCCCAGCCGACTGCTGTGCCTGAGCCAATCCCTGGTGAGCCAGCACCTGTATCGGTTCAGCCAGAACCGGTTGACGCTACGCCGGTGGCAGCGGACAGTGCACCGACTCCCTGGAAGCAAAAGCAGATCCGAGGGATTTATCTGAGTCGGTATCAGGTGACTAATAATGCGAGCGAGCAAATGATTCGCGATCGCGTTCGTTACTACAAGGCTCAGGGCATCAATACTATTATCCACGGCGTATGGGGCAATGGCTGCACCATGTACCAAAGCGACGTGATGCAAAAGACCTTTGGCATGGAAAGCTGTCCCAATGAGTTTCAAGCTCCCTGGCTCGACTGGCTGATAGACGAAGCCCACAAACAGGGCATGGAGATCCATGCCTATTTTGAAAAGGGTATTAAGCTCGATGAAAACAGCCCCATTTTTGACCGGGCCATTCAGCAGCGGTGGATTGTACCCGGTGTGGACAAAACCTACCCCAGCGTGGACCATTACGTACTAGATGTGGAAAATCCAGAGATGGCCACCTTCTTTAAGCAGGTGTTAGCCGAGTTTGTTACGAAGTATCCAGATATTGATGCCGTTCAGTGGGACGACTATTTGGGCTATCACGATGAGTTGCCGGGCAAAGTGGACCGCACCGCTCAGCTCACAGCGTTTGTCACTCAGCTTAAAGCCGATATGAAAGCGGCGAACCCTAACGTTAGCTTTGACCTGTGTCACCACAATCCTTACTGGGGCAAGCGCTATTTTGCCGCTGATTGGGAGAATTGGGATGTGGATCGAGCCTTTATTCAGGTGTATAACGATGCCAATTTTGATGAAGAACTGCCCTATGTTGAACAGTATGGTGGTGTGTCCATTGCTGACAATCAGTTACATCGGTTGCAGGCACTGATTAATAATCCTAAGGTCAAAAACATCCTAGTGTTTCCTGCCGAAGGTAAGCCAGAAGAGGCTGCAAAAGCAGTCAAAGTCACTGCTAGTAAATGATTTTCTAAGTAGCCAATTGTGTTTGATGTAGCTGTTGGCTCAGAAAACAACAACTCTTATGCGCCTAAAGTCACGGTCTCAATCAATGGACAAATATCCCCCGGTGTCACTTGGGGCTGACTTGACGCCCACCGATCACGATAGGCTTCCAGCTCCGTCTTAAACTCAGTCATCTGACGAATCTGAGCCGCTAGCTGATCAATCTTCTCTTGTAGCAGCGATTGCACCAACCCACAGGGAGTATCCCCTTTCTCATGAACCGTTAGCACCTCGCCAATCTCTTCTAATGAGAAACCAATGGCTTGAGCTTTTTTAATGAATTGCACCTGTTGCACCGCATCAGGAGAATAATGACGATACCCGTTCTCCCCTCGTTCTGAATGCAACAAACCGAGACTCTCATAGTAACGCAGGGCTCCTATGGCGATATTAGTCTGCTTAGAGAGGGCTCCAATTTTGAGAGAATTTGTCATGGTTCAGATCTGCTCAAGAACTACTGTTACCATACTTACTTGAGTCTACAGCTACCTATAGAGTTTAGGCTATGAATGGCCATATGCTGACATACTGATTTGCGTTATCTGCCAATGAGTCATATTTTGCCAAATAGCAGTGCTATGGTCATAGACAGTCTGTTGACCTCTCCTGTTTTAGCCCATGCAGGAGAACTGCATGGACGACCTGCTGCCCCTGAAACGACTAGTGATGAAGACAATGTCAATACGGATAGCGGCACGCTAGAGTCAGAAGTGCCAGAAGCCAGTATTCAAACGGAAGCCAATACAGTTATCGAAGTGGATGCCAGCGCACCAACATCTGTGATAGCTTTGCCTGTCGGGCTAGGTGAATTTTTATTTACTGTCCTCATTGCTTGTCCATGGCTATTGCTGGTGTTACGTACAAAACTCCATACTAAAACTCGTTCATGAAGGCTTATCGAATTCGTCAGTTGCATCGTACCCTCGTACCCTTTATGGTGCTGCCGCTGCTGCTCACCTTAACCACTGGGACTGCTTTTCAATTTGCTGTGGCTGCTAATCGGGCCCAGGACTTTTTCTGGTTGCTAGAACTCCATCGTGGCAAGTTTGGGTCGGTCAATCTAGAGTTTATCTATCCTATCCTCAATGCTTTGGGGCTATTAACGTTGCTAATTACGGGGCTGTTAATGTGGTTAGGGCTGCCTCGTCGATCTAATGCGTCGTGAGGGGCCGTGCTAACGGCCGTTAACCAGCGGTCGGATAGGCTTCGGCCTGTAGTGTTTTGAAAACATCTAAAAATGCGTAGACCGTTGGTGATAATAAAGCGTCCTTGGGCCACGATACTCCCAATGTGCGGCATATATGGAAAGGAAGCTTGACCACTCGAACATCTTGGGGAACAGGATAGGCTGAAAGACGATGCAAAAGGCCAATACCTAACCCCTGCCTAACCATGCCGACAATGGTTGAGTCTGTGCGAACACGATAGGCTAAATCAACAGCTGGTACGGCTTTTTGGAGGGTATGAATAAGTTTTTGAGTACAACTGCTATGTACAGACGTAATTAGAGGATACTCGTACAGATGTTCCCAGGTTAGGTGGGATGTATCGATGGGACAGTTTGGCGGTAGTAGCCCGATACAGGGATCATGAATAATCGTCAGACTGTCAAAGCTATCTTCTGGCAGTAGTTCTGCTGCACAGATATCAATTTTACCTTCCAACAGAGCTTGCTGAAAATCCCGCAGTTCATCCATTTCAGTAATGGTGACCTGAATATTGGGATAGGTGGTGTGGAGTTTTGCGATCGCACCAGGGAGTACATTACTCGCCATACTGCGAAACGCAGCTACACGCACCTGGCCACCATCTACACCTCGTGACTGAGAGGCTAACTGGCCAATATCATCCAAATTCTGAAGCATCTGCTGCGATTTAGTGCAGATAGTTTCCCCTAAGGGCGTCAGTGTGGCACCATGACGACCCCGATTAACCAACACGACACCCAGCTCAGACTCTAAAGCTGCGATGCTGTGGCTAATGGTGGACTGGCTAAGATTTAGCTCCAGGGCTGCTTCACTAAAGTTTTGGGTGTTTGAAATCGCCACCAATGCCCGTAGCTGTGATAGCTTGATTTTCCCTAGATTCATAGCAGTTATCGACTGCCCCCATGGAACAGGCTGATCCCACTGCCAGGCTAGCGCAATTAGCCCAGTGAGAATCATCGATTTCTTGCATACCTACCATGGGGAATCTAAGTTGATTCCACCTGAAGCTTCAAAAAACGAGCCCCATCCATGCCGTTGTGGGGCTAACGTTGATATAGGAGTTGCAAAAATACTTTAGATTAGCCAGTCAAAGACCCAAGCTAGCAAAACAAGCAGTCCGAATCCAATTGCTACTGTTTCTGTGAGCCAGATCAATCGACTTTTCAGGTTAATCATGCAAAAAGTTGCCTTTTCGATACATCATCCCCAGGTAGGCTCAAATTCAGGTCAAAAACCGATCGTATGTGGTCAACTTTCCCTGAACGTGAACTTGCTAAATTAGCTAAACATACCTGTGGCTGGTTAGATGGCCTGCGAAACCGCACCCGTTTGAGTTTGGAAAGGTCAGGAGTTCATACAGACAGCAGGCTAACATAATCGCATATGGGAGTGCCAAGCTGGTCTGCTCACCTATCAGCAATACTAATCTGCGTCATCATATGCACTCAAATCATTATATGCACCGTGCAAAATACGGATCGGGCCCACGATATTCTTCAATATGACTTTACAAAGTTTCAAAGGAGGCGCGGGCAAAATGCGAATGAGTTACAAAGAATCGATCCAGCGATACTGATAAGGCTCTGCCTCAGCTCCCCATACTTGTAGACCATTGCTATCAAATCCACGATCCCAGGTGTCCATGCCGTCTTGATGTAAAACAATGGTGTTGGTTAGGCGTAC
>JAHQVZ010000090.1 GCA_019634055.1 Leptolyngbyaceae cyanobacterium MAG.088
AGATTACAAGGCTAGATTTCAAAATTGAACAGAATATAAAGTTCAATTAAGTTTACCCATTTGTCATCATGTAGAGGTTGGGCTTAGCTCTCGTTGGAATTAAAAGGTATATTTTCATACTCCGGTTGACAATCCACATGATTGCGGAATGTAGGTTTAATAAGATTGAGCGGTCATGGTCTTGGATTAAAAGTCGGATTCGCCACCAATTAGAACACGTTGGTTCTCTCAGAGAAGCGATGGAATATGTCTCGCATTTAGTGTCCTAAATAAAATGGCGATTGCTATAGTATTTGATTTACGCTTTAGTTAATAACCCTCTACAAGTCTTGCAACTCATACAACTTGGTGACCACAACGGGGGCATTGGTTCAGTATAGGCCAGCAAGCAAAATAATATAGCCAGTTATCACACACCTTTTACTTATGAAGAACATCTATCAGAGCTTCATATGCGGGTTTGGGTTGATAGCGTTTATCAAATAACAGCGGAGCATCTGGATGTCCAAAAAATGCTGGCCTCCAGGAATGGTGGTCAGCTAGCCCCCAAGTTATAAAGGCGCTGCAGCTTTCGGACTCCAGGCAGATAGTCATCACATCCCGATAAATGTCGGCCTGTGCCGCTAATTTCTCTGTATATGTTCCTTGACCACTATAAATACCCACGTCCATTTCAGTAATCTGTACCTCCACCCCAAGGTTGTTGAGTCGTTGCATGTTGGCCTTAATCTGCTGGAAATCAGGCGGTTCCTTGATCCCCTTATGCATTTGCCAGCCTACGGCATGAATAGGAATGCCTTGTTGCTTCAGCGTCCTAACTAATTGATAAACCGCTTCTGATTTACGATTCATCTCTTCAGAACGATAGTCATTATAGAGAAGAAGGGCCTGGGGATCTGCTTTGTGTGCCCAACGAAACGCCATGGCAATATACTCTGGGCCAATACCCCGTAGCCAAATAGAATCTCTGAGGGACCCATCGTTTTCGATGGCTTCATTCACAACATCCCATACTGCAATTCGACCGCGATAACGACTGACCACTTTGTCAATATGCTGCTGCAAAATAGCGATCAGTTCTGCGCGACTCCAGCGTCCCTGTGTTAACCATTCTGGCAAATTTCGATACCACACGAGGGTATGACCATGAACTTGCATCTGATGTTTTTCTGCAAAGGCAATTAGAGCATCAGCATCTTTGAAGGAATAGCGATCTCGTTTAAGACTCAACCGCCCAAACTTTAGAGCATTCTCAGGGGTTAGTACATTAAATTCGTGAGCCAGAACTTTTCGATATTGGGCATCTGAATAGAAAGCCTGCATCTTTACTGCTGTTCCAATCCCAATTCCTCGACGTTGGGCAAGCGATCGCAAAGGCACTGGAGATGTTGGAATCTGCTTACCGCAACTCGAAATCTTCAAGCCACTTAAAGAGGATTCAAAATTGTGTTTTTCATACACACGGGTGGGCATCATTGAACAACTCAATGTGATAAAGGATGAAAACATCAAAGCACCAACCCTTAATATCAATTTATCCATAGTTTTTGAAAAATTCATCGCTGAATCTTATTCCAAACGGCTCGCAGAAATCCCAATCTACTATACTATTTTTCCTAAAATCCAAAAACAAAGCATATACCTTACAAGAAACGTTTCAATTGGTAGAAACACCAAGAAAATAATAAAATATTTCTCGACATCAAGGTGAATACAGGATTCTATGAAGTGTTTTACGACAGGCTAGTTCTTGACCTTTTTTACCCAGTTGATGACGCAAATCCTCGTCTTTGCAAAGCTTGTACAAAGCATCCAAAATCTCTTCATCGCTATCGGAATTTATCAATACACCATTTTCCTCATGAAAAACAGCATCTACAACACCTCCAACACGAGCAGCAAGAACTGGTTTACAGAAATAACCTGCTTCCAAATAAACAATCCCAAAGCCTTCAATACTAGAAGCTTGATCATCAAAGAAGGTAAGCATTGCAAATAGATCACATGCCGTGTAGTAACTAGCTAATTTATCGTCTGGTATATATCCAGCAAAATGAACACGATCTTCAAGCCTCAAGCGACTAACAAGATTTCTAAGCTCGGGCTCAATTTTCCCCTTGCCACAAATTAAATAGTGGACATCTATTCCCTCACCCAATAGAGAAGGCAAGCTCTCAATGATGTGATTGAATCCCTTGCGACGGACAAGGCGTCCAACTGTTAAAATAACAATCGCCTGGCTTGAAATATTGTAGAGTTCTCTTACGTGATTCGGGTGACTTGTAGGACAAGATAAATGTTCTTTTAATCCAAATTTACTAGGTCTTATTGTAGGATTTATTGTGTATATTGGAGAATATACATTGCAACCCTTCTGTAAGATATCTTTCGTGAATGAACTGTTGCAAACTATACCATTTGATATGTTTAGGGTATATGTGAAAAATATCTTAAAAACTGGATTTTTCAAGGCGCAAAGCAGGTCATTTCCATGAAGATATATGAAATAGCGTATAGGTAAAACATATCTAACAAATAGAAGTATGGGGAAGTCGTAGCCGTGGCACCATTCAATATGTTTGTAGCGATAAAGAGAAAAAAGCCTAATGCATAATAGACCTAGCCAAAACATATAAACAAACTGTTTAAGGATACTACCTAGAGCACCATATTCTAAGAAAGAAGGAACCGGCCAACGGTGGATCGGGAAAGGTTGAGCTTGGTCAAACTTTTCATGCCCCGCGCATTGGGATGTCAATACAATCACACGGCTTGGATCTTGAAGACATCTGTTGTAGGCATATTCCTCAATACCTCCTGCATTTGGCAAAAACGTTCGAGTCACAATTAAGATATCTGGCGATGAATTTTGATCCCATTCGGTCGTATTTTTCATGTTTTTAGTGTCCGCCTTCCAAGGTTCAGCAACTTCTGAGGGATTTCTCCCATTGAAAAGAGAGACAGTGCTGCTCCATAGGTCACCACCATCACAAGGATCTGTAAAACTAGGTTCATAGCCATAAACTGAAGCACTGCTAAAATCAGGCCAATACTGAGACTGGGCAATAAAATAGGCTGCATCAATGTTTTCAAGTCCCATTGAGCAACATGGCAGGTGGCAATCCAAAACCAGGCTGCAGCCCCGATCCCCATCACCAGGGCAACTGCTATCGCAAGGCCCTGCACCCCGTCTAGCCATATGCCCACTAAAAAGGCTGGGATAGAGAGAGGAACCAAAATCCAATTAATGGCAGCATTGACATCTGGCTTATTGAGTGAATTGAGTGTCGTTCCAAAAATAGACATGAAGCCACGGGTATAGGCAAAAACCAGAATGATTTGGAATAAAGGCACTGCTGCCTGCCATTGAGATCCATAAATGAACGGAATCATCCAGGGCGAAATCAGAAAGCCAAGTCCATAGATAAGTGCATAAAGAATCGCATAGAGTTCCAGAACCTGGGCCACATAAAGTTTCTTGCCTTGATTGTCTCGCTGTGAAAGCACTGAAAAGTTAATCCGGTTCACCTGAGAGAGGGCAAAGGTGGGCACCATTGCCAGTTGATAAGCCAGAGTGTAGTATCCCAGCGTTTTGGCTCCTAGAACTTTTCCAGTAATCAAATCATCGCCATTAGTATTGACGTAGACAGCAATATTGGTCCCAATTAGGCTGCTAATATAGCGCCACACTTGCTGAATAACCTTGGGGTCGGGTCTAAGGGAATAGGTAAACCGATATTGGCTAAGACGACGCTTAATGGATGCATCCGCAACACCTCGGGTTACTTCTGCGATCGCAAAAGACCAGACCCCTGCCCCTAGAAATGCCCCTACCGCAGCCCCGACCAAACGAGCGAATCCAGCGCTACTGTCGGCGATGGCTAAGGCCCTAAACTGCATCTGACGGGTTAGAACGGCGGTGTGGGACCCTGCACCTGCACCTACCAGAAAAACTAAACCTGTACAGGCAGTGAGTGGTCCCACCATTGGTTCATTAAAAAATGGGGCAATCAGAAATCCAACCCCAGTCTGGATCAAGAACATGATAATTGAAACATTGATGCCCAGACTATAGACAGCATTGACAAGGTCTTTATCCTCTAAGCCACGCTGAACCAAGACACTTGCGATTGCAGTATCTCGAAAGAGTTCAGATAGGGTCGTAATAACCAGCACCATTCCCCATAGGCCGAAATCTTCTGGCGAGAGCAAACGAGCCAGAAAAATTTGGGTAATAAGTCGAGACCCTTTCGCGAGGGCATAGCTCGCCATGAGCCAAAGGCTACTTCGCGTAATTTTGGCAGCGTTAGATGAAGCCATTACAAATCTAGGATTTAGGGTGAGTGCTCATGATAGAGAATCCAGTACAAAACAGAACCTGGCAGTGATCATAGAATTAGACTTTCCTGAGTTGTTCTTCAAAGGTCTGAAAACAGAATTGAAAGGTATAGCTTCCCCAGCTCACAATTCCCAGCAGTTTGCTGCCCTCCTCAAACAAAGGTCCATAAATCCAAATGAGTTTGGATAATAGACGTGAACCTTTGTGTTGGATGTTCATAGCATGTATTGATAGAACATGAAAGTGGCTTGGAGGTGACTCACCCCTTAACTTGGAGCCGAGCGGGATAGCGGTTATTTAAGCCTGTGAGTTGGATGATCTGGCTTGCATACTTTACTAGGTTGCAGTGCTCTTGGATCCAGCGTTGCCCCTGTTGCAAGGTCTCTGAAGTATCAGAGGCGTTAGCCAGTCTAAGGACAGCGGCGGCGGCGGCGGCGGCATCATCGGGTGATGCCGTCCAATGGACGGCAAAGTTCCTTAAAATTTCGCCAATACCCCCTGTATTACTGCCGATGACAGGTGTACCGCAGGCAATAGACTCAACCACTGTCCGACCAAATGGTTCTCTCGGTGCTAGCGTAACTGTCAAATCTGCAAACCGATAGTAGTTCTCAATCTCCAATTGAGGGGGTAAAATCGTCAGGCGGTCGCGTACCCCCTGCTGCTCAGCCGCATCTAAAAGCTGGTGGGAGTAGACCCGTTTCTCAGATTGGTCTTCCCCCAAAATAATGCTGTGGTAGTTATGTCCTCCAGCTTTGAGGCAAGCCAATAACGGGATTATTGCTCGTAGATTTTTATCGTTAAACTGTCCCGGTTGCGTAATTCTAGACGGTGTCAGGAGAATTCGTGCACCTGACTTGCGTAGTGTTGCTATTGCGGGGGGAGGGGATGTCTTCGTAGGTCTAGCTGGACTAAAGCGATCAGTGTCGATAGGTTGATAGAGGATCGCCAGGATCTTTGGCATCAATTGATAGATATGCTCGGCGGTGAATCTTGAGTTACACAGAGTTTGAGGAGAAAGGAGCCAAAACGGCAGTCGACGTCCCCAATATCCTAGGGGGTGATACGAGCTAGCGAGATCATGACAAAAGTGAAAAGTTGGCCGTCCACTTTGGCGCAGTATCGGTGCAGCTCGAAGTAGGGACGGTAGCAACTGCTTTTGGACCGTATTATCAAGCAGCAGTGGCCAATGTATGGGTTGCTTGTGTACCCATCGCAGTGCATGACTGAAAAACTGATCTTCACGATCTGCGACGATACTCCTTATACAGGATCGCTGTCCAGCAGCCATTAAATAATGCTCAGCTTGAGAGTTAGCCTGTACAAAAACACAGAGATCATTCAAACGACCAAGCTGAGCAAAGCCCTTGATCAAAGATGACAGCGTAATCAAAGTTCCCCCCAGGGTATGACATGCCCCTGGAATCAGTAAAAGTTTAGGTTCTGCTGTATCTTTGCTAGAGCTATGTTGCACGTCTGTGATCTCCTTTACCAATTTTGTTCACAGGTCTAATTCTTATGGTGCTCACTATCTGTTTTTTTTAAGAGGGGTCTTCGCGACGAGTAATTTTATTGAGTCTAGATTGACAATACTGCTTGAATCCTAGCCGCAGAAGTTGTTTACCTTCTTGCGGAAAAGCGCTACAGAGACTTCGATAGAGTAGCCGAATTAGTGTGTCTCGAGGACTACGTCCTATAGCCAGACTTTCTTGAATTGACAGATGAACTATCTAAATTACCTCTGCGACTAAAGAATACTGAGGAGGCGCCAGTGAAAGCGGAAATGATCTCGTCCTAATTTCTTGACTTGAGCAATGATGCCGAACAGATAGGTACAGAAAAACAGAGCCACGTTGGAGTAAAAAGTAGGGACGTTCCCGTCTGCAGACGTGTCAAACTCCATTGCCAGTCCATCCCGAAGTGGAAAGTCAGGCATATGGTAAGCCATAAATTGTCCCATAAGGGAAAGAGTGACCATACTAAGAACAATCAAGACAAGGCAGCGAATGAGCTGCCAGGATGAGAATTGAACTTTGAGCTGGGACATAGAGGTTATAAAACAGCGACGCTTGAATGAGTGGGAGATAACTGGGACTGGCGGGTCATGCTACACAGAAGAATCAAATACTGCACAACCGGTTCAAAGGCCATCACACAAAACGTGATGCTGAAGACGATAAACATCAGAAGACAACTGAGTGGACGCCCATGCCGGGTTTGATAGAGCCAGGTTAGCAGCGCAACCCAGTAGCTCATGAAAATCCCAGTACCGACGATGCCTCTAAGGTAGAGCAATGTACCTAAATAAAGGCTGTGTGAGCCGATTGTGGCTGGCTCGTATCCCCGGAGAACCGTGGGGCCTTCGACAACGTGTCCAAATAGAAAAACCGCATTAGGGCTATTACTGATAGCATCTAGGGTTTTTTCATAGATTAGTCCTCGTACCTCGGTGGAGTCCTGGCGGATATTTCCTGTTGCTTGGACTGTACTGGTACTGACATCAAAGATAACCTTGGTGATAGGAGGCACAGAGAGAATTGTGAAGGATGCGATCGCTAATAATGCACACAGGAAGGGGAACCTCCAAGATTTTCCTGTTTTAAGCAGCCATCTCAGACTCAAGACAGCAATCATGGCAAGTGCCGCCGAACGTGTCCCACTGAGCAGTAGCAGAAAGAAACTACCCCCAAATAGCAGCGTGGACCAACCGCGATTTTTAAGATCCAATGCCAATAACAGAATAAAGCTAATGATTAAGGAAAGAGATTCTGGACCATGAAAAAATGAATAATAACGGGCAAAGCCTGCAAAAGAATGATCTTTTGGTGCATACGGCAGCAAATAATTACTGTTGCCTGCACCTGGAACATAAACTAGTGCCTTTTGGGTGAGTAAACCAAACAAGCTACGGGGTGGAATATATTCAGCTTGATGAAAAACGAAGTAGATTAGGCACCAAAACAGCAGCATACTCACTACGCTTACTGAAAATGCCCATGCAACCACTAAAGGACGAATACGGATATCCTTACTTTGGATGTACCAAAGAATAAACGCTGGGGAGAACCAAGTGTTCAGTACTCCCAACAGTTCTCGTGGATTGAGGGAAATAGTATTGTAGCGTGCATAAAAATACTTCGAGATCAACCCGTATAAACCATAGACAACCATCAAAAGCACAAGAGCACTGGGCCGCTTTAGAGTCAAACGTCTCTCCTGACGTAGGGTATAGATAACAATACCAATTGCGATCGCCACACGGAGATAGCTCCATCCCCACAACCACCAAACTGGGATCAGAAGAATCCAGCTACAGACAAGACGTTCCGATAAAGTTAGAAGCTGCCAACGAATTCTAAACCCTGATATTAAAGATCCTGGCTCTGGTGAAGCCTGGAAAACTGTAGGCCACTGATTCATGAACTACTCTCAGGCAAGTCAGGACGGTATTCAGAAAGGAGCGACGTGGGAGAATCCCCGTGCAAAATCTTGGCTAGTCCTGACATCAATCGGTAACGATAGCTTTTTATCGGAGTTTCGACACCATTGACGACAACTGAAACTATCTCTGTCAATTGTTCCAGACAGTCTTTGAAAGTGTCTCGCTGGGTTATACCGGGCCACACCACCAGCAAAATTTGTGGAATAAACTTGGCCATTAAGATAGTTTCACTAGTAAGGCTGACGGGGGGACTATCCACTAAAACATAGTCGTAGTTACCTCCGGTCTGAGCCTCACTCAGGTGGTGAACAAAAGTACCGGAGGCCAAGTACTCTGATGGACGATTATCTGGAGGTTCTAATGGCAAAAAATCAAGGTTAGGATAAATTTGACTTGGTAATCCAGCAACTTTAGATTGTCTACTTCCCCAATTTTCTAACCGATTTGATAACTCCTTACGCTGCCAGTCTCCGTCAACGATTAAGACTCTAAATCCTAACGAAGTGAGGGCAACTGCTAAACCAAGCGTAATCGTGGTTTTACCCTCTCCCATACTGCTACTGCTAATTAAGAGTCGATCTTTATCCAAGGACAGCATGCTAACAGCAGATGCCAATCGCTGAAACTCAATGGCCGTCTCAAATCTTTCATCAATGCCGTAGGCCAAATCCTCAAAATAGGGAATGCTTTTGAGCACAGGCACTGACGTTGCTTCTAAGTCACCATTATCTAGTAGGGGATTAAGGCGTTCTAAGCACAGAATAATGGCCAAGCTACCACAGAGTGAGCTTAATAAAGCACCTAACACCATCAATCGTATCTTGGGGCCAGTGGGACGAGGATCAGCACTGGGGGTGTCTAATACCTGCACATTAGGATAGACGCTGAATGCAGTCAGATTCGTCTGCTCTACCTGAGCTATCAAACCCTTGTAAACTCCCTCAGCAATCTCATATTGGCGCTGTAGTTCCTGCAATTGATCCTGCTTAGCAGGTAGCGTCTCAAGTAGTGATTGTTGTCGTTCAATTAGCCCCTTCAGAGCATTGGCCTGTTGCTCAAGTGCCTCAGACTTACTCTCGGCAAGCACCAACTGCTGAATGAGATCAGTGGAATTCTCGCCAGAGGAGCGGCCCAGACTTGCAGCCTGACCGATTTCTTGTTCAACACGACGACGTAACTCATTGCGTTGCTGAATCAGGGATTGAATTTGGGGATTTGTATCGGTTAGTACTGTTCGTTTTGCAGCAAGCTCTACCTCCACTTGAGATAACTGTTGCTGGTTAAAGCGATAGTTACGGTTGTCTCCCAAACCCAGAGATCCAACTGCTTCATCAGGGCTAAGATTAAGCCGAGAAGAAAGCGACTTAACCTGCGCCTTGCTAGCTCTCGACTCAGCTAAGAGCCTCGATTGACTGGTTGTTAGTTCATTGATCGTGTTAATTAGTGCTTGCGTTTGATCAAGGTTGCTGACCAGGTTAGAAGATTGTTGAAACTGCGTTAATTTTACCCTTGCAGTATCTAATGTCTGACGTGCCTGAGCAACCTTTGTTTCCATAAATTTTGTCCGTTGCTTGGCGTCATTGGCCCGCAGTTCGTTAAGGCGTTGCTGCAAAATGTCTACCAATACAGTCAAGCGTTGTTCAGCTAGTGTTGTGCTAGATCCATCTGCACTCAGTGACACAATCGTTGACTCATTTTGGGGCGTAAGCTTGTATATAGATTTGTAAGCCTGTAATTGCGGGAACTCATTTTGCTCAGGATCCACCTCCCAGACCCGACGCATGGTGTCGTTACTTAGTAATACAGCAGATAAGCTATTGAGAGGGTTAAGGTGCTGGGAAACGACTAGTCCATCACCACTGCTAAGTCTGCCAAGGGTACCTAAATTAGCATCTAAATTACTGGTGGTGTCAGGCAAAATCAGCTCTGCATTAGCTGTCCAGGTGCGAGGTGTGGTCACAATCAGATATCCCACTGCTGAAAAAAGACAGGCATTGAGGAGTACCAGTAGTTTCCAGTATCGAAGGGCAATGAGGAGCGGGTTCTTCATGATCGGGGCTGCTCATACACTGACTGCACTGACTCTGAGTGTTTAGATGGGTATCGGCTTAAAAGATGATCCGCCAACCGTGGCCCATCAAATAGAGGCTGTTGTTCATGTAATGGCGGATCAAGAATGACCGCCTCAAGTTGGACAACAGAGAGACAGTGAACAATCCCTTTCGGGGCTAATGCTTGGGCAAACCGAAGCTGATGATTATCAACGTGCTCACCATAACGGGCCAAACGGGGAAGCAAGACAAAGGGAGACTGCCTCTCCATCAGAGATCGCGTTGTTCCTTGACCCGCGTGGGAGATCACTAATGTTGATTGGTCGATCATATTCATTAGGTGATCTACCTTGACAAACGGTGCGGCAGATACAAGAGGATGGGATATGAGCGTTGATACATCGCTGGTCCCGTGTTGAATAAACACAGATTCAATAATGACCCCCTTTTCTAAAAGCTCTTGGAGCCAAGCAATCGCTCGACTAAATGGAAAAGGATTGGTGCCCAGTGTCACTGTAATCATGTGCTGTACCCCTCAAACTTTGCCTTCGGATACTTTGTACACAACTCAGGCCATTGAACATAAAACTCATCGCAGATGGGATAGATTAGCTTCCCCGCAAGGCTAAGATCCTGCTGTCTTGAAATACTTTCGATGTATATAAAGCGTATTCCAAAGACCCTGGATGCAATCGCAAAGTTGACTGCAATACTTGGTCCAGTCGAGATAACTAGATCTGGTTGTGCCTGGGCGAGAATTCTAAACGTTGCTGGAAGATTACGCAAGAACGGCAGCAGTTCTCTAGATCCTTGATATGGCAACCAGAATACACGCTCACACCTATCTCTAAGCTTGGCTGTATCTGACTTCAGATCAGTAACCCAAACTCTCTCATGAACAGACCAGAAAGGCTTCAGGTTGTTCATTGTTGAGAAGTGACCACCTGAGGAGGCAACTAGAACTAATTTCATCTGAGGGGATCCTACTGTCACGTTACTGTCAACTCACGATGCACACTAACCTGCGGCATACACCAAGACATTGATTGGTGGTGGATCCAGCCCGAAGCTACTTTAGAATCACAAAGAAATTTAGGACTAAAGATTAAGCCCTATAAACAATAAAAGCTGGCTCGTCTTTCATCAAATACTCGAATGATGACTCAGAAGTGGATTCTTTAGCGATGTGAGTTATGACAAAATATTCCCTGCCACTTAATCTTCACTGACTCGGTTATGGTCAATCCCATATCCCCCATGACATCACCAAAGTCAGATTTTGATATAACTTGCGGAGTATATTGCGATGTGCATTATCACAAAATACCCCTTGCCACTTAATCTTCACTGACTCGGTTATGGTCAATCCCATATCCCCCATGAAAGTCAAAAAAGTCAGTGAAATTATATAGCTTCGAAACTATAGATCAACAAAGGTGGGCTTAATTGGAGCCATTGTATAGCATAAATGACATATATGGCAAAATATCAGTGTTATTTCGCGAATATGCTAGAAAAGGCGAAAATTTCATCGAAATCGAAAACTTGCTAGTGCCAATTAAAGAAAGAACGATTAAAGTTGCCAGAAACATAGCATATATAGTGCAAATCAGGGATATATCTGGAATATGCGGATAAAACAGATAATTTAATGAAACTAAATTTCGCTAGTACAAATCGAGGTTAGAACGACTTAGGCCGCCACAAATATTTTGATGACATTTTATGTGTGGAGTCATTAGCGATGTTAGTGATCACTAAACACCCTGCTGCTTAATCTGAAATGACTCGGCTAAGGTCAATCCCATGTCCCCCATGACAGTCACCAAAGTCTGAAAAATATATCGTCGAAACTGTAGATTGACCAAGTAGGATTTAATTGGAGCTATTGCAAATATATATAGTAAAAGTTGGGAATATTTCGTGAATATCCTGTAAAAAAGATGATTCTGTGATGAATAATACCTCCCGCTAGAGAAAAATGAGAGCAACACTATTTATACCGACAGAGGTTTGTTGTTGATCACCTTTAGGGATGGATTGCAAGATTGATCTTTTTCTGGTGTTATATGATCGGCATCACTCGATAACTTTATCTATGGGGATGTCTATTTTGTGAAGGAGACTGTCTGCTATATTGAAGTTCCATTTTTAGGTCTATGCACCGTTGGGTGATGTCTGACCAGTTCTGCTCCTGGATGTGGGGGCGAGAAAACAGGTTGCTGGATAAACCTACTGCGATCGCACCTGCTTCGATAAAACCTGCAGCATTCTCCAGCATCACACCCCCTGTCGGTATGAGGGGAATGTGCCCCAATGGTCCTTGGAGACTGTGTATATAATTGTGGCCACCCATTGACTGGACTGGAAACACTTTCACGCAGGTGGCCCCCGCTTGCCAGGCCGTCACAATTTCCGTGGGAGTCAGCGCCCCTGGCATAATTGGGATATTGTGCTCCCGAGCCATCTCAATCAGAACAGGGTTGGTGTGGGGACAAAAGCAAAATTGGATGCCGGATGCGATCGCAT
>JAHQVZ010000091.1 GCA_019634055.1 Leptolyngbyaceae cyanobacterium MAG.088
GAGCAGGTCGAACACGATGTAGCGGGTTAGGATTCGCAAGGAGGTTGCGGAGCAAAACCGGTTGGATATAAGGCTAAAAACGCGGGAACTCTAGGCGAGGTACTGTAGCAGGCAGCGCAAAAAGTGAAAATGACACTTCCAAGCTTGTGAATTACTTATGAAGGCCCTTGCAGATTGTGCGTCTTACTGGCAGGTTGTGTGGAGTGGTAGCTAGCAGTCTTGCCAGGGTAAGGCTATTGAGAATCTATGGGAGTTGAAAGGAACTTTACAATGGATACGTTGACCGCCATCGAGCAACGGTTTCGATTTGTCGCAGCAGATGGCATCACCGTCCTCAAAGGGCAAACTGAGTTTGTCACCTATCGGCAAGTCTTGATTCAGGTATGTCGCTATCTCAAGCTTCGCTACTCCCCCATCTGGAAAACAACAGAGCTAGAATCAGAAATTTTTCTCCACTTAGTACAGCGGACTTGGAAAAAACTACCCCGTCATCAGCGGAAAGACTTAATGGCACGGATCAGCGAAGCATTATCCACCTCACCCACTAATCCACTGCCCCTCAATTGCCAGGATGACTCTTTACGTTTGTTCCTGCAAGGGGGGAGCGCCTTAGCCATTAGCTCCGTGGTCAGACCAGTGCTGCTGCGACAAGTTGCCCGGCAGTTTGTCGCCTATTTTGCCACCTACCAAGCTGGGAGAACCGCCGCCTCTCTTCAAGGGCAGATCGTCCTACAGGCTGCGAAAAAAGGAATGGCATTTAGTGCAGCCCGGTATGGGGCCTTACGCAGCGCATGTATGGTCTTGGGAACAGCACTTTGGGCTGGCTTTGTGGCCGATTTAGGGTGGCGAGCCATCTCGACCAACTATAGCCGAGTGATTCCGATTATCTTTACTTTGGCTCAAATTCGCCTGGTTAGAGGTGGGGCTTGGCAACTTGCTTGATCTAACCAACGCCCATAGCTGGACTGCCCCATCCCATTTCCTTGTGCTGGGGCTAATGGGGGTATTTGCCACTGCCCACAGTGGTTTAGCAGCTCTCCGCATGAAAGCGGAAGAACAAATTGGGGCCCGGGGGTACCGGGTCATTTTTGCGCTGACCAGCATTAGCCTAGCGCTGGTCTTAATCATTTACTTTTTGAACCATCGCTATGATGGTGTGCAGCTCTGGCAGGTTCAGGGGGTAACCGGTGTGAAGCCCTTTGTATGGATCCTCTCAGTCATTTCTTTTCTATTTTTGTATCCTGCCACCTTCAATTTGTTAGAGATTGCTGCCATCCAAAAACCTCAAGTTCACCTCTACGAAACAGGAATTATTCGAATTACGCGACACCCCCAAATGGTGGGCCAGGTGATCTGGTGTGTTGCTCACGCTCTCTGGATTGGATCAACATTTACCTTAGCCACCTGCTTCGGCTTGGTGGGCTATCATTTGTTTGCTGTTTGGCATGGTGATCGACGTTTAGCAATGCGATATGGTAACACCTTTAGAGAGGCTAAAGCTAGAACGTCTGTCATTCCCTTCCTTGCCATTTTGCAGGGACGGCAGTCGCTGCTCTGGCAGGAGTTTTTGCGCCCGTCCTACCTGGGTGTAGCCTTCTTTGTTGGATTAATTTGGTGGGCCCACCCCGCTATGATGTTGGGTGCTATGAAGGTGGGCTTGCTGGCCCAGTCACTCGGCTGAACTCGGCAGGAGGGGTAACCATCCTGCTGAATTTAACGAAGTTGAAGGATCACAGTTAAATTTTGCTAAATCTCACTTGAAGGGTTGAAATCCCAACATACTTAAGGAGATCAGTAGCAGAGGTAAACACAAATGCGTGTTTTGTTGCTATATCCTTTATTCCCTACATCATTCTGGTCTTGGGACAAAATTTTAGAGCTTACAGGCCGTAAGGCTCTATTACCTCCTTTAGGACTGATTACCGTTGGTGCAATTCTGCCTCAGACTTGGGACTTTAAGCTGGTTGATCGCAATGTGCGCGACATCACCGATCAGGAGTGGGATTGGGCCGAGTTGGTAATTCTGTCAGGGATGATTGTCCAAAAGCCGGATTTACTGGCCCAAATCTCAGAGGCAAAACACCGGGATAAATTTGTGGCAGTTGGTGGGCCTTATGCAACCGCCCTACCCCATGAGGTCCAAGCAGCTGGTGCAGACTATTTGATCCTTGATGAAGGTGAAATTACACTGCCCTTGTTTGTGAAAGCCATTAAGCGTGGTGAGACAAGCGGCACCTTTCGAGCTACAGAAAAACCTGATGTAACAAGCACCCCTATCCCTCGGTATGACTTGTTGGAAATGGACCTATACGACACAATGTCAGTCCAGTTCTCGCGGGGGTGCCCCTTTCAGTGCGAATTCTGCGACATTATCGTATTGTATGGTCGCAAACCCAGGACTAAAACACCGACGCAACTGATCGCTGAACTACAAGCCCTTTATGATTCGGGTTGGCGGGGGACTGTGTTTATGGTGGATGACAATTTCATTGGCAATAAGCGCAACGTCAAGCTCCTACTGAAAGAACTAAAGATCTGGCGCGAGAACCTAGGGAATCCGTTCAGTTTCTTAACAGAAGCCTCGGTTGACTTGGCCCAAGACGAAGAATTATTAGATCTAATGGTAGAGTGCGACTTTCACTGGGTTTTCTTAGGTATCGAGACGCCAGATGAAAGTAGTTTAACGCTGACACAAAAACACCAAAACACTCGCGATCCGCTATCAGATGCCATGGCTACCATCACTGGGTATGGCATCCAAATTATGGCTGGCTTCATCATTGGATTCGATGGAGAAACAGCCGGTGCAGGAAAACGAATCGTTCAATTTGTGGAACAAACCGCCATTCCTGTACCGCTCTTTAGCATGTTACAAGCCTTGCCTGATACTGCTTTATGGCATCGGTTGCAAAAAGAGAAACGTTTATTGAACAGAGAGGGCAACATCAATCAAACCACCCTAATGAACTTTCTGCCTACGAGACCCATCGATGAGATTGCGGAAGAATATGTTGAAGCATTCTCAGAATTATATGACCCTCAAAAGTATTTAGAGCGAGCATTTCGACACTTTATGATGTTAGGAGCACCCCGACATCCTGAGACGTTTAAGGTGCGTCGTGGAAGTGACCCAGATGATTTAAAGCAGATTGGGAAACAAGGAAGTAAGCATCAAGCTGCTGTGACGTTATTTTGGCGACAGGGGGTTGTGCGAAGCACCCGCTGGACTTTCTGGGTAAATCTAATGCGAATCTATTGGCACAAACGTGATTTATTGGAGGCTTATCTAACGGTTTGTGCTTATCTAGAACATTTCAATGAGTACCGTCAGATTGTTCGTGAGCAAATTTCGACTCAGCTTGCCCAACATCTCAAACATCATCCTTCTTGTATAAATGGAGAACCTCAAGTACTAGAAAAAGTAAAACTGCCAGTTTCCTAACCAAGAAAGATGTTGGGGCGACACGGTAACAGATTCTCAGCCCATCTTGACTATTTTTTTCTATTTGCTAGCAGGTTCTTCAGACAGCTACCAACGAGATACCAGATGTTCCAGGCACTGATCCGAAAAATGGATGGACTATTGTGAGCAGGTGCCGATGCTAAATATACTGTGGCGACTTTAGTAACTTTGTGCCAGCTTAGAGATCGCCGTTAAGCACATCTCGCCGTGTTAGCATCACACTCATCCACCTCAAGTTCTCTGCAATATGAGCGTTTGGGATCTGTTTTGCAACAGGCAGGTCTTATCTCTAGGCCTCAGATAGAAGTCGCTTTGCGAGATCAGACTGAATATTGGGATTTACTACTCGGAGAAATTCTTGATTTACGCGGCTGGGTACCGAAACAAACATCTGACTTCTTTGTTAAGCAGTTTCTGAAACTTCAGGCCGGAAATCAATACAAGCCCATCGGCTTGTATCTCCAAGAAGCTGCCCTACTAAATGATCAGCAAATTCAGAAAATTCTCCAACAGCAATCTCATATCAACGCCAAATTTGGAACGTTAGCGGTCCATAACGGCTGGCTAAAGCTACAGACCCTTGCATTTCTTCTCAGGTATTTACCCACCCCACCCCCCTCTGCCCAACGGGAAGGAAGGAACACTGATGAGGGAATACTGGATTGCAACTCAGAATCTGTGTCTAAATCAACAATACTGCAGCTTGAACAAACTTTAGATACCTGGATCAGTTAAGGTACCACACTGAAACTGTTGCTTAGATGGCAGGCAGACCTTTTAATGCATCCTCTTGCTGAGCACCGAATTGCAGCTCACCGCTAGAGTAGGAGGTCCCATAGTTAGTAACAAGCGCTGACACTTGTCGAAGGGCTGACCGAAATTCTGACTCATCCAGCGTTGATAAGGGATGAAGAAATGCCGCGAACACAATTCCATTACTTACGGCATAACGACCATCCAATGCAGAGTGGAAATTAGCTGCAAGCAGGTCCTGACGTTGCTCATCAGTCAGAGTATCTGCCGCTGCTATGGGGGCAATGAGTCGCATGCGATTGTGGGATTCACTCGTGAGAATCACCATCTCACGTCCATCATAATTGAAGATCAACTGGCCATTTTCTGACTTTAAGTTCTCAGCTTCTGCTTTGAGAATCTTCTCTAAATCTTGGACAGTTGTTCCTTGTTTGGACTGTAGCGGTTGCAGTTGTGCGGTATTGGTCAGGAATTGAGGCGAACTTTGCCCATACAAACCTTCCCAGGCTGTGATGGAGGCGACGGAAAAGATGCCTACACCCAGAACCCAGGGAATCAAATGTTTCATGTGAGGAGTTCCTCAATGTTTCTTACTCCTTACAGGATAAGGGGGAATTCTGTGAGAAATCTGAGGAAAGGCAGACAGAAGCAGGTTCTCTTAATAACTTTTAATGGTTTGTATTGAGAGAAAAAGGAAAATGCGATTTATCTCGATCACGCTAGCCGGTCCTATATAGCAGAATCTTAGCAAACGTTATTCCTAAAAGACAGAAAACCGTTATGAGACCAAGCCAAGAATAATTTTTTCCTTCCGGTTGCTTCCCTCACAAAAAATTAGCTGCCCAGAAGAGGAGCAGCTAAAACCATTTCAAGACTTGAATAATCAATCATTTTGTTACCCCTATTGTCTACGCCTCTTATTCAGGGAGGCGTAGAGATGCAGTCAGATCCTGATTAATGCTTCCCTGTCAGGAAATATTCAGGAACGAATGCCCAAGGGGATGAGGACAGAAATAATTTCCTAACAGTCGTAATAGAGAGACACTTCGTAAGGATGAGGACGCAGACGCATTGGATTCACTTCGTTATCCAACTTGTACTCAATCCAGTTCTCAATGAAGTCTGCCGTAAAGACACCCGCATCTGTCAAGAAGGAATGGTCCTCTTTAAGTGCTTCAAGTGCATCTAAAAGAGAGCCAGGTGTAGACGGAATCTTTGCTAGCTCTTCAGGGCTGAGATCGTAGATATCCACATCCAATGAGCTACCAGGATCAATCTGGTTTTTAATCCCATCAACCCCTGCACATAGCATGGCAGCAAAAGCAAGATAGGGATTGCAGGTTGCATCAGGGCAACGGAACTCCATCCGCTTGGCCTTAGGATTAGGGCCTGACAGAGGAATCCGAATGGAAGCAGACCGATTTCCTTGGGAATAGGCAAGGTTCACTGGCGCTTCAAAGCCTGGTACCAAACGCTTATAGGAATTAGTAGTGGGGTTAGTGAGTGCTAACAGAGCTGGGGCATGCTTGAGCAATCCACCAATATAGTGCAGCGCCATCTGGCTGAGGTTAGCATAGCCATCTCCCCAGAACAGAGGGTTGCCGTCTTTCCAGATGGACTGGTGAGTATGCATCCCGGAGCCATTGTCATTGAACAGTGGCTTGGGCATAAAGGTGGCTGACTTGCCGTGGGCCTTGGCGACGTTCTTGACACAGTATTTATAGGTCATTAAAAAGTCAGCCGCTTGAATGATAGGGGCAAACTTAATTCCCAATTCACATTGACCACCTGTTGCGACTTCATGGTGGTGCTTTTCAATGGGCACTCCACATTTAGCCATCGTTAGCAGCATCTCCGTACGGATATCCTGCAGCGTATCGGTGGGAGAAACAGGGAAATAGCCTTCTTTGTAACGAGGTTTGTAGCCTAGGTTTCCACCCTCTTCTTCACGACCACTATTCCAACGGCCTTCAGTGGTATCGACGTAGTAGTAGCTAGAGTTTTCAGTTTGATCGAACTGAACATTCTCAAAGACAAAGAACTCAGCTTCAGGTCCGAAGAAGGCCGTGTCACCAATCCCAGAAGAAGACAAGTAATCTAGTGCCTTTTGGGCAATGGAGCGGGGGCAGCGATCATAGGGCTGGCCAGTGCGTGGCTCTTGAATACTGCAAATCATGCTTAGCGTTGGCTCTTCCATGAATGGGTCGATCCAAGCCGTGTTTGGATCGGGTACCATCGCCATATCGGATTCATTAATGGCTTTCCAGCCACGGATACTGGAACCGTCAAAGGCGACACCACTGGTAAAGCTGTCGGCATCAATCTGATCTTGATAGAGCGTCAGGTGCTGCCAGATGCCTGGCATGTCGATAAATTTCAGATCAACAACCTGAATCTTGTCATTGCTAATCCAGTTCAAGATGTCCTGGGCGGTTTTGGCCATGAATTACTCCTTGAAATACAGACGACCCGTTGCGTATCAGATTAGAATAAGGTCTTGAGCTACGCATTAAGGTGGCTCAAACCCTCAAAAGTCCCGAATCTTAAACAAGAATTTAGGATGTTTACACCAGGTTCTACTTGGACAGGGACATCTCCTAATCAGGACTCAACTGGACTGTGGAAAGCACAGTTAGCCTTTTATCCTAGAAAGAGAACTGGGAAATTATTGTATTGAAAAATACAATTTTTTAGTGGCAAAAGTAAAACTCTGCTCCTGAGATATGCGGTGAGCATTGCAACGTCAGTTACTCTGTCAGCTCCTTAGGTTGCTGGACAGAAGCATTATGTTCAAGGGCTTGCTGGGCGGCGTTCAGTTTTGCTTTAACAGCAACTAAGTCCTGCTCTCGCTGCTGAACAGCTGCTACGAGCTGCTGTAGGACTTGGGCTAGGGTACCTAGTTCGTCGTTGCGATCGCAAATCCCATATAATTCCAACTCCTCAGGTTCAAACCGGTTGTTTTCAATAGCTGCCGCTGCCGCTGCCGTGAGGGTATAGATTTGCTCTAACGTATCGATATTCTCATCATGGTTGCGCGCGAGGGAATCCATCACTTGGTTGTAGCGAGTAGCAATATGTCCCACCTCAGTAAATGGCTCCACCGGAACTCGGAGGCTGAGATCAGAGGTTTTGGCTTGATGGTCCATCACTTGAAATAAATCATAGGTATCTGTCTTGGCATGATGTTCGGAGATATTTAACCCCATGAGTTCTTCTTCCGCAGTGACTCGCAGCGAGAAAAAGTGATTCACCCCTTTTAAGATGAGCCAAGGGAGGCCAAAGGCCCAGATGAAGCAAATCCCCACTCCCAATAGCTGTACCAATAATTGACTGCCCCGATTAATGTCATCCAATTGGCCAAAGAAAGCGACACAAAGGGTTCCCCAGGCTCCGGCTCCACCATGAACGGCAACGGCATCAACGGCATCATCGATTTGCATTCGGATCAGTCCATAGGAAACCAGCAAAGCAACAGATGCACCAGTACTGCCCACGACAAAGGCTAAGGGCGCAGAAACCACGTCACAGCATGCTGTCACAGCCACCAAACCAGCTAGTGTCCCATTAATCAGCAGTTCCACTTCCAACAGGTGGTGTTGGATCCAGCTCAAGATGGCTGCTGTGATCATGCCTGCAACACCAGCAATAATAGTATTGAGGATAATTCCAGGTACCTGATTGTTGAGTGCTAAGGTACTGCCGCCATTAAAACCAATCCAGCCAAACCACAGCAGCAAAGCACCCAACATCGAAAAGGGTAGGTTTGAACCCTGAATGTTATTGGATTTACCCTCTGTTGAAAAGCGCCCCTGACGCGATCCGATGATGATGAGTGTCGCTAAGCTCACCCAAGCGCCCACACTATGCACCACCGTAGAACCGGCAAAATCCACAAAGCCTAGGTTGCCAAGCCAACCATTGGCATCCCCGTCAAATAAACCATTCCAAGCCCAATGACCAAAGAAGGGGTAAATCAAACCCGAAACCAAGCTGACAATAATTAAATAGGCAGAGAACTTGAGGCGTTCCGCCACTGCCCCTGAAATAATTGTTGTGGCTGTGCCGCAGAACATAGCCTGAAAGAGAAAGAACGCTACGAATTTAGGACTAGCTCCAGCGGAGAGGAAAAAATGAGACGCACCAATCCAGCCTGACTGAGAGGCCCCAAACATGATGGCAAAGCCAAAGATCCAAAATAGTGCCACCGACAGCCCAAAGTCGGCCATGTTTTTGACAACCACATTGATACTATTTTTTGATCGTGTCAGGCCCGACTCTACACACATAAACCCAGCCTGCATTAAAAAGACCAAGCCAGAACAGAGTAAAACCCAGAGTAAATCAACCATCTAGGTTGGACCTCCTTGATAGCTCAGTTCACTTTGGTATTGGTAACGGTTGGCGAATTTTGAGATATCTCCTTGATGACCTAAAAGAATTAACGTATCTCCAACATTGAGGGATAGGGAAACACTAGGGCGATTAACGGTTTTCCCATCTTTCTGCCGCAGCCCCACCACAATGAATGCTCCTTTGGCCCGGACTTCTACCTCACCAATGGTTCGACCCAAGAGACGGGAGTTTTTCTTGATCTCCAATTCGTCTATCTGGAGGTTGATCTGAGTCAGTAGCTCATTCAAGGCATGCCGCTCATCGTTTCGATCCAGAATATCCAGAGCTGTGGGTTGCGTAATTAGGTTTGCCATGCGATGACCGCTAACACTGGAAGGTAAGACCACATGATCGGCGCCTGCTAGCCGCAGCTTTTTCTCCGTGGTGACTGATTCACCCCTCGCCAGAATCAGCAATCTTGGGTTAAGTTCATGGGCCGTCAAGGTAATAAAGACATTTGTGGCGTCATCGGGTAACACTGTCGCGAGGAACCTAGCGCGCTCAATCCCTACTTCTTGTAAGAAGACTTCATCGGTGGCGCTGCCTGTATGGACGAGATAGCCTCTAGCCTCTGCCATCGCCACTCGTTCTGGGTTGTTATCCAAAACAATAAATGCCTGTTTGGCCTCATTCAGCTGTTGTGCAAGGACTCGACCAATGCGTCCAAAGCCGCAAATGATTACATGATCGTTGAGTTTGGCAATGGTTCTGGACTTGCGTTGAGTGTCAAAGGCTCGGTTCAGTTCACCTTCAGTCACCATTTGCACAAAACCTCCAACAATATAGACGACAGATGACGTACCCGCTACAATCACGAAAATTGTAAATAAGCGCTCAGCTGGAGTTTCTAACGGCTGTACTTCTCCATAACCCACACCAAAGATGGTAATCACAACCATATAGAAGGCATCAAGGATAGGCCAGCCCAGCAAAATGTAGCCAACCACAGCCACGATCACCGTGAGGGCAAATAATGCGATCCCAGTCCAAATACGTTGGAAGGCTCTATTCACTCATTAATCCCTGCTGTAATGGGATAAAAGCTAATCGCAACGGCTCCGCACCTGATATTGGTAGAAATTAATCAGCAATCACTGTACATTCTTCCCATGTGTGAATGCTGTGTGCATTGACTCACATTGGGGGTAAATTCAGAAATCAGAGACCAGATTAAAAATTATTTTAAAAGGCCAAGTTTCCATAGATAGAATGAGATCTTTATCAATAAATACAAAAATCCAAATCAATCAATCCCTGACTCTCAGAGTCTGGTTGAGATACAGATTCTTCTAACCAATATTATGAAATATCAGGCCAGGAGATTGTTGAATATATCAATCACAATAAGATCTAGAAGATAAATAGAATGATCACAATCAAAAAAATCTTCGAGGCAACTATTCATGAGCTGCCTCGAAGATTATAGCCAAAACCTAGGCTTATTTTACAGTATTAAAATTTATCGAATTGAATTCTGGAACACTTAAAACTGACTTGCTCCTGAACCCATGGGAACATTGGATCCACTACCAGATAAGACATCGGCCTCTTTGACGAACCCACTATAGGCTTCCATGCCATGCTCACTGATATCTAAACCAATAGATTCTTGCTCTGGAGTCACTCTAATCCCAAATGTCAACTTAAGAGCAGTCCAAACAATCGCACTAAAGACGACTGTAAAGGCTCCAATTGCCAATATACCGATGGCTTGAGTAACAATGTTAACTTCAGGATCAAAAATGCCTACGGCTAAAGTCCCCCAAATGCCACAAACTAAGTGAACTGAGGTTGCACCCACTGGATCATCGATCTTGATGCTGTCAAAGAAAGCAACGGAAAAGACAACAATGACGCCCGCAATAGCACCAATGATTACAGAGGATAGATAGCTAACATTGGCGGTACCAGCCGTAATTCCCACTAGACCCGCTAGAACACCGTTAATAATCATTGATAGATCAGGTTTTCCATCTTTGAGCCAAGAGGTGAAAGTAGCAGTCGTTGCCCCTGCTGCTGCTGCCAAGTTGGTTGTTACCGCAATATAAGGAACGTTTGCTGTGGCAGCTAATTCTGAACCTGGATTGAACCCAAACCAGCCAATCCACAAAATCAAGCAGCCTAGAGTTGCAAAACCCATATTGTGGCCTGGCATTGCGCTGGGTCTACCTTCTTGATATCGACCAAGCCGTGGGCCCAAGATAAAAGCACCCACTAAGGCTGCCCACCCGCCTACAGAGTGGACC
>JAHQVZ010000092.1 GCA_019634055.1 Leptolyngbyaceae cyanobacterium MAG.088
CCCTATGACTACTGACTACTATTCAGTTCAGTAAAGTAAACTGGCCCAATTTTTCCCATTGCCTTATAGGTATTCGTATTTAGGAGGCTATAACAAACTTCAGCCATTGAGCTTAAAAAACTAGATACACATAAAAAGAAACTAGTAGACTGTCAACTTTAAAGATTCAGGTTAGGGCTGTGAGTCGTGAGTTGTGAATCGTGAATGGGGTTTCAAGTCTGAAAGCGATCTTGCTGAGAAACTCCTCTACCCAAAAACTATAAATTGACACAATACTAGTAGCAGACTGTGATCGTAACGTCTTAGAGTGAAGGTTTAAGCAGATTATTCTAGACCATAGCAGCTTGCCTTAAATCCATCGGAAAATCAGGACTAAAAATGGTTTTGAGATTATTCCCTACATTATCTTTAAGCTACCTTTACTGAGTAATTGCCAGGATTTGACTATTTGACATTAATCATGGGCTCTCTTCCAATATAGATTCTGTCCTGGGGCTAATCTATAGTATTGGCAACATGTTTCTCTTTCCAGTATTGGCAAATTAGACAAGAAATAACATTTTCTTGCTGCTGATATAACTGACTACATTTAGGATGGGTTCACAGTTTCTTATTGGGTAGTTCCGTATAACAACGGAGTTTGCATTTGGGTGATTTCATCTAGGATAGCTTCAGTCGTCTCAACAACAAAGAGTTTCAAGTTTCCCAGATATAGTCATTCATAAAGAATCAAGCTAAATAAGTTGTTTTTTGAATGGATATTATGAACAGTCGATTAGCCCAGGCTAAAATCACTTCTAAACAACCAGTTTCTTCCTCAACTAGTTGTTCTATGCCAATTGAGAGCTATTTGCAACGAGCTCAAACATTTGCTCAAAACAAAAACTATAAAAAGGCAATTTTTGAATTGCGACAAGCTATTAAAGCCTATCCTGAAAGCCCTCTATGCCATAGCACCCTATCTGTTCTATATTTCCAAGCAAAGCAAAAGACTATGGCGGGCGTCCATGCTAAACGGACTTTAGCATTAGATCCAACTAATCAGTTGGCAATGAAGATTCAGCAGAAGTTGGAAAAACATAAGTCTGAGCATATTAAGCGACAACAAATTCAAACAGCGGCAAAAGAAGGTGGATTACGCGGTCTGCTATCTAAAAAACTGTTTTAGAAGCGCTCACTTAAACGAGAGTGACTTGGGGCAAGGGTAACAGCTGATATTGCTGACGTAGCTTATCAATAGGCTGGTCCAAAACCGTTTTGAAATCCCAAGCTGGGTCTAAGAGGTCAAAGGACATGTGAAGTCCTCTGGCATAGGCTTCCATAAGAGCTTTGGGTTTAAGGTGATCAACACCGGATTCTAACACTCCCATGGTGGTAAATTTAAACCCCATGTGAAAGTCTAGAACAACTTCTAGCAATAATTCAAACCCAAACTCACTATTGCTCATACCTGCCTCAAACCCGGCTACGATAATTTCACCTGTCATATCTGTGCCGATACCACTGAGTAAGTGTACAAGATCGTGCCCTACAAGAACCTCACTAAAGCTTTTCTTTTCACCGGGTAAAGGGAAATTGCGATCGCGATAATAACGATACAGTTCTTTCCCTAATGTATTGTCGGGCAACAGCCTTAATGCCTGATATCGCTGCGCCACTTGTTTATCGCCCCAATACTGACGAAACGCACTAAAAACAACCTTTAGCTTTTGCCAAACTCCATGCCCTGGCAAAATGTTGGTAATGGTTCGCCGGGTATAACCCACCAGAAGTTGATTAAGTTTGCGATCGCACACCAACCGCAAACTCTTTAATGTATGGGGAGCAAGTTCCAGCGCTTTCGCGTAGGCATTTACCAGTTCCACCTCAGCTACATCGACCTGAGTGTCAAGGTATGGCATCAAAATTAAAAATTGCAGGGCCTGTTGTCGCTGCTGCTGCTCCTGCACCTGGTTTGCAAAGTCCGTTGGCGAAATACTAGGGAGCGTATCAATCGTCACAGATGCTTTAAATACAGCATCACGGGTAGCCTCTAGCATCTCGCAAGAAATATCATCCAGGGGCCGGGTATTTTGCAGGGTAGCCACTGTTTTCATAGCAGCAAGAACGGCCCGTGCTGTGGGCAAAGACCAGGTAACTGACTGGAAATAGGGACGCTTAAGGTGGGGCATCAGATTACTCCTAAAGCACGATGATTTCAATCCGCTGCTAATACATACTGAAAACTAGCAACGCCTGATGGTTTTATTTTGACCGACTCGTCGGTCAATGTCAAGGCAGTCAATTATTTTTGACCCATTGAGGTTACGGTGTAAGGTATAAGGCAGACTTTAGACCCCTGCACCTGATGCCTAAGATTGTAGATAAGGCGGCTAAACGACAAGAGATTTTAGAAGCTGCGATCGCAGTTTTTGTAGAGAAGGGCTACCACAGCGCAAAAATGGCAGATATTGCCATAGCCGCCAGAATGGGTAAAGGGACACTTTATGAGTACTTCCCCACAAAAGAATCTTTACCTAAGGAGATTTTTAATTTGTTTTTTGCTGGCTTAGATGACCAGCTGGTTCAGCTACAACAGGCAGGGCAAACCCCCATTGAAATAATTGTGACAGGTATTCGGCTAAGTTTTGAAGGCATGGATGAGTTTGCGGTAGTAACACCGCTTTGTTTTGAGTTATTGGGTAATAAGACGCTAAGTGAATCGTTGGGATTGAGCGCCTATTTTGAAGGATGGCTAGCGCAGCTAAATCAGTTTTTTGCAAATGCATTGGTTGCCGGGCAGAATGACGGTCAAATCAACCCTGATGTCGATGCTAAAGCCTTTGCTCGCATGTTGGTAAGTATCATTGATGGCATGGGGTTACATTACTGCATGTTCCAAATGGATACTGAGGCGTTTCAACGTCAATGTCAGGAACTAGAAGCTATGATTCGGCAGAGATTAAATTATTGATAAATATGCCATCCCTTCAAAAAACAATACAGAACAGCCGTATGTAGCACCTAAAGTATCTAATTTGCTAGATTAGAGCAGCCACTTGTGGGACTTCAGTGTAACTTCCGACTTCCATCTGTGAAATGGCGCTAGCTAGTTGCGCTTCCTTTCCCCAAGTGGCTGCTTGTTACGTAGGTATAGCTACACTTGTGACTGTTGATTGGGCAAAGCGGCTTGAACAAGTTGCTCAGGAAGATTTAGTAATGTTTATTAATGCCTGTCTGACCTGCACCGGGCAACGGGAATTTTATGACGATGCCTATGGTCAAAAAGTTTCCCTTGATTTCCTCCATGATTATATTTTAGGCAACTATCGTCTTTTGTACTGTAGAACGTTAGCTGCAGGAATTAATCATTTCAATCAGACACAAATTATTTTGAAGCTGCTGGCAACGGGAACCCAAACCCAGACACAGCATCGGGCTGAAGAGAACCAATTAATTACGGCCACACTGCACAATTTACCCTCCCAGAGAGCGTGGAAGCTGTTGCAACAAATTCGGGAACACGGAATCAATAACCGTCGAGCACGGGCAATCGCAAAACAATACGTCACAACCCGAGGTGAGCGTCTAGCATTTCATGCAGTAAAGTATCGCTCAAAATTGCGAGCAATTGCTACCCATAATCATCTCAACCTCAAACAGATCAATTCTGAATTAGGGCCAGAACTAGGAGATTTTTTATATCGCCATTGGCCCAAGCATTTCAATACCCCTCTATTCGAAGAGTTCCGTAGAGGGTTTTACAGTGCTAGTAACATTTACAACTTACCCTTTACCGTTGCTGAAGGACTTGCCGTTAAACACAATATTCCACGAGAACGCTTTCTTCAGAATATTGAAGGTCAAATGACCGCAGGCGAAAAATTACGCCTGCAAAAGAGTGCTGGAAAAGTTAAAGCTAAGCTCGATCTAAATCCACAAAAACTCTCTCTAACTAAATTAGCACTCTATGTTCTATCACTCGATCTTGACATCCGTAAGCAACGCCAGCATGAGTTAGAACAACTCTTACAGACCAGTGCCCATAAAACTCTGCGAAAAGTCCCCTTCCGCTTGGGTCGAGTTGCAGCTGTACTTGACCGCAGTTATTCCAGTTCTGGTTCATCTGAGAAACGACGACGACCGTTAGGCATTGCGTTAGCCGTTCATTATCTTTTGCAAGCAGCTTCGCAAAATTATCAACCCTTTTGGACCATAGCGGTTCCGGAGCCATTGATTGTAACCCCCTATGGACAAACCAATCTAGTCGATCCAATTTTGGCAGCAATTGCCTGGCAACCCGACTTAATTGTGATTGTTTCAGATGGTTGGGAAAACGATCCCCCAGGAGGCTTCGCTGAGCTCCTGAGAGTCTATCGTACCAAGTTAGATCCCAAACGACAGATTTCCATTGTCCACTGTAATCCTGTTTTTAATGCAAATGATTTTACCCTCAAACAATTGAGTTCCCTGGTGCCAACAGTCGGATTGCGTGACGCAGAAGAGTTACCAGTAGTGTTAGAGTTTGCCCGATTTGCCGAAGGCACAGCTTCCCTCACCGAGCTGGAGACTTATTTAGCCAGCCGAGTTCAACATCTTTTGGCCTCTACCAACCTACAGGAGTAGAACACTAATGGCACGGAAAGCTCCACTTCTAGAAGAAATTTCCCTCAAAGGTTTAGAAATTGCGCCATCTCAGGTTTGGGGCAACATTCGCCTAGTACCCCTATTACGCCAAAACGTTCGGCCAGATCTACGTTTGTTCAAGCGTGACTATCACAGCGACCTAACCATAGTTTCTGTTGACAAACGTACTCGCTATTTTTCCTGTATCCCCCATGGATTAATACTGCATTGGAGCGAAGATGGTCAACCGGTGGTCGCTACAGGGGGACAGCTCTTAACTGAGGGCAATGTCAAAGATATCGCCTCCGTAAAAATGCAATGGCTACAGCGAATGGTAAAGCGCGAGACCAAACAGTCCCTAAGGCTTTTACCCTTGCATTTAGCAATGGAGGGATTCCTGTCTTTATTTTTTGGAGGGCCAAGTGTAGCCTGGAAGAACTACTCAAAGCAAGCCTTATCTAACGGCCTCTCTCCTCGGGTTGAATGGTCCATTAGTGGACGGTCGATCGTCCAGTTGAACCATGCCTTGCGACTGTTTGAAATTCATGATCGGCAGGTGGGTGTTTTATTATTTGTGTCTGAAGTGTTAGCTTCTGCGTTTGTAGTACCCACACCAACAGATTACCGAGCACTTCACACTAGCATACTGGAAGATTTTTATGGTGAGACTTTCCTCTATCATGGGCTGTATGGTGGCACCAGCACTTTAAATGTTGAAATTGATGCTGAACAGGTTCATACGCTTGATGATCTCAAGGTAGCCCTTAAACAAGTTCGATCAGATTGGGCTAATTTTCAGGGATTTATGGCCAGTAATTTACTAAATGTACCCTTGCAATCGAAACGTATTTATCGAGCAGGGCCATTTAGTTTACAGCGTTTTATGACAACTTTAGAGTTAAAGCAACAGAATTATATTGGTGAAGCAATTTTAGATGATCACAACCAACTTCAATATCTGAAGATATATGGCCTTTCAGCGGCTCAAACAAAACGAGCTTATTTATTAAAACAAATAGCCGCCCACAATTGGAATTTAGAACGTACGGCTCAATCAGAAAATGACACCTTAGCTCAGTTTATATATCGACTAGAAAAAGTAGGCTTTGGTTACTTAGTCAACAACCAGCTGCGAGAACAGGCTGCTAAAGAACGTCGCCCTACTTGAATATGAAAAATGTTGGCTGCCTATGTTCGATATCGTAGGTTAATCTGAGGTTGCTTTGCAATTCTCGATTGCCCCGACAGAAATATCCATTTTTAAACAAGTTTGTTAAATTTGGAGTTGATTTTAGGAGTCATTGGTTTTTAAGCCTATCTTTCCAGAGCCTTTATGCACTGTTATTCAAAGGCTTCTGACATTGTAAGTAAAATGAATAACCAGCTTCAGGATTATCTCCCAATGATTTAGAATCAATAAATTCTAAACGATTAAATCGTTCTGTTTGATAGCTAATGGGCATCGGCGATACAGCTTTTTGATCGACAACGACAAAGCCAGCTTCAGTTAATTGTTTTGCCAGCTCAAGGGGAATATATTCAATTTTATGTTCTGGATGGACGAAGCCTTGCCTTACCTGTAGTAGAGTTAGGTTACGATTTGGAGTATCTAAGCAAAAAAAGGCACCTGGCTTAAGCACGCGGTAGGTCTGTTCTATAACTATGGCAGCTTCGGCTGGGGTGATATGTTCAATGCTCTGACCTGACCACACTAGGTCAAAAGTCTCGTCTGCAAAGGCAGCAAGATTAGTCATTGAAGTGTAATGATAATGTATTTCAGTTCCATGGGGTGTCTTGTAAAAAGACATCCCATGGGTCGGTGAGGTTTTAATTAGACGGTCTTCATCTGGCAGGTCAATGATATCGATTTGCTTTGGCTGATGAGGATATCCCATGCTCAGCAGGCTACCCGATGGATTATTATCGGAAGCTCCACCTAGGTCTAAAATACGTTCGGCTACGGGTAATGTTTTTTGAACTAACTGGAGTCTTGCCTGATGATGAGAATAAAGGCCCTGGGTTTTGAAAACTCGTTGCTCCAAGCTAGCTGGAAGCATGAGAAAAGAAACGAGTAAACTTTTACGGGTAACTTGACCACTTTCTAGTTGCTCAAGGAAAAAGTCAATTCCTATATGGCAATCTGGCTTACCTAAAAAGTATTGGTAGATATTTTGAACAAAGGTTTTATGACTATTGTCTTGATTGAAAAGGCAAGACAAATTATGTCGGATTAGAAAATAGACAATTGAGCCCAGGTCTGCAGGGTAGTAGCGTAAATATCTGAAAATTTTAGTAAATACAGCCTGTCGATCAGGTTGATTGAGAAAAATGTCCTTAAGCACTTTAGACATAATGGGTTGGTGTAATTATGACTACCCTGCAAAAGGATTATACTAACAGATTATGTTTACTCCTTAGAGGACGTGATCAGAACTAAAACGAATTGGGTATGCCATCAAGCTTGGCAAGCATGTAGCAATAATGAACTGTGATTTTGCATTGACTCAGTCGTTGAACATGGTGAGTAATGTAATCTTACGATGAAACTCAATTGTAGTAATTGCAGTGATTGCCAGTATCGAAAGCTGATGACTATCTAAAACTTGCCGCCATTGACCCATTCTTGCTTGGGTGGGACAGGTTCTTGATTCACCCACAGTTCTACAATTTTTCCGTTCTGTAACCGGAAAATGTCAAACCGGGCAATTTCCTGATCCTTTTGCTGCAACCGGCTATAGGCAACGACAAAGTTACCCTGGCCAACAATCTTAAACACCTGATCGTAGGTACCCACAGATGACTCAAAGGGGGCGACATCTGGTGAGGAATGAAGGATTAGGGCGTCGCGATTCAGGTAAGACTCTAGCTGATCTTTCTGGCCCAGGACCATTACGTTGCACATAAAGTCGCGAACGATCTCTTTGTTGTCGTCGGTTGCCCCAATATCCTGGATCTGGGTTGGGCCATCGATTTGGTCAGCGTCAGCATTAGCCTCAAAGGCTGAAATCACGTCCCAGTGTTCAATGATCTTATCGTCCTGGTCGGTGTCAAACAGATCGGTGGTGACCCACTTTGCATCGCCGTTGTTAATGTCTTGAAACGCTTGGACAAAGACATATTGCCCATCGACGATGGATCTAACAATGCGAATATCCCTGACTGGGCAGCGCTCGATAAATGGTTCAAAGAATTCAACAAAGCCTTCAACGCCGTTTCTTACGCCTGTACTGTGCTGGGTGTAGCGTCTCCCAGTGTATTTTGTCACGGCCTGACGAGCATTGCCATCACGGATGCCTTCCATGTAGAGATTAGTTGCATTCTCTAGTTTCTGACTCATTGGAATTTTCTCGTAATACTATAACGACAGGGTTGGGCAGCGCTCAAACCTTTGCTTAAGACATTTGCTTTAGGCCCATAAAATAATCTTTCCAACTTTGATGTTCTCTACCTGCGGCAGTAAGGAAATCACTAAAATCATTCGCACCACCTGCTCGAATCCCGGCATAAATCCCGGCAATCACGGTGCCCATAAACTCACCTAATGCGGCCATCCGCTCCTGCCGATAGTCTTCTACTGACATGGCCCGGTAGGTGAGCTGAGTGTCGAAGGCTAAATTCAAGTATTCGGCCAGTTCAGATTGGGTAATGGCTTCACCGTGCAGATTATAGACGTTACTATTGTGTTTGTTCTCAGTCAACATCTTGGCATAGGCATAGGCTAGCTCCGGGCGAGTGGTATAGCCACACTTACCTTCGCCAGCACAGTTGGCAATCTCTCCCGCTTGCTTATAGGTTTCGATGTACTCTATGTCAGGTTCGATATAAATGCCATTGCGACCAATGACCCACTGCAATTTACTGTTATAGATATCTTGTTCAGTTTGGCGATTGCTTTGGATAACTGGGCTAAAGGTGGTGCCTTTAGCAGCGCCCTGAACGCTGGTGTAAACAAGTTTGGTGACACCGGCTGCTTTAGCCGCTTCAATCA
>JAHQVZ010000093.1 GCA_019634055.1 Leptolyngbyaceae cyanobacterium MAG.088
ACTGTTACAGCTACCCAGCTTTGGTGGCCAACTGCTGCTAGAAACGTGCCCAGCCCACCAAAGAAGTAAATGCCTCCTTCTAAAACCTGTAGTTGCCGGTCTAGTTGTTGGCTTTTGTTGCGATACCAGAAAAATTGGTCTCTTAAACGGAAGTGTAAATAGTCTTTAACAGTCAGGTCTGAAAATCCATCATCTCGAACAGACTGCCTTGAAGTTTGTTTCTCGATACCAAAAAGTTGATTCCAAAATGTTTTCCATAGCTTATTAATGAGCCTGATCACCAACACAATTATCGTTAGAATCCAACCAAGCTTGTAACGTGCTGGGGTTTCATCTTCATAGGGATTAAGGGCAGCTTGGTGCACCGCACTGCCTTTTAATCGTTCGCTAATAACTTTGATTTTGTGGGCTAAAACCTCATCTCGATTGTCTTTATATTCTCGAATATAAGGACAATAGCAATAGATTTCGCTCTTTAAGACTTCAGCGCTACCGCGTAAGAGCAACCAATTATTGCCTCGATCGTGTTTGATCGCAAAAGCTAGCAGAGCAGATATTGTAATTGGTAGGATGATGAGAGAGTGTCGTAGTATGCCTGAAGTGTATTGAAGCGTCTCTTGCATCTTACTAAGAGAAGCGTGAGCGACCGATAATGTCACAATGACGACGCTGAGAATTAATAATACATTCCGCAAAAATGAAAATCTAGTCCGATAACGACTTGCATTTTTGCTGTATACATTATGGCGTTGCCATGCAAAGTTTAATAGGTTGCGATCAGGTGTGTCGGCGGATAAATTTTCCTGACTCATAACCTTATAGCTGATGGGAGTATGCGCTATTAGATTACCTTAGGATTGAAGTGAGCCTGTAATTGTTTGCTCAAAAGATTTAATGGTTTGCTTAAATTGAAGACTGATAGTTGACTTGGATAATAAGAGGCTGTTAGCTCTTGAATTATCGATTTATCAGAAGGGGGGATGCCATGGATAGTATTTGCGATATCATCTGCTAATCGTCCACTACCGGCAATGACGATTGTTGGCTGACCCACTGATAAGTTGAGGCGTAGGTCGGTCAGTGAAATTTTGCCACCGTTGATCAAGATAGTAATGGAAGGGGATTGAGCTGCAAGGATAGCTGCACAATGCGCTAACCAAGGGGATTCGTTGCCCCAATTAATACCTGGAATTAGGGCGAAATGTGTGTGATGTTCTTCTAAATTAGTCAGCTCTCGGTTCTTAATATCAATGGCTAAGTTGAGGATGTGGCCTGGTAATTTAACTTTTGCTTTGGGTGCAACGCCTACTAAATTAAAACTTCCACCAATATGTCGGCGTGCCTGTCCCATCATTTGAATGACGCCGGCGTCTGTGCCACCATCAAAAACCGTAATTTTATAGGCCTCTGCAATAGGAGCTAGGACTTTGGTAAATAGCTGGGCAACCCTGTTTCTACTTTCCTGACTCATATTGCTGGCCCCACCGATGACGACCATGCTGGGGGAAGGGGTCGTTAAGCCCAAGGCATCTAAAGATTTTGCATAGGTGAATGTAGCGGGCACATCCAGCACATGGGCTGTTTGGCCATTGGCAAACTTATATCTGAAGACACCTGTAGCTTTGGTAGAGTTTTTAGTCATATATATTTCCTACCTAACGGTTCGCTTCAGATATAAGTTCTCTAAATGGATACCAAGATAATATAGGTCCATAACATGCAAAATGCGCCAAGTGCCTAGGTGATTAATGATACAGAGCGCTATTATTGTCTAAAGTAAGAATGATATCCGGAAAATACCATTAAACTTCTTTACATCCTGGTCGTAACCCGTAAACTTGACACAATTTTAACTGTCTCAAAAACTAATAAGTATTTATACGTTTAGTTCTATAGCCTCTAACTTCTCTTACTGAAGTCTTGGATTGTACTCTTTAAAGCAATTGAAACACTGTTTTGGTCAGTGGTATGTTTTGCGTACGCTGCTTGATACCTAAAATTTTTGAGAGCTTTGTACTATTTCTAAATCAATACATGTGTATATGTCTTGATATTCTTTTGGCAGCAATAAAAACGTGCTTTATATCGAATTACACTGTGTATTTACGGAAAATAAGAGTATATACGCATATTTTAAATATCTCTAATGTATGTTTAAGAGGATGTCTGTAGATTGCTGAGTGAGTGTGTATGAGTCTAAATAATCCGATGACTCGACATAGGTTACGCCTTGCTTATCAGCGGCCTAAAGAAGATCGTCTCAGGCGTATTGCTGTGGTTAAGCCACGGGATAACGATATTTTTATTAGTTATGCTGCTCAAGACGGGGAATTTGTTCGGTGTTTAGATAAGGCAATTCGGGATCAAGGCTTTGATCCCTGGATTGATTTTGACGATATTCCGAATTTTAAGCAGCTGTCGGATAATGAACATTATAAACAGCATATTAAAAATGGCATCTTGGGAGCAGATGTTTTTGTTTTAGTGCTTTCTGATGCAGCCCTTGCTTGCCAAAAAACGACAGAAGAGCTTAGATTAGCCCAACGCTTAAATAAGCTGATTGTTCTTTTAAGTAAGGATGTGAGTAATGAGTTTGAGCGTCTCAAGGATGAGTTTTATGATTTGCAGTATTTAGAGTGTGTTTCTCCAGTCATAGAGCAAGCATTTGAACAGGTTGCTCGTAATATTATTCATTTGCAGACTTATATAAGACTGTTGGCACGGGCAAAAGAATGGGATCGACAGGGACGTCCTAATCAGTATTTGCTCACTCCGGAAGATCTGAAAGAGGTTAAAAAGCAAAAGCAGTGGATTGAAACTCACAAGTTGGGTGAGCAGTTTAAATTTACAGATTTGCAGAAAGTATTTTTAAAGACGGTTAATACGGTCCATGAAACGTCTGAATATTTTCGTAAAAGCCCACCTGATATTTTTATGTCTTATGCTCGTAGTAATCAGAAGTTTGTTGAGCAACTAAACAAGGCCCTTAAGAAAGATCGCTGGAGAGTGTGGATTGATCGAGACCGAATTCCAGTAGCTGCTAACTGGCGTACTGAAGCTGAGGAAGGGATACGTTATGCTCATACTGTGATTTTTGTTATTTGTGCTGACTCTCTTATTTCAAACAATTGTCGATGGGAGTTTGAGAAGGCGAGAGAGTACAACAAGCGTATTATTCCGGTGATTAGTCATAGTGCTTATGATCGTGATGTCTTCTATTCTATGGGGCTCCAGTCAGTACAATACGTGTCATTTGTTCGCAAGAACCAATCATTTGAAAAATCTTTGACGACGTTGTTGGATGCTCTTAAAGAAAATTTGGATGATCTAAAAACCTATAGAAGGCTCTTACTCAAGGCCTATGAGTGGTCTGAGAGCGATCGATTAGACACGCTTTTAATGTCTCGCCATGAGTATAAAGGCATTGAAAATTGGTGTAAACAGCGTAAAAGTGTACAAAAAAACGATAATCGTGAGTTGGAGCCTCTTCTCTCTCGTCAGAAAGAGTATATTCGAGCAAGCCAACGTTATTTAGCTTTGCAACGTAAGCGCCAGAGCTTATTTTTATCTGCGACAGTGGGGATTGTTAGTGGTCTTTCCTTTCTATTGTTGACTACAACATTTAGTGAAATTAGAGCACTGGTGAGATCTCTGGATGATCTCAATGGCTTAGATGCATTGGTGACAGGATTGCAGGCAGGTCAACGGGTTCAGCGTCATGCCTTTTTTATTGATTTGTTAGGTTCTAGATTAGATGTTAGGGCAACAACAGCACTGCATAGAACAGCACTTGAACTGAGAGAGGTGAATCGTTTTGAGGAGCATGGTGGGAAGGTTTTTGCTGCTGTTTTTAGTGCGGATGGTCAACAACTAGTCTCAGTAGGACGTGATAAAACGGTTCGCTTCTGGAATTTGAGTGACTATGAAACAATCGAAAAAAAACAAGAAGATATTTCATCTTGCCCAGCAGCTGAGAAGAGAAATATTGGATTTCATGGGGATCCTATTATCACGGTTGACTATAGTTCGGATCAAGAATATGTAGCGACTGGAGATATAGAGGGATTTGTGAAAATATGGACATGTTCTGGTCAACTCTACAAAACATTGCCTAAAAGACATCAATTTCTAGATTCTGACGATAAAATTCAGGGGGCTCGAGTGAGTCGTGTCTCATTTAGTCCAGGTGGTTATTATCTGGCATCTGCTGGAACAGATAGTCAAATTTTTCTCTGGACTCGAGGTGATGATTTTACAAATCCGATTAAGCTTGAACATCCCAAACAATCTGACAACTCAAAACGGCCTGAGATTACTGCTATGGCCTTTAGCCCTAACGGGAAGTATCTTGCGTCTGCTGATTCACAAGGGCATGTCTATTGGTGGGAATTAAAGCATCAGCCTAACAAACCGCCTGCAGTTGAGCTTCTAGATGTTTTTCAATACAAAGCACCTGAAGGTCCACTTCCTCCTCATCTGACAACTGTAACATTTAGTCCGAATAGTTCTTTATTGGCCTTTACAGGTCTGAGAGCTTCTATCCAAGTTCAGGATTTAAAGCAAGAAACTGGGCGATTGTTAACAGGTCACGATGGTTTTGTTTATAGTCTCTTATTTAGCTCTGATGGAAAAACGTTGGCATCTGCCAGTGCTGATGCTACGGTAAAACTTTGGAATCCTAGAAATGAACAGGGTAAGGAATTAGTGCATACGCTAAGGGGACATCAAGGCCCAGTATATCGATTGGCATTTGGACCGCAGGATGATGTTCTGGCTACCGGTGGAAAAGATGGGATTATACGGTTATGGTTGCGGGAAAAGGGTATTCAAATAGATTCTTTTGAAGGTCATAAGGATGAAATTTCTAGTCTTGCTTTTGCTCCTAAACCATCTTTAGGCTATACGACACCCATCTTGGCTTCTGCTAGTGATGATGGCAGCATCAGGTTGTGGAATCTTGATAATCCGATTCAGCGATTACCTCATAATAATAATGTCTTTGATGTAGCATTTGGCAATGAAGGGAGAGTAATTGCTTCAGGGGGGATTTTTACAGTCAAATTGTGGCGACCGGATGGTACCTCAAAGTCTGACATTGAGTTTGCTAAGAATGTTAGGGTTTGGGCTGTTGACTATAGTCCTAATGGAGGAGAAATTTTGGCTGCAGGGGGTTCCAATGGGCAAATCAAACTTTGGAAGCCAGATATTGATACTCAAGCTCCTTTCCAAAGTCTGGATGCTCATGCTGCGTTAGAAGATTCGGAGATTCTTGAGCAAGGAGTTTTAGATCTTAGCTTTAACCATGATGGTCAGTGGTTAGCGTCAGTTGGAACCGATAAAACGCTTAAATTATGGCGGGTTTCTAGCGAGGGTCTCTATAGATATATAACACTACCGCATCCTAATGATGTGACAGCTGTCGGATTTAGTCCAAATAATCAATTTTTAGTTACTGGTACTCGGGCAAGAAGCACTAGTGATAAGCGAGGACTTTTTCTATGGAAAATAACCCAGCAGTCGATGGCTAACAAGAGAATAGTTCTTAGCAAAACTGAGAGTCCTCTCAAAAAACATGAGGGAAGTATTTTATCAATCGCAATTCAACCAAAGGGGAAAAGTTTAATTGCTTCAGGGGGAGAAGATGCAACCATTAACCTGTGGGAGCCGTCAGGAAAATGGCTAAGAACTCTTAGGGGACATGGTGACGCGATCACTCAGGTAAGTTTTAGTGCTGATGGGGAATTTTTAGCCTCATCTAGCAAAGATGGCACTATTAGACTCTGGACTGCTCAAGGAGAGCTAATTTCGATGCTAGAACGACACAATCGTTCTGTATCTAGTGTGGAGTTTGGACCTAAGTCAAACAATATTCTGGCATCATCCAGTGCAAGTGAGGATGTTTTGATTTGGGACTTATGGAAGGTGCCGACTTCTGAGCTAACCGATCAAAACCAAAAGAGTGTAGTCTTGGATGTTTTGATGTCTGATGGTTGTGCAACCATATTGCCGTTTCTAGAAAATTATTATCCTTCTTCTGATCCTGCAAAAGCTAATAAGAAGAATACTGATAAAACAATTAGGATTAAAAAACCTATAACCGCCAGTAATGAGGACAAAGATTGGCTGAAAGATATTGAGAAATTGAAAGATTTCTGTAGTAGATCCTCAATTTTGCCTAAAGTAATAAGGTGATATTGCTCGTATATTCTTCTTTACGAAGGAGTACAGCTCGAAGGATCGTTGGAAAAATCACAGCTCTCAAAGTACGCATAAATTATATAGTTTGTACTCCTATCTGCGTTCAATTGTACTAATTTGGGTGCAAGAGGAAGTATTATGCTGGTAGAGATTAAAGCAATATGAAACCATGCAGACATTTTCATAATAGAGTCTCCGGAATAATTACTTACTGCATACGTGCTTCAGAAATCTAGTGACTTTCTAGATACTTCCATTGAAACACGCAATTTCCGGGAATGCACAAACTTTATAGACGCTTTGAAGGCTGTCATAGAAGGTGTAGTTGACGTTTACACCGCCTCGTGATGGTTGTACTCGGTTGTGTCTGGTCAGTTGTAGCTATTGGTCCCTATTGTGGACTGGATTTTAGCTGCAGGAACTGATGTAGATATTGCCATGCTACTCATGCCAGGAGTGAGGCATGATATTGCGCTTGATGTATAAAGGATGACTCGGTTGGCCAGAATGATTACGGGCTAAGCAATAGAGTTTTTGACGATGACGGCTCAGCAGTTCTAACACTGTTTGGGCACGGTTGAGGGTAGTGCCCCAGTTGCCCCAGGCTAAAATGGCCTTTTCTGCTGATGTAATTGCTTCTAGCAGATAACGATTATTTTCAGGACCGATCGGATCGGTGACTGTTTTCAGTACTGATGGGTGGGGTGTGCGATAGGCAAATAGATTGACGACATTCAACTGGTTATATCCCCAGCGTTGGGCAAACTGTGAGCAAGCCCGAATCGTTGGATCGTCTTGTTCTGCATCCGCTGTACTGGGGTTAAGCATAATAAACGTCACTTGATGAGCAGGCTCATTAACCTCTGCCCAAGAGCGAGTAAGACAATAACGGTAGCGCTGTGAACTATCGAAGATAGCCGAGCCATTGGAGGAATTCGTTACAATCGTTAACATCGTGCTGTCAGCCCATCAGTGTTACTGTATCTCGGCGATGTGCTGCCTGTTTTAGGTTGAGAGGAGCAGGTCTGAAAGCGGCTCAGTCTTGGGAGTGAGAGTTGATGAGCGTTGTGCTGAGAGGCACATCTTCCTTTAAGGAGCATTATTTTGAGCCTATTTGTCGGTTTAGAGCCTGTTCTCAGGCGGAACTTGGTAGCTATTTTTGTGGCTGGGTTATGTTTTTGGGCTGGTTTAGCCGGGTTGTTGCCAACGTTGCCTTTATATATTGAACAGTTTGGTGCAACGGGGCAGCAGATTGGTTGGGTGATGGCAAGCTTTGCGATCGGACTATTGGTAATGCGTCCGGTGATGGCTCGAATGACGGATGAGCGTGGACGTAAGCCGGTATTGTTGCTTGGCTTATTGGCGATCGCAATTGCTCCCTTACTTTATTGGTTAGTGCCTTTTTTACCTGGGCAAACCTGGCAGCTCAATCTTGGTCCTTATCGGTGGCAGATCGAGTCGGCTATCGTTTTCATGATGGTCTTTAGGGCATTCCATGGGTTAAGTATTGCTTCGTTTATGACTGCCTATAATGCGTTGGTGGCAGATGTTGCTCCACCGACTCAGCGGGGTGAATTAATTGGTTATATGAGCTTAGTCAATCCTATTGGGATGGCCTTGGGGCCTGCATTGGGCGGGTATTTACATGCTGTCTCAGGATTTGTGCAGGTATTTATATCGATGGCAATCTTGGGGGCGGTGGGGCTAGCCTGTGCGGTTACGATTACAGAGCCGCAGCGGGAGATGTCACAAGTTCCTCGTCAGGATGTATTTTGGTCGTTGCTATGGATGCCGGCTGTACGCATACCAGCCTTAATGTTGTTGTTAGTGGGTTTGGCGTTTGGTGGATTAGCAACATTTGTGCCTTTGTATGCCCGTGAGTCTAATTTGCTGATTAATATTGGCTTTATCTATACGGCATCAGCAATCTGTAGTTTTATCATCCGGCTTTTGGTAGGCAAGGCGTCTGACCGCTATGGTCGGGGCCCATTTATTACGTTGGGATTGGTGTTTTATTCCCTGTCTATGATTGCTCTTTGGCTGGCTGATAGCGAGGCGACTGTGTTGCTAGCAGCGGCTATGCAGGGTATGGGTGGTGGCATGTTGATCCCTATGGTGGCCGCGCTGATGACGGATCGCTCAAGACCTACCGAGCGAGGGCTTATGTTCGGTCTGTGTTTAACTGGGTTTGATGTAGGTATTGCTCTGGCAGGTCCCTTGATGGGACAAATTGCTGATCTAACCAGTTATCGAGATATTTTTGGAGTAGCGGCTTTGATGACTATTATTGGGTTAATCGTCTTTGTAACGACTTCGAGTAAAGACGTCACCCACTCTCTTGAGTTCTCACTCAGAGGGGGAAAAGACATATATGCCATACCGCATTCGACAACTTAAACGAGCCTGGAGGGATTCGAACCCCCGACACCCTGGTCCGTAGCCAGGTGCTCTGTCCACTGAGCTACAGGCTCTAACAGAACTAAACTTTAACATACTGTTGAGGCGCTATTCAAAAATTTAGATGGTAATTTCAGACGACAGCGACTTTCGACAACAGCCTGCTTTAAGCCACTTGGATAGTGCTGGTGCTGCTTATATGGTGGACGTTTCGGGCAAGGCTATAACCCAGCGCGTAGCCGTGGCCGAAGGCTATGTGCGGATGGACCTTAGCACTCTGGATGCAATTCGTCAGGGCAATCTCCCCAAAGGGGATGTGTTGAGTACTGCTCGAATTGCAGGGATTATGGCTGCTAAACAAACGTCTACATTGATTCCTTTATGTCATCCGTTACCCATTAAGAAAGTGGAAATTGAGTTAGAAGCGGATGAGTTACGACCGGGGTATCGTATTCAGGCTTTGGTAAAAACTACTGGACAAACAGGGGTAGAAATGGAGGCACTAACGGCAGTATCGGTAGCAGCGTTGACGCTTTATGACATGGCCAAGGCACTGCAAAAATCAATGCAAATTGAAGATATCCGTTTGATGAGAAAAACTGGTGGTAAGTCGGGCGACTATACTATTGATTAGGTTATCTCTATCAATAATTTGCTATGCCTCCTAAATGGCCACGAAAACCTGATCGAGCTGATCCGGCCTATCGAAAGTTGGAGGATCGCATTAACTTTGCAGTCCACGTTGCGGCATTTATGGCAGTGAATTCAGTGCTGTGGTTTTTGCATGAGCTAAGGCACGACACGCTATTGTGGTTGCCGATATTCTCTGGCATTTTGGTGGCGCTTTTAATGGCTCATGGAGTTTGGGTGTTTGCGATCGCATCGTATGCTTTGCAAAGTGATTCTCCAGGCAAGTCATCGTCATAAAACGAAAAGTTTGTTACTGCATTTTACAAACGGATCATTTCGGTAACGAGACCTTTTACCCTAAGGCATTGAGACTTTCCTCTAAAAAGAGAATTAACCATGGCTTATCCTGGTGCAGCAGCAGTCATTGAAGCGTTAGCAGCGGATATTGGCGATACGGTTTATATCGATGTAGCAAAGTGGCATTTATATCTTCGTGATACGTCGTTCCATACAATTTTGGCGGAAAGGTTTTATCCGATGGTGACTGATAGTGATCTGTCTGAGACAGTGGTAGTTCAAGTTTTACAAGACATTACCGTTAAGTTGGGAGGTGGGCGTCGGTCGTTACCTCTCAGTGAGCTTGTACCCATTCAATGCCAGGTAGATTTACTGGATCTTTTAGAACGGCATCGTAGTGAGTTGTAACTAAGTCAGTGGGTGACTTGAAGCTTGTTTCGTGAGTATTGCTGCATTGTGAGTGAGTGCTAAATTTTTCTGGTGGAAGGGATGTTCCAAACTAAGGATAACTGATTTGAGTGAGGTACATTTTGCCTTCACGCTTAACATTCGAGATGATTGCATTCATAAAATGGCGAATTATTGGGCGCAAAATAATTTTATTTAATCACCTAAAAAACATAGCTTAATGCCTTATAGAGCAAAGCTTTCAGTGTATTTCGACTTTGCTGATTTATGATAATGTTTACGAAACTTAAGAAAAATACCGTTTCTGAGAAGGGCTAGTAAAAGTTAATATAAAAGAACCTAATGGCTACCATTCGTTACATAAAAGGATCATGGGATTATTTGATTTCTTAGGCCTCAATAAAAATCAAGGCCCCCAGTCAAAAGAAGCTTATTTCTTAAATGAAGATGATGCTAAAAGTTTTGGCGATATTGACTTCATGCGTAAGGAAGTCGTAGTTCGTCGCACCTTTGCTAAGAAGAAGGGGCAAGAAGAGGAGCTGGAGAGTGTTAAGAGCATTTCTTCTAGTACTAGCAAAGAGGTTGGAGAGGTCGTGAAGCCTGCAGCTGCGAGTTTTACTCCTACCTTTAGTGCGCCTACGCCTCCTGCGCCTACCCCTGCTCCTGTAGCTGAGACTGCGCCTGCTCCTGTAGCTGAGACTGCGCCTGCTCCTGTAGCTGAGACTGCGCCTGCGCCTGCTGAGCCTGCAGTCCGTCGGGCACCTGACACCAGTATGGATATGTTTCGCAATATGGCTAAGAATATTCGTCGTTAGTGAGTTGCGTTTAGCTGTTTGGCTGGCTGGCTGAGCGGTGAATGTTACGTCTTCTTGGTATTTGGTCAATGTGGCACTGGGGTTTTCCCCGGTGCTTTTTTTGATGGTTGAGTTGGTGATGGGTAAGGTTGGCTATGGTATCCCAAGCTGATGCGCCGTTGGTCAATGCGCTAAAAGAATGTTCACGGCGTCAACAGGCGGTGTTTTATGCGCCTGGGCATAAGGGTGGGCGAGGTATATCGTCGTTGCAGCAGACGGTGTTTGGTCAGCAGATTTTTCAAGTAGATTTGCCTGAGCTGCCTGAATTGGATGATTTATTTGCGCCAGAGTCCGTTATTTTAGCTGCGCAAACCTTAGCCGCTGAGGCCTTTGGTGCTGAACAAACCTGGTTTTTGGTCAATGGTTCTACCGGTGGTATCGAGGCTGCGATGCTGGCTTTATGTGGTCCAGGTGATGAGGTGATTGTGCCGCGCAATGCTCATCAATCAGTTCTATCTGGACTGATTTTGTCAGGGGCAATGCCTGTGTGGGTGGCTCCAAGCTATGACCCGCAGTGGCAGCTGTGCTTAGGAGTAGATGTGGATACAATAGCCGCTACTCTAAGGCAGCATCCGCATGCTAAGGCTGTCGTTGTGGTGTCTCCTACCTATGAGGGGGTGTGCAGTGATATTGCTGGTCTGGCGACTCTGGCCCATGGGTATGGCATACCGGTCATTGTAGATGCCGCCCATGGGCCTCATTTTGCCTTTCATCCTGAATTGCCCACAGCTGCCCTTGAGGCGGGTGCTGATGTGGTTATTCACTCGGCACACAAGGTCTTATCGGCATTTACCCAGGCTGCGTTACTGCATGTGCAGGGACAGCGGTGCGATCGCGCTCGATTACACCAGGCACTGCGAATAATACAATCTAGTAGTCCTAACTATCTGCTCTTAGGGTCTTTAGATGCGGCTCGTCACCAGATGGCTAATCAGGGGGCATTGCTGATGGAACGTACGTTAAAGCTGGCCCAATCGGCTCGCAGGCAGTTACAGGATATAGGGTTGCCGGTTTTAGATGCATCTGCGGTGGGGATTTTCCAGCAAGACTTAACCCGTCTAACTGTTGATGTTTCCGTTTTGGACACGACTGGATTTGCAGCCGATGTCTGGTTACATGAACGAGGGGTGACTGCTGAATTACCAACGTTACATCAGCTGACGTTTATTATCAGCCTGGGTAATTCCATGGGAGATATTGATCAATTGGTGCATGGCTTGCAACACCTGCCTGCCACGGAGGCAGTCTCTAAATCTCAGCTGATGCTTACCTTGCCAGTGGCGGGGACATCTCCCCGTGAGGCTTTTTTTGCTGATGCAGAACTCTGTGCTGTGGAGGATGCCATTGGTCGGCTGAGCGCTGATACTGTCTGTCTGTATCCTCCTGGGATTCCTAATTTGATGCCAGGAGAAGTGATTACGGCGGGCATTGTGGAAATGTTAAGGCTTGCCCAAACGGTGGGTGCCCATGTCAGTGGGCTAGTAGATCCAACCCTGCAAAAGTTCAGGGTTTTGCGCGTGGATGACTAATCTGACGCCAGGGACTGCTAGCCAGCCTTAAAAAACAGCGTTATCCTCAGGCTATTCCAATGTTTTAAGGCAAGTTTTCATGGAGTCTCTTTGGCCCTATGCTACCCCCGGTATTTCGGATCAATTATTTGAACGGCTACCTGGTATTCCCATGAGCCAACGTGAGGTGCGCTTGGTGTTGCTGAGTGTGCTCAGGTTAGGACCTCAGGCTGTGCTGTGGGATGTTGGGGCAGGTACGGGGACGATTACGGTGGAAGCTGCGCTGCTTTGTCCCCAAGGTGTGATCGTGGCTGTGGAACGAGATGAAGATGTCGCAACCCTGATTAAGAAGAACTGTCAACGGTTTGGTGTGTCTAATGTAGAAGTTGTCGTAGATAATGCACCTGAGTGTTTTGATAGCTTGCCCCACGTACCGGATTCTATTCTGGTGGAGGGAGGTCGCGATTTAAAACCGCTATTAGCTTATGCCTGGCAAAAGTTAGCTGCCGGTGGTCGGCTAGTGGCTACTGCGGTCAATTTTCAAGCACTCTATGCAATTTCTGAAAGTTTTGCTGAGCTGCAGGTGCGTAACATTGAGGTGGTTCAAACGGGGGGTAGCCGTCTAGAAAACCGTGGGTCTAACCAGGTTTTGAAACCGATTGTGCCCACATTTATTCTCAGTGGAGACAAGTTTTAGGGGATCGCTAGCCTGCTGGGCATGAATGACTTCATTGCTTCTGGCAATAGTATGGGCTGTTAAAGGTAACTTGCAGGATCGTCATCAGTCTATACGAGTCTGGTGGTGATAGCAGTGTCGCAGTTCGTTTCTGGTTTGTGTCTTGTATGAAGTTATTGCTGCTACTTTTATTGGGCTGAGCCCTGTGTTGTAATAAATCTAGGGGGAGGTTTAGTTACGACCTTTGAAGTTACATATTGCAAACTCGTATTTGCTTAGAGTATCTGCTTAATTATCCAGGAGGGTGGACTATCTTTAGGATGTGCAAGCATTTGATTAGCATATGCGTTTAGTTGCTTTATCTCTGGAATTTTAGGTAACGGTATTGGAGCCTGTAATCAATGTTGCTTATAAAAATTTCGGTTTCTAGTCATGATGACTGTTGATTATCAACCGAATAGGGCTACTGAAGACTCTGTTGTTTCTCAGCAGCCACCCTGTTTGGATATTACTGTTGTTATTCCTACCTATAACGGTGCTGAACGTATTGCTCAAGTGCTTGGTGCTCTCAGGCTACAAGAGGATACGGATTGTATTACTTGGGAAGTAATTGTTTGTGACAATAATAGTTGCGATCGCACCGCCGACATCGTTGCAGACTATCAACAAAGTTGGCTTCAGGATGTTGCTTTACGATACTGTTTTGTTGCGGAACAAGGAGCAGCTTTTGCTAGACAGCGTGGTGTCGTTGAAGCCCATGGTGAAATTGTTGCCTTTTTGGATGATGACAACATTCCAGCCCATGATTGGCTGAAAAATGTCTATGACTTTGCTGCATCGTACCCTCAGGCCGGAGCCTTTGGCAGCCAAATTCATGGTGATTTCCAAGGTGATTTACCCGAAGGGTTTGGACATATTGCCTGCTTTTTAGCAATTGTGGAGCGAGGCAATCAACCCCACCTATATAAACCAGAGTCAAAGATTTTACCGCCAGCTGCTGGCGTGGCTGTACGTCGATCAGCCTGGCTTGAGGCCGTGCCAGAACGTTTGTTTCTAAACCATAAAGGTAAATCTGCCGGTCTTGCCAGCGAAGATTTAGAGGCGATGCTACATATTCAAAAAGCCGGTTGGGAAATTTGGTATAACTCTGACATGGTGGTGACCCATATAATACCGGGTAAGCGCCTGCAGCAAGACTATTTGGTTACCTTGTTGCGTTGTGTAGGGCTGAGTAAATTCTATATCCGCTGGTTGGGCACCAAAGATTGGCAGCGATTCTTTAAAGTTCCTGCCTATGTTGCTAACGATCTGCGCAAGCTGGCACTACACTATCTGAAAAATGGTCCTCGTACCCAATTGAATACGGTTGATGCCTGCGAAAGGTCTCTATTAGCCAGCACTGTAGTTAGTCCTGCTTTTTTGCTGCGCAAGGCATTTCATGATTTTTGGCAAAGACGTATCGATAATATGCAACTGCCTGAACGTCAGCAGTGGCTGCAGCGATTGACCAATGCTCTTGAAAACTGTCAGCTAGACTTGTATCAACAGGAAATCATTTTTCTCGGGGCAGCTACTTCAGCTATCGAGGATACTCACGGAGAGGCTACTCCCCAGTTTGAAATCTTACTAAGATTGGGGCCAAGTTTGTCAGGTCAGTTACCAGCTTCACCTGCATCGTTCTTTCCTACAGCACAGCGCTATGGTTTGATGCGAACGCTTGACCGTCGTGTGATTCAGCAGGTTTATCAGACTTTGACATCCCAACGATCAGATGCTATTTATTCTGTAAATCTCTCGTCAGCTAGTGTTAGTGATCCTAGTTTCTCTCACTTTTTAGAAGAACAACTGCGATATTACCACGTGTATCCTGAGCACCTGTGTTTTGAGATTTCTGAGCATGTTGTGATTGATGCCTGGCAGCAAGTGCAAGAACTGATTACGCAGATGCAACGATTGGGATTTCGGGTGACGATTGACGAAGTTAAAAATGTATCAGCCATTGACAAATATATGACTCAGCTGTCTGTTGATTGTCTCAAGTTGAGTCAAGATGTTGTTAATACTCCCGATCGCTTAGAGTTGGTTTTACCTGCCTGTTTAAAGCTAGGTAAGCAAAACAGGGTTCAACTGGTTGCTAAAGGGGTAGAAACATCAACAAGATTAGAGCAATTGCAGACCTTGGGTATTCAATATATTCAAGGGTATCAACTTTCCAAACCGATTCCGTTTACTGAAGGTATTCGTGTGTAGCTATGGTTGACTTTACTGTTGTTATCCCTACCTATAATGGTGCTCAGCGATTTCCTAGGGTACTGGATGCGTTGCGATCGCAATTAAATACCGAAAGCTTTCAGTGGGAGGTCGTAGTTGTCGACAATAACAGCAGTGATTCAACTTCAGATGTTGTTCAGACGTATCAAGCAGATTGGCTGATTGATGTACCTCTACGATATGTAACCGAGTCTAGGCAAGGGTTAGCCTATGGCCGCCAGTGTGGAGTAGAAGCTGCTAGCGGCATGTGGGTTGGTTTTTTAGATGATGATACGGCTCCTGATGAAAACTGGGTAGCCGCGGCGTATCGGTTTGGTCAGGCCTATGATCGTGCCGGAGCTTTTGGGGGGCAGATTCACGGTGACTTTGAAGTGCCTCCACCCAAGAATTTTGAACGGATCAAATCTTTTTTAGCCATTAAAGAGCGAGGGCCTGAGCCTCATCTCTACCAGCCTGAGGTGTTAATTTTACCCCCAGGCGCAGGACTAGTGATTCGTAAACAGGCATGGTTAGAAGCTGTGCCAGCGCAGTTACAGCGAACCACTCGCGGTGGCAATGACTTTGAAATCTCCATTTGTATGCATCGTGCTGGCTGGGAAATTTGGTATAACCCGGACATGCACATTTACCACCATATTCCTAAAAGACGATTAGAACGGGATGCTTTAATTTCCTTATCTCATACAGTCGGTAGCTGTATTTGCGAACTTCGCTTAATTAATGTAGCTACCATGCAAATACCCGTTATTGTAGGTCGCATTTTACTGGGAAATTTACGACGTACGGTCGCTCATCTTTTGACATACCGCCTGCAAATTAAGCACGATGTTGTTTTAATGTGTGAATTAGTCTTTTTTATGGCGGGCTTTATGAGCCCATTTTATTTTCTAAAAAAAAGGTTGTCCAGGTCTCTGAATTCTTAAAACATATAGTAATAGTGTAGTCTATGAATTCATTTCTATGGCTTTGATTTCTGTTATTGTGCCGGTTTATAACAGTGAGAAAACGATTGTTGAAACGTTGCAATCGGTTATTAATCAAACTTATACAGATTTTGAAATTATTGTTATCAACGATGGTTCACAAGATTCTACCTTAGACGTTTTAAGCACAATTACCGATTCACGGTTGCAGGTATTTTCCTACGACAATGCTGGGGTTTCAGTCAGTCGTAATCGAGGAGTGGAAAACGCATCAGGTGAATTTATTGCATTTTTGGATGCGGATGATCTATGGACTCCAACTAAATTGGAGTCTCAACTAGCATTGCTTCAGAGTCATACCCAGGCGGCCGTTGCGTATAGTTGGTGTGATTATATTGACGATGAAGGCAACTTTTTGCGCAAAGGTGGACATGCTAATGATGCAGGAAATGTTTATAAGCGTTTACTCGTGGGCAATTTTTTGGAATGCGGATCGACTTCATTAGTTAATAGACAAGTATTTGAATCTGTTGGTGGTTTTAATTCGTCGTTGTTGACCAATGAAGATTGGGAATTGTGGGTCCGTTTAGCCCGTGACTATGAATTTGTTGTGGTGCCTGAGGTTCAAGTCTTTTATCGAATCTCTGGTAATTCTAAATCCTTTAACTTGACGAGACATGAAAACACCCGTTTGCAGGTCATTGATCAAGTTTTTGATCGTGTTCCAGCAGAGTTGCAGTATCTGAAACAATCATGCATTGCTAATTTCTATCGCTACTTAGTTTTTAAGGTGGTAGATGCTCCTCAAAATAACTTCAATGGCGATCGCAGCAAAAGTTTCTTAGTCAGTAGGTTTTTATGGAATTCTTTACTACATGACAAGACATTATTGCAACGGCCCAAGTTACTGTTTTCAGTTAGTTTGAAGATAATGCTCCTCGCGTTATTTCCATCACGTTCGCCACGCCTTTTGCTAGAACACTATAAATTGAAACTTAGGGGGCTGCGTCAATCAGTTCTTTAATTCAGATGAGTAAGGTGCTGTACTTGATTTTTTAGAAATTTTCTTATGTCGATTACTAAAAAGCGTCTCAAAGTTTTCTTGTATGGCAACTTTTTTGGAGCTTATCGCTCTGAAAACTTGGTGAAATACTTGCTAGATAAAGGGTATCGGACTGCTATTGTTGCACCTGAATTTTATTATGAGCGTGGTGAGAAAAAAGATCTATTGACTAAAGTCATGCGGTTACTCTTCTCTGGTTATTATTTTATTGAGCTATTTATTTATGCTGCCCTGGCTGATGTTGTTTATTTATTGCCACTAAATAGTAGTTTAATTCGTCCGGTTGTATGGGCAAGTCGTTTATTTAAAACCAAGCTAGTCGTTGAAATGTATGTGTCAGCTTACGATACGTTAGTACGTGAGCGAAAGGAAATTGAGAAAGATAGTGCGGCAGCTCAGAAACTGCGAAAAAATGATTCTCTGGCGCTTTCTGCAGCCGATTATGTTGTTCATTTAGCACGCTATGAGTTGAGCTACTGGGAGCAACTTTTCGAGATTACTTTGGCAGACGATAAGATTGCGATCGCACCACTTTTCTGTGAACCTAGTTTAACCAAGATGCAACATCAGGCAAAGCGTGAAGGCTGCTTACGAATTTGTTGGTGGGGCACACTAATTCCAACCCATGGAATGTCAAATATTCTACAAGCTCTGCATCAGCTTCAAAAATCTGGTATTGATTTTTCTTGTCAGCTGTTTGGAGCACCGCCCAAGGGTAAAGAATTTCTACTTAAGAAATATCAATCTGAGATTGATTCTCTAGGAATTGCCGAGAGGGTATCGTTACGTCAAGACTTAAAATTTTCTGATGATACATTGCCACGTTATCTCGTTGACAATTGCGATCTTGCCTTGGGGACATTTGGGAATACGCAAAAAGCCCAAGCGTCTGTGCCTAATAAGTTAATTGAAGCACTCATTTTAGGGATTCCAGTGTTGACGATGCGTACCCCTGCGCTCGAAGAGTTCTTCACTCCTGGTGTAGACTTTTGGTCCTGTGAGGCCACTCCAGAAGCAATGGCTGATGCGATTACTAAAATTGATGCCCAGACTGCATATTCAGTTGATTGGCCCAAAACGCGACAGCAAACCCTGGAAATATTTTGTTTAGATAATTACCGCCGGGCTATTGATCAGAGTCTTAAGGCAATGTCTCAATAATAGTTAACGTAAGCAACTCACGTTGTTCAGTACTGATGAGAAGGCTATAGTCAGACGTTGGATAGTCTAATATTCCGAAATACTCTGCCATAGTAATGTAGTATTTGACAGCTCATGCAATACTTTGAAAGTGCTGAAAACCTTCAGTAGCAAGGTCTAATCTGGGAAGCAGTGGCTTAATGCGTGAGGATATCTTTATCTTTGTTATGTAGTAGTCTGCAAAAGGCTGATTGTCCGAGTGAATGCCTGAAAATGAGTAAAAACAAGTTTTTCTCATTATTTTGTTTAGCTGAGCAGCACACCAATTTGACGTAATTTAAGACTGATCGTAACAGGGAAATATGAATTTTTCGTAAACTTTCCTGATGGCTTTTCATCTAAACTTTTGAATCGTCCAGTTTAATCCCTTTGGGTATACGGTGAATTTCTTTATCATTTGAGGTAAATAAGAAGTAATACATCTCTGTGTTTTTATTGAGTCTCTAGTGCTTTTCTAGTTGCGTTTAAGAAGTGGGTGCAGATTATGAGTGTATTTGACAAAGCAGTTCGTAAATTAAAGCGAATTTTTTTGCGTTTTCACCTGGATGAAAAATTATGGTTGCTAGCGCTCGATTGCCTTCCTCAAAGGTATGTGTTCGCTCTTTGGCATAGGTCTTTGCCTAGAAAACTTGATTTTCATATTCAAAAGGTTGGTGCTACAACCATTAAGTTTCAGGATGCTCATTTGATTGTGCATTGGTCGGATTTTCCACCTGTTGGTTCAGGTCCTTCTGCATCACTCTATATTCTCCAGCAGGAGGTTATGCGTCTCGATTGCTTTGGTGGTGATGATGGTCATATGCACTTTAATCCTGAGCAATGCTATCTAATTAATCGTTTAGATAAATCTACAATCCCTAGAATCTATTTCCCTGCAGGTAGTCGTCAGGACCATATTGCGAGGGCAACGTTTGAACTCAAGTACAATTTTCATACGGCCTTAGCGACCAACGTATTGCTTGAAATTCAGAATTATCCTTTGGATGCTAACCAATTGGCTGCTGCCGCCGATGATATGCATCGCCTCATGACTGAAATGTTGGTCAAGGATTTGGTGGCGGTGTAAGGGCCATCTTATAAATTGGGTGCTTTCTCATTAAGGGTGAGTATTATTTGATACAAATTATGGCTGCCTATGGTGGTTAACAATATCTACCTTTTCAAGGGTCATGGGTTTGGTGCATTCTTATTGGCTAATGGTGTAAGCGTTATTTTCACACTTGTAGGGCTGATATCACGAAGGTATCGCTAAGAAGTTTGGTGATGTGCTGTTGAAGGTTAGGGCTAACAAGGATATTGTTCTTGCTGGGCTTGCTGGGTGCATGTTGCATGTATTTTTCGGTGTATTTTAAGTTTTTCAAGACAACATGGGTTCTCAATCTTCTGTACTTGAGTATCAGTTAATGGCTGCTTTTCTGAAGCAGGAGTCTATTGTTGATTGCGTTGTTCGTTTTCAACATCGTGAACCGCCTTTACAACCAGTGATTGTTGCTTATGTTGTGATTTTAGGGATCTTTAGTGAGCAGCGTCTTAAGGCCCATTTACAAGCAGAGTTTCCCGATGAGCTTGTTGCTAGTCTACGTATTGTGCCTATTAACCATATTCCTCTGACAGATGCGGGCGAGATTGATCATGTGGCACTGGCAAAACTTCCCCTATTCGATGCAGATCTGTTGGAGTGTTGGCAGCGCTATTGGGTATCTAAGCCTGAGGTAGAACAGGTGGCGATGAGCGTAGAGGCGAATGCTGGTAGTTTAGATATTTTGCATCTTTCAGATATGTTGCCAGATATGCAACCTGTTCAACGGTTGTTGTCTGAGCTGCCTAGGAGGGTAGATGAGCCTGCATCGTCTGAGTCGTCAGTGGTGGTCGCTGCGCACTCTGACGTTTTAGCCATTGCTAAAGGTCCTGCTTTGCACTTGGATGAAGCATTGCCTCTGAATCTAGCTATATCTTTGCGTCGCACGGCTCAGGCATGCCCTTTACAAGGTATTACTTACATTCAGAATGATGACACTCATCGGGTTCAACGTTATCCTGCGCTGTTATCTCGGGCAGAAAGTATTTTGTTTGGCCTGCAACAGTTGGCTTTAGCACCTAAAGCGAAGATAATTTTTCAGTTTGATGAGAATCAGGACTATATTCCTGCTTTTTGGGCTTGTATGTTGGGAGGGTTTGTTCCTGTCCCAGTTGCGATCGCACCTATCCATGAAGCAGGTAATCCAGTTGTTCAAAAGCTATGTAATATCTGGCAGCAGTTAGAGAAACCACTCATTTTTACGAATAAGCGAGTGGGTAGTCAATTGACAAAGCTCAGTGTCGATCTGAATCTTGATGGCTTCCAGATTCAAACCCTGGAAACATTGCCAGAACAGGGTAATATCGCACCTACCAGCGAAATGGATCCGGCGGGTTATCACAGTCATCCTGATGATCTAGCCGTGTTGTTATTTACATCAGGCAGTACAGGACAACCCAAAGGCGTGGGACTTACCCACCACAATATCTTAAGTAATGTGGCCGCCAGTGCCCAGGTGAATAATTTTACCAGTCAGGATATTTCCCTTAACTGGTTGCGTTTAGATCATGTGGGTAGCCTGGTGAGATGTTCTATTCGGGATGTATATGTAGGGTCTCATCAAATTCATGCTCCAGCTGAACTAGTCTTAGAAAATCCGCTGACGCTGCTTGATTGGATTGAACGCTATCGAGTCACCTTTGCCTGGGCACCTAACTTTGCACTAGGGTTAATGAATGATCGTGCCAGTGACATTCAGCAGCGCCAATGGGATTTGTCGTCATTGAAGTCAATGCTGAGTGTGGCTGAGGCGATTGTTCCAAAAACCGCACAGCGTTTTGTTACTCTCTTCTCACCCTTTGGTTTAACCCCAGAGAAAATGCATGCCGCTTGGGGCATGTCTGAAACCTGTGCAGCTGTAACGTTTTCTCATAATTATTTATGTTCTTTGTCTGCTGAGGCGACTGCAGTGGAGGTCGGTGCTCCAACGGCAGGGTTTCAAATGCGAATTGTAGATGCTCAAGATAATGTCTTGTCAGAAAACGCAACGGGCCGTTTACAAATTAAAGGTCCTATGGTGCTCTCCGGGTATTATCAAAATCCTAGTCTCAATCAAGAGGCCTTTACCCAGGATGGATGGTTTAAGACAGGGGATCTTGGGTATTTAAATAATGGCCGACTAACGGTTACTGGTCGTGAGAAAGACATTATTATTATTAACGGTCTCAACCATTACTGCTATGAGATTGAGTCTCTTGTGGAGACCCTTGATAGTGTAGAGATTTCTTATACGGTTGCCTGTGGAATTCGTCAGGTGGGGCAAAACACTGATTTATTGCTTATTTTCTTTAATCCGACGGAGAGTGATGACACTTGCCTAGGGCAGCTCTTGCGAAAAATTCGAAGTCAAGTAGTTCGTGCTCTTGGTATTAGCCCAGACTTTTTGGTCCCTGTGCAGAAGCACGAAGTTCCTAAGACATCTATTGGAAAGTTGCAGCGCTTAAAGCTTAAACAACAATTTGAAGCCGGTCATTTTGACGAACGACTGAAACAGATAGATCTATTATTGGCTAATGATAAGACTCTGCCTGATTGGTTTTATGAGAAAGTTTGGCTATCTAAGATTAGTCCTCCTCTGCTAAAACAACTTGTCGGCAACACGATTATTTTTACGGATGACTTGGGCTTAGGCGAGATTCTGGCGCAGAAATTATCAGGGCAGGGGGTTCAGTGCTTTTTAGTACAGCCAGGGCCTGAATTTAAGCAATTAACACCCAATCGATATGAGATTAATCCGCAGAACTCTGATGACTATCGTCAGTTATTGACTGTTTTCTTGGAGCAGCATCAGTCAGTGACGCAAATTCTTCATCTTTGGCAATATCGCGAGTGGACGCCTGTTGAGTCCTTGGCAAGGCTAGAGGAAGATCAATTAAGTGGTTTGTACAGTATCTTATGGCTAGTACAGGCATTAGCTGATTGCCAAGCAGCTACTAGCGCTGCTGACTCTATGCGCTTGCAAGTAGTGGCTAACAATGTACAGGCAACGGTCCCCCATGAGTCAGTTGCCTATGAAAAAAGTCCACTTTTGGGCCTAATTAAGACTTTTCCTAAAGAGATTCCCTGGTTGGACTGTCGTCACCTTGATTTAGAGCTGACCACAGTGGAAGAGAATGCCGCTTATGTATGGGATGAGCTTCAGGTATTACAAGCAGAACGCGAGGTTGTGGTTCGGCGTGGTGTGAGGCGAGTTCCGCGCTTAAGGTCTGCACAGTTAGTGGGGCAAACGACCCAGGATATTCCGCTTCAGACCGGGGGCCTATATCTTATTAGCGGTGGATTAGGGGGAGTCGCATTTGAAATTGCTCAATATCTGATGCGTCATCATCAGGCTCATTTGTTACTGTTAGGCCGTTCTCCCCTGCCTAATCGATCAGAATGGCCATCTTATTTAGACACTGATGATAAAGTAGCAACTCAGATTCGTAATCTGATGACCCTAGAAGCTATTAATTGCGATCGCGTTTGCTATAAGGCAGTTGATATCTGTGATTTTGAGCAGCTAGCAGCCACGGTTAATGATGTACAAGCTTCCTGGCAATTGTCCTTAAACGGTATTTTTCATCTAGCAGGTATTGCTCCAGAAAGAGTATTGCTACAAGAGAATCAGGTGTCACTAGCAGCCACATTACAGCCAAAAATGCAAGGAACATGGTGTTTACATCAGTTGGCAAAACGTCAGCCAGATTGTCTTTTTGTGAGCCTATCATCTGTGACCAATTTATTTGGTGGTGCTACGGTTGGAGGCTATGCAGTTGCCAATAGCTTTTTAGAAAGCTTCAGTCAATACCAGCGAGTAGATGCGAACCTGCAAAGTTATTGTTTGGGGTCTAGTACCTGGTCACAAATTGGCGTCAATAAAGGCTATCAGGGGACGGATGTCCGCCGCGCTCAGGGACAGATGGCCATGTCAGCCCAACAAGGATTGAATTCTTTGTTGATTGCTCTGAAATATCGTAAACAGCAATTAATTTTTGGTCTGGATGGCACTAAGCCAACTATTCAATGCTATCAAAATGAATCTTTGACATTGATGCATCAGCTTAAGGCCTATGGAACTCTGTCTGCCTCTGCCCAAACCTCAGTTATGGAAACCGCATCTCTGGTAGATAGTCGGTTTGGTACGACAAGTCAGTGCGCATTTACAGTGTTGTCTAAACTTCCCTTAACAATTTCAGGTGAACTGGATCGTGAACAACTCGAAATTCTAGTGAAAGGAAGCAGTCCTAGCCAAGTTCTACCGAGTAACCCAACTGAGCAAGCATTAGCCGACATTTGGTGCGATGTTTTAGATGTAGATGCTGTTGGCATTCATGATAACTTTTTTGAGTTAGGCGGTACGTCTATTTTGGCGGCACGACTTTTTTTGAAAATTGAACAATCATTTGGTCGCATGTTGCCGTTAGCAACCTTGTTTGAATCATCTACGATAGAGCAACTTGCAACAGTTTTAAGTCAGTCAGACGGGACCCATGATTGGTCTTCACTAGTCCCTATTCGTAGGCAAGGGCACAAGAAACCTTTCTTTCTTGTGCATGCTGGCTTTGGCGATGTGGTGACTTTCGAAACCCTGGTGCGATGCCTTAAGAACGATCGGCCTTTTTATGCCTTGCGTCCAGTTGATTTAGACGGTGTGAGTGAGCCATTAGAGACAATTGAGGCGATGGCCGCCCACTACGTTACTGAATTATTGCAGCATCAGCCCCAAGGACCGTACTTAATAGGTGGTCAGTGTACCGGAGGAGTTGTTGCCTATGAAATGGCTCAGCAGTTGAGGCAACAGGGGCATGAAATAGAGCTTTTAGGATTGTTTGACACCACCTTTCCAGAGTACAAAAATTATTGGCTACCTCGGGTAAGATATTATTTCCATAAACCTGCTTTTAAGCCAGGTCCGCTAGATTTTTGGCATAACGCTTCCTTAGCACTTTACTGGTGGCGTAGACTTGGCTATGCTATCGAATTTTACTCACGTAGGATACCTAAAACGCAATTTTCCCCATGGTTTCTTGCTAGGGTTCAAGGGTATGCAGAAAGACTACTGAAAGTCTTTAATCGTCAGACCGGTTTAGAAAACAAGAAGCCGCAACGTTTAACAGAATCTGCCCGGACGTCTCAATCTGATGAAATCACGAATGAAGACGCCCCACAATCCAGTGCCAATGACCCTGTTTCGAGTCTGTCAAGTTCAGCCATTGCCTCAAAGGACGTAGAGCAACGTAATGCGTATATTAAAGATCGATTTTTTGAGGTGTTTTTACGGGCTCAATCTGTGTACACACCTCAGCCATATGATGGGAATGTTGATTTTTTCTTGTCAACTATGGACACGTATGTGCCAACTGCAAGACCCTATTCTCTTGCTTCCTTTAGAGCAAGGAATCCAGTAACTGATATGAAGGATCTTCTCTGGGGATGGGATACATGTGTAGAGCATGAATTTAGAGTGCATGCGTTTGAAAGTCCACATCAAGAGATGTTGGATGAACCGTATGTTGAGCGTTTGGTGGAAAAACTTCAACCTATTCTTGATCGCTATTCTTAAAGTCTGGGTTGTTAGACGTAGTATTTAATTAGGCTCTTAACTATAACTTGTCAGACGATTTAACAGGTTTCAGCTACCTCAATTAAGTGATCTATACAATTCTGGTATGTACGATAAACTAATTCTTTTTCTTCTTGATTAAAGATATGAGTGTGTTCCTTATGAGTATTCTGTGGACGTAATATTTTTCCTGATTTCAGAACGTTTGAAGGATCTCCATATCTAAGAGATCCCGTAGTTTTAGAAACTTTATATTCCTCAAAAAAAGCAGTTTTGGTGTCTAAAAATGATTGAAATCTTTGAAGAGACACTTCTGTCTGATACAGTAAGGCTTCGTATTGTATAAATAAACAACGATGCTTATCATCAATTGTTTGGGCTGTCTTTTGTAAGAAGTTTAAGCGTTCTTGATAGTACTCGAACCAGTGATCAAAATAGTTATATTCTTGGAGAAGAGGATAGTTTTTACCTAATTGGGCAACACTTTTGAATGAAGCCTCTGGATCTCGTAATAAAAAGATGAATTTAGTGTTTTTGTCTTTGAGAATCTCCTCTGAGATATCATGATTTCTAACGATCTTGTCCATAACATAGCTGGCATTTTTAAAGTCAAAAGAATTTTGGATGACAGCTGTTCTATAAATAAGATGTTCTAAATCTTGGCAATTCGAATAGGCACAATGACTTTCGCCAAAGCCTTCAATTTCAGAATTGCTGTTGAGCAAATGGACCAGTAAAGAAGAGCCAGAGCGCATTGGTGATAATACGAACAAGTACTTTAGAGGATGACTGCGCTTGCTCAGTTGATATTGAAAATATGGTCTTAAAAGCTTATGGCTGTAAAACTCGAATGAAGCTTTTATGGTTTTTTTGACAAAATTAGAACGTGGGCTGTTGGCCAAGAATAAATGTACTCTTTCAGTCATTCGAATTCGAATATCTGACGTTCGCGTTCTTGTCGTGCTCATAGCATTTTTCAGTGAGTATGCGGACTCATATGTAAGTCTCAACCATATATCGTCAGCTTACGTTTCTCCTTTGTGCCTTCACTCTGAATTTTGTTTTTTGCTTCCTTCTAGGAAGTAATCGAGTTTGCCAGTCGTAATGATCCAGATAAATAAATAAAGACAGCAGATCCATAGAACGCAGCTGGCTAATAACGTGGCTGTGGGAATGTTTAGACTTTCTCCCAGGTAATAGGCTAACCCATTAAATGCATGGCCGACGGAAAGGCTTAGGCTTAGGGTAAGAGTCCAGAGAACGATTAGCAGCCATATCCACCGACGGAAAGAATGAATCAGCACACGGTTAAATGAACTCAGCTGCGACCAAGGGATAAAGGCCAAATAGGCAATAGCATTTGTATTAAAAGGGATGTTAAGTAGTAAACCGTTCGATAGATGAAAGAAACACGCGATAGCTAGCCATACGTACCAGGCCCTGCGCCAGAACATGGCTATTAAAAACCCTAGTTCAAAGATGACGGCAGAGAAATCAACCAGTTCCCATAACAATGGAACGTTGATACCAATGATAAATGGTGCAAGCAGGTGGGTACGACCATAACTGAAGTAGCCAGAATATAGCCAGCTGAGAAAACCGCTGGTAGACAGATCAAAATCTATCCAAGTGAGGGCTTTGCCAAAGCCTGCTGTGAAAAAGCTAAAGGATATTAACACAGCTAGCAGCCAGAGATTTTCTTGAGGCTTGGAAAACGGCGACAAATTCTGTTGTTTATGAAATAGGAAATAATCAACTGAAAGATATCGCCCCCAATCTTTCAATGCCATAGTTAGCAGTACGCATAGGTAAAGTACTGAGCCATGATCAATTTTGCCTAGGGAATATTGAAAGTTGTTTGCAACGATCAATATCACCAATAAGGCAATAGTAGAAAACCTTGTAAAAAAACCTATGAGAAGGGTAATGGTAAAAATGGCCAGACAGAAATCGATGGTGTAGAAAAAAAATGGATGGGGAAAGCTAGAGAACAGAGACGATACACTCACAATGGGTGGATTGTAAAATGCGTCGGGAACGCTACCAATCCAGCGAAAGCTTTGCCAGCGAAAGCATAAAGTAAATAGACCAAAGACAATGCGAAACAGGCAGAGTGAAAGAGAATCAATATGGGTTACCTGTTTGATCCGGTTTTCTAGAAAATCTAGTGAGTTGCTAATGAAGTTCAACATCTGATTGTGCAATAATCTCACTTTTTATCGTTATTCTTTTATCAAGATTGAATACAGTTTTTACTTGTTGAACTCTTAGTGTCTCTGCATCTTCTATGTCGAGGTTTTTCAGTTGCTTATGCATCCATTCTAAAGCAGCTTTTTTGTCTTCTGGGGAAGCTTTTAGTACAGTAGTAGTTTGTAGTGTCCAAATGCCTAATGAAACGCTTTTAGACTTTGGCTCATTAAAGCCAAAACCGTTGCGGGCAATGTGAGTCCAATATTGGGTAGGAATGGTGTCAAAAAATTGATTTGGGTCTAGTGACTTTTCAGAACCATTACTGCAGATGATGATGAGTTCGGTTCTAGAGAACTTGAGCAGCCCTTCTGAGGTAGATATTTTTGTAGCACCGGATGGCTGCAGGACAGCTGGATATGGCTCAAGGCTATTATTCATTTCTCGTAGAAGAAATGGCACGATTAAGCCTAAGAGAAGAATTAGACGGATAACGAGTTTTTTAGTCACAACCTATATCTGTACATGATTTTTTACTCGGTAGATTGCCCTAATTAACTATTAGGTATTGATGCCCCGTCCGCTACCTTTTGATTATTGGATGCTCCTTTGGGCTATATGACGGGGGCTTTAGACTCAAAGTCCTTAAATTTTTGGTCTGTGCACATAATCTATGAAGTAAAATAGCTTGTTCATATTGTATATAATATCCAAGCTATCCACTTATACTAATCTGTCTAATTGGTTATGGTGGAGATAGCAGAATAAGAATTTAAAGAGATAATATCGGCATGTGTAGAGTGCATGCTACATTTTGTGTTTGAGCATTTGTAGAAAAACCAGCAGAGTGTGCGTCCGACTACCCTATGTTGGTCCTATGGTCTAACCACTGCTGCCAACGGCGTTCACACCAGGTGAGTACACGGTCAATCCAGCGTAGGATTCTTTCTAAAGGATGTTCTAAATAGCTGGCATCATTAACGTCGGTTTCAAATGCGTGGGGACTTTTGCTGGATAATCGACGGGTGTGATTGGCTTGGGACGATTGACTTGATAACCGATGGGTACGTGCTTTAAAAGTCTTGGCGTTGACTGACGATGGATAAAAAACGCGAGAATTGGGTTGAGGACTATTGGTTTTTAGAGGAGGAAGGCTAAGGGACTTGGCTCTTGGTGCTATGTTTGACCATGCTTTGTGAAACTCTATGGGCAGTGCTTCTATAAACGCTGCACCAATGGTCAAAATGGTCTGAGCAGACAGGGGCTTAGCTTGATGACGTACTATAGTCTTGCTTTGCCTATAAGTACTCATGACCTTTGCAATATAGCGATTGATGTCTGTCTGTTGCTCAGGGGTAAAGATATCAAAAACCTCGTTCTTGAGATTTACTAATACGAGCTTTCGAGTTTGTAGGGACGAGGCCAGAGTGGTTCCATTCTGAGTGAGCTCTGCTGTTTCATTGCTATGGTTAGATAAACTGTTTTTCCCTTTGCTGATCAGCCTATATTGAGGTGTAATTGCCAGCTGTCCTTTTTGTTCTGAGGAGAGAAGCTGTTGAGTGTGCCTAAGAATTGCTGTATGAGAGTGACTAGGATGTGTTAGTTGGCCTTCGATAGTCAGCTGGGGTGAGCCATAGAGCTTTTGTGAGTGTCGAGGCACTATTGTTTGTGTTGGATTGCGTGATTGCTCATAGGCAGTGATAATTCGTGTGATGTAATATTGCAGGTCTGACTGTTGTTCAGGGGTAAAAATATCAAAGATCTCATTTTTGAGGTTCACTAATACCAGTTTTCTACTGTTTAGTGCAGAGGCTAGGGTTGTTCCATTCTGTAACAGATTTGATGTATTTCTACGATTAATATTAGCTTGACTACTCGGAGTTAGGTGCTCTGGTATTTGACGCAGTTTATGCTGTAAAAGCTTAGTTCTTCTAGGACTGTGAGTCATAGAAGATGGTTTGTCAGTCAGTTGTTGTTTGATTTGGTGGAATACGTTTGAGAGGCGATAGCTAGTCTGCCTAATGAGACTACGTCTGGGGGCAATAGTAATCTGTCTCTTTTGGGTTGGGGAGAGCAATTGTTGAGTGTGACTTAGGATAGCTGTCAGCGAGTGCTCAATATCAGTGACATGAGCTTTGGCAGGATTTTGAGTGGGTGTTTGGGAAGACTTGCTGCTATCAATGGCAAACCTTGCCCGTTCTACTGCTCGTATGATGACGTAGATGGGGAATATAGCCACCTGCGCTCCCCACGTGGTAGTTGACTGTAGCTGTCGCCAGGCCCGATCTTGTCGCTCTAATCCTTGCTGCCATTGCTGCAGCACAAACGTGAGTAATTTGCTTTTGTAGGGTCGAGACGACGATGGCATAGTGGGATGACAAGTATCCGCAGACGCTTGATATAACATCTGTCAGGTTTGTTTAGGATCATAGTTGTCCTTAACAGCTGTGATCCTAAACAAACCTGACTCGTAATCGACGAATGCATCCGCCGATTACTATAATCCTAGTCCGATATTAGCGGAACTATGAACGCCTCTAGTCCATTTCTGACAAACCTCATACAAGAGCTACGCACATATAGTCAGCAGGATGTGCAGATGCAGTGGCGTGGCCTCTATGAGGACCTTGGTGGTGATTTAGGGGCTGCAGTACCAGGCTGTTTATGGGAGATCCAGGTGCTGAATGAACGGCAGCATATTGCCTGGCCACGTGGTCGCGCGTTATGGCTCTATCAGCGGATTACGGTCCCAGAAACCCTGCATGGTTATTGTCTAGACGGACTAACGCTGCGTTTATCAACTGCCTGGTGGGCTGAAGATGCACAATTGTATGTGAATGGAGAATGCTGGCAATCAGGGGATTTGTTCGACTTTTTTACCCGGCTGTGTTTAAGCGAATCGGTAAACCCAGGGGAGTCATTTGATGTGGCACTGCGGTTGGAAAGCCCAAAGCATGATGCGGGAGCTCTGGTGCGATCGCAGCTAATCTATGAAGCCCCTAATCATCCCATCAGCCCTGAACCCGGCTTTGTCGCGGATGAGCTGCAAGTTCTTCAGTACTATTTGCAAACTCTGGCTCCAGAAAAACTGCCTGCGATAGAGGCTGTCATTACGAAAGAATGGCAGTCCAGTAGTGGCGATTTGCATCAGCGCCTTAGTTGTTTACGCCAGTGCCTGTTGCCCTATGGTGATTGGGTAAAAAAGCGCCAGATTCACTGCGTTGGCCATGCCCATTTAGATTTAGCCTGGCTGTGGCCAGTGGCCGACACCTGGCGTGCGGCAGAGCGTACCTTTGAGTCAGTACTGACGCTACAGCAGGATTTTCCTGAGTTGACCTATACCCACTCTAGTCCGGCCTTATTTGACTGGTTAGAGGCCAATCGTCCCAAGCTATTTGCCCAGGTACAGCAGCAGGTGGCCATTGGGAAATGGTCTATTGATGCCGGTTTGTGGGTAGAACCTGAGCTAAATATTGTCAGTGGAGAAGCGATCGCACGCCAGCTGCTCTATGGTCAGCGCTACTGTCAAGAAAAATTTGGAGCCCACAGTTTAATTGCCTGGTTGCCCGATACCTTTGGCTTTTGTTCTCAGTTACCCCAGTTGCTCAAGCTAGGTGGTGTGGACGTATTTGCTACCCAAAAGCTGCGCTGGAACGATACCACCCAGTTTCCCCACGACCTGTTTCGGTGGCAGGCCCCTGATGGGAGTGAAGTGTTAGGGTGGACCCTGCCGCCCATTGGCACAGACTTTGACCCGGTGCAGATGGCCGAGTACGCCGCTAAGTGGGAAGAGAAAACCAAGAGTCGTCATGCCTGCTGGTTACCGGGGGTGGGCGATCATGGCGGTGGGCCTACACGAGATATGTTGATGAAGGCTCGACGTTGGCAAGAGTCGCCGTTTTTTCCAGAGGTTAGCTTTTCTAAGCCAGCGGAATTTTTGGGTGAGGTAATGGGGAATGGGCTTCGACAAAGCTCAGCCGAACGGGAATGGGGAATGGGGGGCCAGGAGTCAGGAGTCAGGAGTCAGGAGTCAGGAGAACTACCCACTAAAACCGCGAACAAATTCAACCAATTACCTCTGTGGAACGATGAGCTTTATTTAGAGCTGCATCGTGGTTGTTATACATCCCATAGCGATCAGAAACAACAGAATCGTCGCTGCGAAGATTTGTTATATCAGGCAGAAGTCTGGGCGACGGTGGCGCAGTTGGTGACTGGCCAACCCTACCCCCAGGAACAATTAAAGACGGCCTGGCAGGGGCTTTTGTTTAATCAGTTTCATGACATTTTGCCAGGCTCATCCATTCCAGAAGTCTTTGCAGATGCTAATCGCGAATGGTCAAGGGTCAATGCTTTGGGGCAATCGATTTTAGAAAGTGCATTGCAAGCCTTAGCAGATCAAGTGAAAACTGACCGTGGTCAGCCACTGCTCGTGTTTAATGCCCATAGCTGGTCACGCTCAGAGGTGGTCGATGTGATGGTTCCCGCAGGGCAATGGCAGATTATTGATGACCAAACTGGTCAGTCAGTGGAGATAGCGTTAAAGGCAATCAGTAATCCTTTAGGTGAGAACCCAGCTCAGCCAGAGCAAGTGCTCAGCTTTGTGGCCCATGATGTGCCAGCAGTGGGTTACCGTCTATATGCTCTGGTGGCTGCTGAACCTAGTGTTATAGAAAAACAATTAGAACAAAACTCTGACTTTATCTTAGAGAATAGTTGTTTGCGAGTTGTGATTTCTCCAGAGACAGGTGAAATTGTCTCTTGTGTTCATCTGGTAACAGGTCGAGAGATTTTTAGTAGCGCTGCAAATCAGCTGCAATGTTTTGACGACAGTGGTCAATATTGGGATGCCTGGAATATTGCGCCTGATTATGAAGATAACCCCTGTGAGCCTACAGAGCTGTTAAGGATTGAGTGGATTGCCCATAACCCCATTTCTCAACGTATACGCGTTACGCGGCGGCTAAATAAGTCTACTATTCTGCAAGATTATGTTTTAGCCGCTCACTCACCTGTTTTGCAGGTGGAAACCTGGGTAGATTGGCAAGAGACTCAGGTGGTGCTTAAGGTTAATTTTCCGCTGACTGTAGCGGCTGACTATGCTACCTATGAAGTCCCCTTTGGTGCCATTGAACGACCCACCAAACCAACCACTGATCATGACAAAGCAAAGTGGGAAGTGCCTGCTTTGCGGTGGGCTGATTTAAGTGATGATAGCTTTGGCCTGAGTATTTTGACGGACTGTAAGCATGGGTTTGATGCGCAACCGTCTCAGCTAAGGCTGACATTACTAAAGGCCCCGTTGTGGCCAGATCCGGATTGCGATCGCGGCCATCACCACTTTAACTATGCCCTGTATCCCCATGCAGGCAACTGGCAAACCGCCCGTACACCTCACCATGCCCAGAGCCTAAATATTCCGCTGCAGCCCTATCTCGCCCAGCCGACTAAAAATTTCTATCAGCGGAGAGAAATTCCAGCTAGTCAAAGTTTCCTGAGTTTGAGTGTAGATCACTGTATCCTTGCCGCCTTCAAGCCTTGTGAAACCAGGTCCGAGGGGTTTATTGTGCGATATTACGATGCCTATGGCGTGGTATCTGATCCTGGACCAGTGCCCATCGCTAATACCCTAGGACTCACCGTTGATGTGGAGCTAAATCTGTTAGAAGAAGCGATGGTTCCTAGCCCAGGTAGACCCTATCAGATTCATACCCGTCGCCTGCAGCCCTAGAGCTTTAAAGGTTAGAAGCCGGACTGTTGTTACCAACAGCCCAGCTAGTTTCTGTATATTAACGTAGCCGATAAGGGGTGGGTTAAATATAGTTCGTTTATCTACACACTACATTCATCCCAAATTAGGGTCGTCAGATAACAGTTCTGCGAAGATATTTTGAACTTTCTTTGAAGTTTTGTCTTAAGCTTTTTTTAAGCATAAAAAGATACCTGAAAGTACCCATAAAAGATACAAAATATCTCCGCAAAACTACGTGTATCAAGCCGCTACAGGAGTTTTGTTATCAGCCGTAGAATTGTTGCGACCCGTCTCTCCATCAGGGTCTCGCACCACATCTAGGTCAATATCTAGTACGTTCATGGTGAGTCCAGCTTTAGGAGAACCATCGGCTTTGGACACGTAGGGTGTGGGCTCTACACTGCCAGTACAAATAATCAAGGAACCTTTTTTCAAAAAATTTAGTTTTCTCCAGCCAGCGGATCCTTCCCAGATACTAAGGCTGACCGTGAAGGATTCATTGCGATCTTTAACTCCACGGACATAAATTGTGGCATCGGCCACCTTTGCTTGGCGACCATCGCGTAAATCAACCGTTTTGACTGCAGCGTCAGCGGCCAAATTACCGCTGACGGTCCACTTATTCAGACCAACGCTGGACATGGAAAATACCCCTATAAAACATGAGTGTGTACTATCTCAGTTTGCCCAGGTGTTAGCCAGGTGTGGGTATTGAGACTGCTTTTTCTATTGATGACGGATAGAATCGTAGATTTTGATGTATTGCTCTCCAGGGATATTCCAGGAATAATCACAGGCCATACCCTGGCGCTGCACTTGTTCGAATCCTTCTCTGTCTGTATACCAAAGGTCTAAAGCTCTATCTAGAGCTGACTCTAGGGCATAGTTATCAGACTGGTAGAACACAAAGCCGTTGCGCTTTTCAGGTGGTTTATTTTCGTCATAGTCGATATCAAAGACGGTATCTACTAGACCACCCACACCTCTTACTACGGGCACTGTGCCGTACTTAAAGCTAATCAGCTGAGTCAAACCGCAGGGTTCAAAATTACTAGGTACGACGATGATATCTGCACCAGCGTAAATCAAGTGAGATAGTTCCTCATCAAAGCCCAGCTCTAGATGACAGTTAGGATTGTCATTTTGATGAGTTTTTTCATACTGGAAATGATCGTTAATGCTGGCACTAGTCGCTGAACCTAGCAGAACGAATTGAGCACCCCGATTGAGGGAACGGTACATGGCATGGTGTACTAGATGCACACCTTTTTGCTCATCCAGACGACCAATAAAGGCGACCAGCGGTTTGTCATCATGCCCCAGCATCAGTCGTTCACGCAATGCTTTTTTGTTGTAAAGCTTCTGGTCTAGCGTGTCGGGGGTATAGGGGTCAGAAATGTAGGCATCATTCTTTGGATTCCAAAGGTTGTAGTCGATGCCATTGAGCACGCCCTTAAACTTATGCTGATTGACATGAAGCGTGTGGCCTAGACCATAGCCAAAGTCTCCATGGTGAGCTTCCCAGGCATGGTGGGGTGACACGGTGGTGACCGCATTGGCAAAGGTAATGCCCCCTTTCATATAGTTCAGGGAGAAGGGGTTGAAGTTATCCTGCAAGCGCTCCAGGTTGAAATAATACTCTGGGCGGTTGAGTCCGGTGGCGTAGAGGACATCGGTGCCTGCATTACCCTGGTGCTTGAAGTTATGGATGGTATAGCACACGCGTTGGTGCTCCATACCGTGGTACTTATAAATTTCAAACAGCATCACAGGTATCAGACCTGTCTGCCAGTCGTGGCAATGAATAACGTCAGGGCGCTTGTTGCTCTGCTGTAAAAATTCTAGGGCCGCCTTACTAAAGAAGGCAAAACGCATGGGGTCATCATCACAGCCATAGTATTTGCCACGGCGGAACCAATTATCCTTATCGTGGGGTTCAATAAAAAAGCATAGACGGCCATGAACCCAGCCACAGTGGACATCACAGTGAACTTCAGCCCCGTGCCAGGGGACCTTTAGATCTTTATAGGCATCGTGTAGACCCCAAATGTGGTCATACCGCATGCAATCGTATTTGGGCAGAATCAGCTCTACTGTATGGCCGCGTAACTCTAGCTCGCGACTGAGACCATAGACTACATCTCCTAGACCTCCGGCCTTAATCACCGGAGCGCACTCAGAGGCGATTTGTACGATATACATGCTTACCCCTCACTGCTTATAAAAGTAGATTTTTAATGTATAGGCATTGCCCAAGCAAGAACAAATGCACTAGATGTCTAAGCATTTATTCCTATTAAAAGAATATTGTATAGAAACATGAAGCGTTCTGCAGCTTCTATTTCTATACAGTTTGATATGGAAAAGTAATGGGTCAGTTGTAAGGCAGTCGATGGTCAGTAATCTCTGGGGCATAGATGGGGGATTGGAGGGCTTGAGTTCGTAGGACTATGGTTGCCGCTCTTGCCTCAGTGTTAAGGTTGACTCTGAAGGCGACGTATTTAATCTTGGGTTGGCAATAGGCAGAAAAAATATAAATCTCGCAAATTCAGATGTCCATCGAGTTGATAGACATCATCAGGGGTAATTTGGAACTCTTGGATTAAAGAGTCCTGTAAGTTTTTAGGAAAGGTTGATGCTACTTCAAGGCGGACAACAGATCCATCTAATTGTCGTTTGGTACTGTCTTGTTGGATAGCAAGTAGGTGATTGTCAGGTTTGTTTTTTTGTGTAGGAACCTCAGTGGCTCTAGTGATGCGAAACGGATGGCTGTTGAGAATGGCCATGCCTGGGAATAGAGATGCTAGGTGACGGATAATAATGTCTTCTAGGGCAATGCCTGCCCAGGAAACTGGTTGGTGGTCGACAGTTTTGAGGTTGTCGGGAAAACTGATAAACCTGGGTAAATTGTTGGGAACTTTGATTCTAACGAATCGAGGGGTTTGTGTTTCGGGATCTTCTATCTCGGCTGCGATATTGAGGCTGAGGTTAGACATTCTGGGGAATGGGTGGGCCGGGTCAACGCCCAAGGGGGTCAAAATTGGGAAAATGTGGGATTCGAATAACTCGGTTAAATGAGATTGTTGTTGTTGGTTGAGTCGATCGTAGGTGAGGAGGTAGATGCCTTCAGTTTCCATGTGCGATCGCATTTCACCAAAGAAATACGTATGTTGTCGTTGCACAATGGGTAATAGATGATCATGGATGTGCTCCAGCTGTTGCCGAGGAGTAATGCCATTCCCTGGAGTGTTTGTAATATTGGTTTGTGCTTGATCTAACAATTCTGGCACCTGGACCATAAAAAAATCATCTAGATTGGTACTGAATGTGGCTAATACGTTAAGGCGTTCTAGTAAGGGTGTGCGTTGGTTAAATGCTTTGTGGAGCGCCCGGTTGTTAAACTGCAGCCAGTTGAGTTCCCGCTTGTAGTATTGCGGGGTGCGCAGCGTTGGCTTGTCCATAGAAATGGTCATGCTGGGGCTCCTTGAGTTGATGCTTGACTGATTGGTGGCTTTTTCCTTAATACCGCAGATCGGAGTAGCTGCAACGATAGGATCAAATAGCTTAATTAGGGATCAAATAGCTTAATTATCGTGGTTGCTAAGAAAACGGTATTGAGGAGGATGTCAGCAGATCACTTGCTGGTCAAGGAAAGGGTATGAATGAGCTATGGGTTTGGGTGGGGTGCGATCGCGCGTAAAACCTCTATGGATACGCTATGGGTATCACTGTATGAGGAGAGTGTTGTTTTATCTAGTGCTGACTCTTACTGTTGTGCAGCTGAGTGTTTGGCATAGCGCTGCTGCTGATAATGCTTTCGCTTTTTTGCGGTGGCTTGAGCTGCAGGCGTTTTAGAAAATTGTTCAATAACTGCATAGCTTGCGCCCAGATATATCAGCATCAGTTCTTGTATGTGAGTACTGTTGATTAAGTCTGATGGCAAACTATTAAAAGCTTGAGAGAGCGTTTGCTGTGTTGCTGGGGAACTGACTTGCTCGGGCTGAGTTAAATCTGCGTCGAGGGGTATTTCAGCGGGCCATTGATAAAAGGCTTGTTCGACAAGAGCCGTTAGCCATGGGGCGAATTCAGGATGGTGCCAAAGGGTGATTTGGTTTTCTAATAGGGAGTTGACCAGGTCGGTTGGCTCTAGTGGCTGTGAGTCTGATGCAGGGTCGGCAGTATAGAAGTCATTGATATTATCTTCGAACCAGGCGTACCAGGTAGAGCTGCTATCGTGATCTGCAAATTTTGTAGGATCCGTCGCGTCTTCGGACTCGGTACTGATAGCTAGTTGACGAGTTAAGTCAATCGTTTTTGCTTGGATGTAGTGGCGGATTAGCCATGTTACCAACGACATCAATTCCAGTTTTATCGATATGGTTAGGATGATGTTCCGTAATGTCGATAATGGGCGACTCACTTTGGATGACATTGACTCTACGTTCCTGTAAGACATCGACTATTACGGTCTAAGGGATGCGGGCATTGTCCTGAAGTTGGGTGATTTATCCGAGAAGGGGCATAGTCCAGATTTATCTAGGTGCTGAAATACTTTCCTTATTGAATCAGAGATTATGCAGTCAAGGTCTATCTTTAGTGAAAAGTTAATGCAGATAGGGATTGGCAAAGATCAGCTATTTGTAAGGATATGATGGTGGGGCTTACGGAGACGAATAAGCTGGTGGAGGTTGGTCAGAAACTGTTGCCTGCGATTGGGGCTTTGTTTTTATTGTGAGGGGTGGTTTAATAGCATAATGGGTTGTACGGGGATTTCCTCCCCGCGCCCCTCCATGACGTGGGGAAGTTAGGTCCCCACACCCCTCGAAAGTAGGTTGTTAATGGTAGCAATAATGCTGGTGCAGAAGGAGTTACGGCTAGGGGATTACGCTGCTCCGCGTTCGCTACACATCGTAAAAGAACAAAGTGCATACGAAATCTGTGCAGATATTCCCCATATCCAAAGACTATTTGTCTTTCAATCTTTTAGCGGCAGGGAGATAATCTCTGTTTTTAGAATTTTGTCGCAACGCGCAAAATTCTAAACTACCTAGCCAACCGCTTTTTGTCGCAATTTGCCAATAGTTTCATATTTTTTCGTTGGGTTGTAGGGCGGCGGAACGCCCTACCCAGGGGGTGTGGGGAACTCGGTGGGACCCCACGCAGCTGGTTTTGCTTCCCTACCCAAACCTTTCTAATTCCTTACGCCATAACAGTCTTAATCACCCAATCTCTAACTAACGGATTCACCAACTCAGGCCGATCATCATGGGGACAATGCCCCGCCTCCAAAAAATGTTCTTCAATATCGCTGTAATACTTCCTAAATAAATTACTGCGCTCCTCACAGTTCATCCAAGGATCCTTTGTGCCCCACAACAACAATAAAGGCCGCTCCAACTGCGACAACAACACATCCACTCGCTCACCTCTCGGAGCCTTAAATAAAGCCGCAAACGCAGCCGGAGCCTCTGGCTCAGTCGCCGGACGATAAATATTCTCAATCAGCTCCTCAGTCACCGCATCCTGGTTTACGTAGACCTGCTTGAGCGTCTTGCGAATATAAGACTTCTTTTTTACAAACTGGAAAACAAACCAGCTAGGCACTGGACTGAGAATAATATTTTTAATCGTATTGCCAATCGCTTTTTTCAGTGGACTGGCTTCTTTAGCAGGCATCTGATCCTTAAATGAGCCCACCCCATTCAATAACACCGCACCCTTCACCCATTGAGGCCGAGTCGCCGCCGTAAACAAACAGCTATAACCACCGATGGAGTTACCCGCAATCACCGCTGGACGGCCAACAATCTGCTCGATAAAATCGCTTAGCTGGTCGCGCCATAGGTC